>JAAXKN010000002.1 GCA_025612375.1 Ignavibacteria bacterium
CGCTGTCTTTAAGGGATATTCCTTTTTAACTATGACTACTACCTAAATAGTTACCAACGTTCGACGTTCAACGGGAAGACAAAACAGGGCGATGGGAAGGAATTTTCCGTATGTTGGGTGATTTGGGGCAAGATTGATATTTAATGAATACAATGGGAGCGGCATATACGCAGAAACTTCTTTTGCCTTTATTCTTCATTATCTATATTGTATAATATCTTTAAAAATTACTTTATAAATAGAGATGAAGGATAAAAATGGCGTTTAAACTAGAACGACTGAATAATTTCCACGGCAGAAAAGGCCCCCTTTTACTTATAATAATGGATGGAATGGGACTTGGAAAGGATGCTGACAACAATGCAATCTATCTGGCCAAAACTCCCGTATTAGATAAACTGATGACAATTCCTCTTAAAACAAAGCTAAAGGCGCACGGCCCGGCCGTCGGCATGCCTTCGGAAGACGATATGGGCAACAGCGAAGTCGGCCATAATGCACTGGGAGCAGGACGCGTATTTGCACAGGGAGCTGCCCTGGTAAACCTGGCTATTGAAAACGGTGCGATATTTAAGTCAAAGACCTGGAAAAAGATACTTGAGATCGGTAAAAGCGGTCATACGGTTCATTTTATCGGGCTTCTTTCAGACGGGAATGTCCATTCGCACATCCGTCACCTTTTTGCGCTTCTGCACAACTGCGAGGCCGAAGGCGTTAGAAAAGTGCGCGTGCATGCACTTTTAGACGGGCGCGACGTGGGCGAAAAATCGGCACTTACTTATGTCTACCCCACCGAAGAGCTCTTAAAGAAGATATCCGGAGAAAACGGCTTCGACTATAAGATAGCCTCGGGCGGCGGCAGAATGAATGTTACAATGGACAGGTACAATGCCGACTGGTCGATTGTAAAGCGCGGCTGGGAGGCACACGTGCACGGCGAGGGAAGAAAGTTCCCATCGGCTACAGAGGCCGTTACAGCTTTCTACAATGAAGACCCCAAGATGACTGACCAGTATATGGATTCGTTTGTGGTTGTGGATGAAAATGAGAAGCCTGTCGGGAAAATTGAAGACGGCGACGCGGTTGTGTTCTATAACTTCAGGGGCGACAGGGCAATTGAGATTTCAAAGGCATTTGAAGACAAGACGCTGGATACATTCGACCGCGGAAGAATTCCTGACGTATTTTATGCCGGAATGATGGAGTATGATGGTGACCTTCATATACCATCGAACTTCCTTGTTTCACCGCCTGAAATCGAATGCACTGTAAGCGAATACCTCTGCGGCGAGAAAGTTACAAGCTTTGCCATTTCGGAGACACAGAAGTTCGGTCACGTTACATATTTCTGGAACGGCAACCGTTCGGGCTACATTGACGAAATGCTTGAAAAATACCTGGAGATCCCATCCGACAGGATTACATTCGACAAGGCTCCATGGATGAAGGCCAATGAGATCACCGAAGAGACAATAAAGCTCTTAAGGACCGGGCAGTATAAGTTCGGGCGCCTTAATTTTGCCAACGGCGACATGGTAGGCCACACAGGCGACATGCAGGCCGCAATTACGGCTGTTGAGACTGTGGACAAATGCGTGGGCGAGCTCCTAAAGGTAGTGGAAGAGCTGCACGGCATTGCACTTGTAACAGCAGACCACGGCAACGCCGAGGAAATGTTTACGGTTAAAAACGGTGTAAAAACGCCTAAAACCTCGCATACATTAAACCCCGTGCCGTTTATTATATTTGATCCTGAATACCAGGGAGAATATAAAATGGCAGAGGTCAAAAATGCGGGTCTCTCCAACGTGGCTTCAACTATATTGAACCTCCTAGGGTTTAAGAAAGTTGAAGAATACGATGAATCTTTGATTTCTGTTGATTAAATTCATAAAAAGGGCGGAGCAAATGAAGCGCTCCGCCCTGCTCTATCCGGGTGAAGCAATTTAACCTTGATTTTCACGCTTAATTTCTGAATTTTTTCGTTCAAAATTGCCACGATTAATACTTGTTTGGAGTTAAATAAATGCTTAAAAAAATGTTGCTTCCCGTCTTTCTGCTGGCCTTGTTCGTTACACAGGCGCATGCCCAGCTGAAAATCGGTAAGTATGCCGGGGAATTTATGGCCATCGGTGTCGGGGGCAGGGCAAATGCAATGGGAGGAGCTTACGTAGCCGTGGCAAATGATGTTACGGCGGGCTACTGGAACCCTGCGGCTCTGGCAAGGATAGACTATCCCGAGATCTCGCTTATGTATTCGCAGAACTTCGGCAACCTGGTAAACTATAACTACGCCTCAGCGGCCATTCCCTACGGGGAGGATATGAGCTTCGGGCTTTCAATTATCCGCCTCGGGGTTGACGGCATTCCCGATACAAGGCAGGCTCTGGTAGATGACAATAATAACAGCAATGTGATTTACAACATCTACAGCCCAAACGCTCACATTGACCCTTCGCGCGTAAAGGAATTCAGCAACGCCGACTGGGCATTTTATTTTACCTTTGCCAAAAGGCACTCAGACAAGCTTTATTACGGTGCAAACGTTAAACTGATAAGGCGCGACCTTGCCGAATACAACGCTATGGGCATCGGATTCGACGTGGGCCTTCTTTACCAGCCCACGAGCAGGCTTTCTCTGGGAGCAAACGTACAGGATATTACAACAACACTTGTTGCATGGAATACCGGTACAAACGAGCTTATTTCCCCGACAGCCAAAACGGGCGTTGCTTACACATTTGACTTTCTTTACGGAAAAGTTACCCCTGCAGCGGGTTTCGACATGAGGTTTGAGAACCGCAGGTTTGCAAGCCAGATGAACGTGGGGCCTGTAAGCCTTGACTTCAGGGGAGGACTTGAGTACAGCTACAACGATGTAGTTGCAGTCCGTATGGGCTACAACGACATAAAAGATTTTACCGTAGGCGCAGGCGTGCGTCTTCCAAAGCTCAGCATCGATTACTCATTCGCGCACTTCAGCGGTGCAAAGGATGATGCTCTGGGCGACTCGCACAAGATTTCTTTAATGCTTACGCTTGAATCCCCGAAGTTCTTAAGGGGAGCAAGTAAATAATATCTTAAGATGAAAAGACTTCCGGAAATATTAAAAATACTCTTCCGCCTAACTGTAATTCCGGCGGTCTTTTCATTTCCTTTTCTTCTTAATTCATGCGCTCCATCGCGGGTGGGAAGCGCAGTGTACCCCAATGCCGATTATCCACTTACAAACGATACCGTTTATTCAGCTTCAAGCGATCTTACTTTCCGCATCCCGAGGGGGTGGACGAGGGCGGAAAGTGGTGAAAATAAAACTTTAGACCTCTGGCTGATCAGAGACGATTTTTCCGCAACACTGAACCTGGTAGCGCTTAGTGCCGACAGCATTTTCAGGGCGCAGGCAGTTGAAGACTCGCTTTTATTTGCGCTTAACTACAGCCGCCAGCTGAAGATAAACAGGATGGGTGCGGGCTACAAGGCAGCGCGTGAGGATGAATTTTTTAATTTTAACCAGAAGAGGTTCGGCGCCTATGAATACGAAGGCACAGAAGGCCTACCGGTGAGGGTTGTAGTATTTACCTATAAGGGAAGGTATTTCGAGCTCTCGGCTGTACCCACGCAGAGCATAGGTCAGATAAAGGTGGACCCCAAAGATCTTTTCCGCGTGCAGCAGTCGCTGATTGCGACAATAAGGTAACCTTACAGTTTTCACCTCCTTATATGTGGATTAAAATATAATTCGATAAATTTCCGGGATATATTATATTGTCTATACGTGTAATTTAAGGAAATATCGACCGGCATTTAGCCACGGGGAGGAGAAATGAAATTTTTAAAAATTTTTGCTCTTTTGGTCTTATCTTCAGCCGCAGTTACGGCCCAGCAGCAGGCCCCAGGCGTACAGGGCGCCAACACTCAGGGTTTTAATACATTTAACGTCGAGACCGATTTTCTGCTCACTTCGCCGGGCGCCATGCGCTACGGCCTTCTGGGCTACGATAACCCGGCTATTTTAACATATATTGAAGGCCCAGAGCTCGAGTTCGACTGGTCGGATGAGCAAGGCCGCTGGAACGACTTTAAGCGCTACGGGCTTTTCGGCGCCATAAGAAATTTGGGGCTGGGAATGATACACAATAAAGTCGGTGACAACTCGGTTACAGATTACAGGGTTTCCTTAGGCTTCGGTAACAGGGCCTTCAGCCTGGGTTTGGGTTACGGCTGGTCGGGCGGGGACGTTGATCTTTTCGGGCGCTCAAAAATTATAAGGGGCGGAATGCTCATACGACCTTCCAGGTATCTATCGCTTGGGGCCTCAGGAATTGTCTCCACCACTTATTCAACCAAGGAATTATATACTGAACTTGCAGCCCGCCCGCTTGGAAATGAATTTATAACGCTTTTTGCCGATATAGTCTTAAGGAATACTGAAATTATAAGAGGAAAGAAAGAAATCTGGAGCGCCGGGGCGGCCCTGGAAGTAATACCGGGCTTCAGGATTACTGGCAGGTACTTCCAGACAAAAGCCTTCAGCGCAGGCCTGCAGCTTTCACTTGGAAACATAGGCTTTTCGGGGCAGGCGCACTATAACGACAACCAGGCGCATGCCTATAATACATACGGAATAAGGGTCGGGACATACGACAGGAATTTTTTCAGCTCACTTTTCCCTTCAAAAGATTACTTAAATGTTACGCTTAAAGGAGAGCTTAAGTACCAGCGCTACATGTTCTTTGATGAATCCAACACGCTTTATGACATAATAAGTCAGATAAACGCCGCAAAGACGGATCCCGGAATTAAAGGTATTGCCTTAAATGCCACGGAGCTCCGGGTGCCGGGTGAAATGCTGTGGGAGCTGCGTGAAAGGCTTCTGGATTTCAGACGCTCAGGCAAGAAGGTGGTGATTTTCCTGGAGCGCCCGGATATGGCAGACTACTACTTTGCAAGCGCGGCAGACAAGATTGTTTTAGATCCTCTGGGAAACCTGGCTTTTCAGGGGCTTATTGCAGGAAGAACTTTTTATAAAGGTACACTGGATAAGTTAGGCATCGGCTTCGATGAGCTGAGGTTTTTCAAGTACAAGTCGGCCATGGAAAGCTTTTCGAGGGAGGATATGACGGAAGCCGACCGTGAGCAGAGGCAGAGGCTGATTGACGTTTATTACGACCTTATGCGAGACGGGATAAGCCGGGCGCGCGGGATATCCCCTGAAAAGGTGGACAGCATTGTAAATTATAAAGTTGTCCTCCTTCCCCGTGAAGCCATGGAACTGGGGCTTGTGGATACTCTGGACCGCTGGGAGAATTCAAGCGAGGTGATAAAGAAAATTGAAGGGACGAAAAGGCCGCTTGTCTCGGCAGGATCGCTTGAAAAATATAAGCTTCCGGATGACAACAAGTGGGGTGAGTTTGAAAGAATTGCAATAATCTATGCAATAGGGGCAACTTCGATGGACGGGGGAATTAACGCGCGCAAGCTTGTCAAGGACGTAGAAAGCGCCGCCGAAGACCCGCACGTAAAGGCTATAGTAATAAGGGTGGACTCCCCCGGCGGCGACGCAATGGCTTCGGACTATATTGCTGAGGCGATAAAGAAGTACAAGAAGCAGAAGCCTGTTATTATTTCACAGGGCGCCGTTGCGGCATCGGGCGGGTATTGGCTTTCAATGTATGCCGATACCATCGTCTCGGCTCCTAACACAATTACGGGCTCAATCGGTGTAATAGGCGCGTGGGTTTATAACGGGGGCTTATCGGAAAAGCTGGGCTTTACGACGGACTTTGTAAAAAGAGGCGACCATGCGGATCTGGGCTTCGGGGCCTCGCTCCCCTTTATGGGCCTGGGACTTCCCGACAGGGCGCTGACGCCTGAGGAAAGAGGAAGAATTGAATACATTATTAAAGACAGCTACGACCTGTTTATTACAAAAGTTGCCGAAGGAAGGCGCTTAAAGCCTGAGTACGTGGATTCAGTAGGGCAAGGACGTGTATGGATGGGTCCCGATGCCCTGAAGCTCCGTCTTGTGGACATAATAGGAGGCCTCAACGAGGCAATTAAGGTAGCAAAGGAAAGAGCGGGTATTGAGAAGGATAAGGACATAAGATTTATACAGTATCCGCAGATGCCTCTTTTTGACCTAAGTTTCTTAAGGCCCGGAATACTGGGATTCGGGGCAAAGGAAATGGAATTTGCGGATTACATGAAGCTCATAATTGAGCATAACGGGCAGGCCATGCCGAGGCTTCCGGTAGAGGATCTGCACCTGATAAAATAAATTCATGGGATGCCGGGAATCTTTCCCGGCATCATTCGTCTCCTTGTTAAATAATCCTCATTTTATTATTTTATCCGGCAATAAAGAACATCAGTCTAAATAATGTATAAACCCGTAAAAAAAATCGCGCTCATCTTAATTCTTGTAATACTTCTCCCCGTTGTATTCCTCTCTGTTTATGAGCTCTCAAGCGTGAATGAAAATGAAGGGCTGATAGAAGAGACTTTTACTAATCAGCTGAACGCTATTCTCTTCAGCGTGAACCAGTACACCGAAGACGTTGCAAACGACTGGGTAAGCAGGATCAACTCTGGGCTCCTGGAAAAAGATCTGAAGCCGGAAAATTTCCAAAGCGCAGTTGAAAAGCTTCAGAGTGAAAATCCCATTAGCCTCATCTTTACGGCAGATGACATAACACTTAACAATTTTTCAGTTTTAGGCAGCCTGAAGGATAAGCGCAATCTGGAAGAAGTAAAAGAAGGGCTTAAGAAAATACTGGGCGAAAACGGGCAGAAAATAAAACGCCTTTATACGTATAAGCGCGGGGGATATACAAAAATTGAAGCCCTTTCAGGACTTCCGGGATATTTTACGGGACTCATGGTTTTTATTCCGGAGGGCACAGAGGGGAAAATTGCAGGCATCGGAATCAGCGCCGAGGACTTTGTGCGCAATAAAATGGGGCCCAAACTTCAGGAGATCTCGGGCGGGAGGATGCTTATTTCTGTATATAAAGGAGAAAACACGCCGGTCTACAGGACGGATGCGGCATATAGGACTGAAGCCACGCAGAAGCGCCCCATATGGCTTCTTCCAGGCTACAGCCTGGGCATAGCGCTTAAAGGCGCCACAATTGAAGAACTCGTTTCCTACAGGTCCCGCTTAAGCCTTATACTTGTTATTTCAGTTAACGTACTTTTAATTGCAGGCATATGGCTGGTATTTAGAAGCATAAAGAAAGAGATACGCCTGGCGCAGATTAAGTCGGACTTTGTTTCAAATGTTTCGCATGAATTAAGAACGCCGCTTGCCCTGATCAGCATGTTTTCGGAGACGCTTGAGATGGGGAGGGTGAAAACAGAAGAAAAGAAAAAAGAGTATTACGGCATAATAAGTCAGGAGGCAGGGCGCTTAAGCCGCATAGTAAATAAAATACTGAGCTTTTCGCAGATTGAAGCGGGAAGGAAAAAGTACAATCTGAAGGAAAGCGATCTTAACGGGGCGGTTCAGGAAGTTTTTAATACATATAAATTCCACATGAAAAATAACGGCTTCAGCTTTTCATTTGTGCCTAAGGAAGATCTGCCGCGGGTTATGCTGGACTGTGAGGCCGTAAGTCAGGCTGTAATTAACCTGATTGATAACGCCGCCAAGTACAGCAGTGAGAAGAAAGTTGTTAAAGTTATTACGGGTAAAGATGAGGATTATGTTTTTGCTGAAGTTATTGATGAAGGCATAGGTATTCCTCAGGAAGACCAGGAAAAGATATTTGAGAAATTCTTCCGCGTCTCAACGGGCGACGTACATAACGTAAAGGGTACGGGGCTTGGTCTTACGCTGGTAAAGCACATAATGGAAGCGCACAAGGGAAAAGTAACGGTAAAAAGCCGCGTTGGTGAAGGAAGCACTTTCAGGCTCAGTTTTCCTATTACAGAACAAAATTTGAGGAAAATGGTATGACCAGAATTCTGATTGTTGAAGATGAAGCCCACATGAGGATGGGGCTTGCAGACAACCTTGAGTTTGAGGGCTACGAGGTGGATCAGGCAGAAGAAGGTATGGAGGGCTTAAAGAAGATACTTGAAAATGAGTACAGCCTGATCCTGCTGGACGTGATGCTTCCAAACATGTCGGGTTTTGAGATCTGCAAAAAAATCAGGACAAAGGGAATTTCAACGCCGCTAATCCTTCTTACGGCAAAGGGTGAAGAGATTGATAAAGTCAGAGGTCTTGAGATGGGGGCTGACGATTACATAACAAAGCCATTTAGTTTAATGGAGCTCCTTGCGCGTGTAAAAGCCGTATTAAGAAGAGGCGGGATGAACTCTTCAGGAAAGACGTCCGCCATGGCAAAGATCGGGAGGCTTGAAGTTGACTTCCCTTCCTACAACGCCTTTTCGGACGGCTGCCAGGTGCAGATGTCGCACAAGGAATTTGAGATATTAAAATATCTTTACGAGCACAAAAACAGGGTTGTCAGCCGCGACGACCTGTTAAAGAACATATGGGGCTATGAAGAAAGGGTTACAACGCGTACGGTGGACAATTTCATTTTAAAGCTGCGTCAGAAGATAGAAGAAGATCACGAGCACCCGCAGGTGATCCTGACTGTGCACGGAACGGGCTACAAATTGTTGGGGTAGATTTTCATTTATTTTGGGAATCTCCCATCCACGAGCTAAAGCTCGTGGCTATTCAACTGAGAAAGTCCGCTGAAGCGGACTCAAAAATGTTTTCTAAATAACCCCCGCTAAATTATTTTTGATTGAATAGCAATAATCCACTATTTCCCTGCCCTTGTGACAATTTTTTACAAACCTTTACGGAACCATGACAACTTGTTTCAGATTAAGGCCGTCTTAACTAGTAGATTACAGATAGAAAGATCAACTAATTAAACACTTTATGGAGGCCCGAAATGAAACGCAATACTTTGAAACGCAGATTAGTGAAAAGCAGCAGTCTTTTAGCCGCAGCTTTACTGGTTATGATACTTTTAACTTCCACGAGCTCTTTTGCCCAGACAAATTCAGTCCCTGTTAAAGCTTTAGTTGTAAACAGGACTGCCATCGGCAATCTCATAATGGGAATAGAATCTGACAACACAGGCTTAAGCAGAAGCTCCATCTATTATGCCGGGCTCTACAGGGTGCCTGAGGCAGTGAAACCTCTTCTGGAGAAGATGAGGTCGGAAAGCGACGCTTCGACAAAAATACTCATTGCTTTGGCACTTTTCAGAATAGGCGACCCTGAAGGAATGGATATGATAGAATCCCTTTCAGTAAAAGACCCGGATTCCAGGGTCAGAAGAATGTGCAGCGCAATATTTAATGAATATGTTTCTCCCGATTCACTGAACTATGTCGCTCGATAACATGCGGGGAAAATAATTTTAATATAAATAAAAGAATTATTTCCGGAATTATTATATTTTAAGCCTCTATGATACAGAATAAATTAAAATTATTCGTAATTACGGCATCAGTCCTGACGATGTTAAGTCAAAATGCTTTCGGTCAGGAGAGCCAATGGAAGGCGTTCGGCCTTAAAGGGAAATGGAAGTTTTCCATAGGCGACGACAAAAAATGGGCGCGCCCTGACTTTAACGACAAAGCCTGGGAGGAGATCTATGCTCCGAGTCCCTGGGAGGACCAGGGTTTCCACGGTTACGACGGTTATGCCTGGTACAGGAAGCATTTTTATTGCCCCGCATCAGTTAAAGGGAAATCGCTTTTACTCCAAATGGGCTTTATTGATGACGTGGACGAGATTTATATCAACGGGAAGCTTGTTGGCTCTACGGGCTCATTCCCACCGGAGTACCAGACGGCTTATGACGCTGAGAGAAGATATCCAGTGCCGGAAAGCATACTTAAGATTAGCGCCGATAACGTAATTGCCGTTCGCGTCTACGACGCGGAGCTTGGAGGGGGCATCATGTCGGGAGAGCTGGGGCTTTTTGTCCGGCAGTATCCCATCTGGCCAGATGTTGCGCTCGAAGGCTACTGGAAGTTCCGCACGGGCGACAGCCCTGAGTGGAAGAATAAGGATTTTCAGGACAACGCCTGGAATGAGATTGTTGTTCCAGCTTTCTGGGAAAACCAGGGCTACGCCAACTACGACGGCTTTGCATGGTACAGGAAAAAAGTTGTTATTCCCTCGTGGCTTAACGGCAAACAGCTGGTACTGATGCTGGGTAAAATTGACGACAAGGATGAAGTTTATTTTAACGGGAGGCTCATCGGCCGCACGGGTGACCTGAGGGAAGAGTCGACAAATGACCGTGACTACCAGATGTTCCGCGGCTACTATATACCGAAGGATATTATTACAAATGGTAATAATACCATTGCCGTAAGGGTATACGACGGTTTCAGGGACGGGGGAATTTATCAGGGACCAATCGGCATTACCACGCAGGAAAAGTACAACCAGATGTGGAGAAAACAAAAGAAACACAAGTCGTTCTGGGAGCTCTTCTTCTAAAGGGTGTAAAATAAGCCCTTTAGTCCGGTTTGTCCATGTCCTTTTTTTTGCGTAAATTTCGTGGCATATTTTTGGAATGTTTGATTAGAGTTCTGGAAACTGGTAAATGGATTTAAGCATAAAGGATGTTGCGAACCTTCTGATGCTTGAAAAAAAGGAAATTGAGAAGTTAGTTAAAAAGAAATTAATCCCTTCCCAAACAATTCAAGACAAGGTCCGTTTCAATAAGCAGGCCATTATAGAATGGGCGCTGCTAAACAATAAGCCTCTTAACCTGTCGGATTCTGCGCAGTTCAGCGAATTCAGATTCGACGGATTATCTGCAATACTGGATGAGGAATCGTTCTACCCGAACTGCGGCTTTACCGAAGGCAACTACATCGAAGAGATGGTGCGCATGCTCAGGCTGAAGGAGGACATCGACCGCAATGTGATTACCGAGCTTTTGATAAGCCGCGAAAAACTGATGTCTACGGCAATCGGAAACGGGATCTCTCTGCCCCATCCAAGAATACCAATTATACTCGGACGCGAAAAACCGCTTGTCTGCTTTTTCTTTCCCGAAAAGCCCCTCAATATTGAATCTGTTGACGGCGAGGCTGTTCATACTCTCATACTGCTTGTTTCGCAGACAATAAAACAGCACCTGTACATGCTGGCACATTTGAGCTACCTGCTTTCAAAAGAAGAATTCCGCCTGGCTCTTAAAGGCCGCAAGGCAGCAGGTGAGGTCTTAAGGCTGGTTTCTGAACTTGAAATGCAGAGAAATAAAGTTTCTTGATATTCAGCCCAAGGCATGCAGTTTTTCATTCTCGTGCTAACCGGACATATAGTTTAACAGGAATAAAATGATTTTGAATTTATTTGCTATTGGACTCATAATCCAACTCCTGGGCGCATTAGTGCCCCTTTTTATTAAAGGCGACAAAAAGTTTTCGGCTTTAAGCCACTTTACGGCGCTTGCAGGCGTCGGGGTAAGCTTTATTGGAACGCTTGGCATGATGATCTTCCAAAACGCCGGAATTGTGGGCATCTTTGAAAGCCCTGCCTGGGGCGTTATAAGCCTCAGGTTCGACATGCTGGCGCTTTTCTTTACGGCTATAGTTCAGCTTTTAAGCATACCGGTCCTTGTCTACAGCTTCAGCTATCAGAAGCCTTATATTGAAGAGGGAAAAAGCATAAGGCTTCCGGTGTTCTCGTTTATTACGCTTACCATTTCGCTTCAGGTGCTTACAATTGCAAACCACGCAATACTGTTCCTGATATTCTGGGAGCTGATGGCGGTACTTTCATACATCAACATGATATTTGAAAACGAGAAGCCTGAGGTTCAGAAAGGAAGCTTTGTCTACTTTGTCGCAACACACGCCGCAACTTTTATTCTTTATGTCTTTTTCCTTATACTGCACGCCAGGACAGGCTCGTGGAATTTCTCTGACTTTCACCTTACAAATGACGGCACCGCACTTTATTACGTCCTGTTTGCCCTTGGCTTTATCGGTTTCGGCATCAAGGCGGGCTTCATGCCGTTTCATTTCTGGCTTCCCAAAGCGCACCCGGTTGCACCTACTTACCTGAGCGCATTCTTGTCGGGCGTAATAATTAAGCTTGGTATCTACGGCATCTTCAGGGTAGTGGAATTCTTAACTCCCAGTGATCCCTGGATCGGCTGGGCAGTTTTGGTAATAAGCCTTATAAGCGCCATTTTCGGCGTCTGGTATGCCCTGGCGCAGCACGACGTTAAGACTCTTTTGGCCTATCACTCAATTGAAAATATAGGCATTATAGGAATGGGTTTAGGCCTCGGCATTTTAGGCATGTCTTACGGCAGCCAGACAGTTGCAGTACTCGGTTTTGCAGGAGCGCTTCTTCACACGCTTAACCATGCAATTTTCAAAAGCCAGCTTTTTATGGGTTCAGGCATAATTTACCAGAACCTGCATACAAGAAATATTGAAAAGATGGGGGGCATTGTGCATTACGCCCCGTGGCTTACGGCTTTCTTTTTAATTGGATCCGTTGCAATTTCAGGCATCCCGCCATTAAACGGTTTTATCTCGGAATTTATAATTTATAACGGGCTCTTCCAGTCCGGAAACCTTGCTCCTAACTACACGATTTTTATGCTCATTGTTGTTGTGGGGCTTGCGCTTGTAGGCGGGCTTGCAGTTGCGTGCTTTACAAAGGTAAACTCAATTATGTTCCTGGGTTCAAAGAGAACTGATTTTAAGAAGTTTAATGTCTCTAAAGCCGAGTATTTCTCCATTGGGTTTCCTGCCCTTCTCTGCATTGCAATAGGGCTTTATCCCATGCCTGCCTTAAGGGTGGTCTCCGGGGTAATTGAAGGGCTTGGCCTCAAGGGCTTCAGCCTGGCGCATTATGGGGCGTCATTTAATATGCTGCCGGACTTTCTGCCGCTTACAATGATATTTGTGCTCCTTTTCGCCCTCATTGGAATATTCTACGGAATAAAGAAATTCCGCTCCTCAAGGGCTTCGGGAATAAGGGTTTCAAAAGCCTGGGGCTGCGCCTACGACGGGCTGACGGCAAGGATGCAGTACACTGCGTCTTCGTATGCTGACGAGCTTAATTCAATTCCGGCAAACATTCTTCTTATCAAAGAGCACGCATTAGTCCCGCAGGATATATTCCCTGTAAGAGGCGCACACTTTGAATCGCATTCTGAAGATTACACGGAAAAGAAACTGGTAATGCCGGTTTACACAAGGATAATCGAAACATTCAAGAAAGCCGGGATATTAAACAGGCACGACATCAGGGTTTACATTGCATACATGCTCGTGGCTCTTATAGCATACTGCGTAATCGGATTTTTATGGAAATATTAATAGCGTTATAAATAATGGAAATACTCTCTAAAATACTTATTTACCTCATTTTCATCTTTGCGGCCCCTTTGTTTATAGGGATCGTGAATAAGCTGAAAGCCCGCTTAACCGGAAGGATAGGTCCTTCAATATTCCAGTCTTATTACGATCTAAGGCGCCTGATGAGAAAGGAAACAATTTACGCCACCTCGGCATCTTTTATCAGCCGCGTGTCTCCTGTAGTAAGCTTTGCAAGCATACTCTTTGCCGGGATGATTCTGCCTATAGGTTTTACGAGGCCACTGATCAGCTTTAACGGCGATTTGATACTTTTTGCCTATCTGTTGGGGTTATCCAGATTTTTCCAGATACTGGGAGCCATGGACATTGGAAGCTCATTTGAAGGCATGGGCGCGGCTCGTGAGGCAACATTTGCGGTCTTTGCCGAACCGATCTACTTTTTTACGCTTGGAAGCCTGGCATTCATATTCGGGCAAACTTCTATGTATGAGATCTTTCACTCAATTACGCTTAACGATCCGTCGTTCCTCGTATTTATAGCTGTAGCCAGCATATCGGTTTTCTTCCTTATGATTACCGAGACCTCCAGAATGCCGGTAGATGACCCGAATACGCACCTGGAGCTTACGATGATACACGAAGTAATGATACTTGATAACTCGGGGCAGGACTTGTTTTTATACCAGTATTCAGCGTACCTGAAGATATTGATCTATGCGACTTTTACTTCAAACTTCTTTAATCCGTTTAATGCTCAGAACTATGCATTAGGATTTTTTGTCTATCTGGCGGTAATGATGGCACTAATAGCCTGCCTGGTATGGGTTGAAACCATGCTCGGGCGTTTTAAGATGAAGAGTATCCCGCAGTACCTGCTTTTTGCGGCATCAATAGGAATTCTTAATCTTCTGATTTATTCATTCTTTAAGAGATAAGTTTTACACAATGGGAAATGTATTAAACATACTGTTTTGTCTGAGCCTTCTTTATCTTGCAACCACAACAAGGGTGACGGCGTATCTTAAAGTGTTTGTCCTGCAGAGCATACTCCTCTTTTTTATTGTCATGCTCCCTCTGTTAAACCACATATCTGTCTTTACGCTGCTGCTTCCCTTGACGATACTGGTTGTAAAAGCGATACTGATACCCTGGTACATAAGAAAAAAGATCATCTACGAGCTGGAGATAAATACAACGATTGAGTCCAACATTCAGCAGTTCAATTTCCTTTTGCTTTCAGTCTTCTCGATGGTTGCTGTTTTTGTCTTCTGCAATATTATTACGAAAGACGCAGCTGTAGCCCCAATACCTTTTTCCGCCGCTTTCTCTAGCGTTGTAATAGGGCTTTACGTAATAATATTCAGGAAGAAACTGATTGTGCACGTAATAGGATTTCTTGTAATGGAAAACGGCATTTTCCTTCTGGGCATTGCCGTTGCAAGCGAGATGCCGTTTTTAATTGAGCTTGGGATGCTGCTGGATATTTTTGTAGTGGTATTCTTAATGGGAATTGCGATAAACAGGATTTCTTCGACCTTTGCCGCCGATGAAGTCTCGGCGCTGGACAAACTGAAAAATTAAAAGAATAACCGGGTCAAGAATCCGTATGGATACTTAACCTTAACCTAAACATTAACATTTTTTAAGATGCTCGTTTTAATTTACATACTCATCCTACCGCTTTTAGCCGGAGGATTGTTTTTCATACCGGGAGGCAGGAAGCTGAAGTATCAGCTTTCGCTTATGGTTTCAATAATTCATCTTGTTACCTCGTACCTGGTATTTACAGGCTTTGCCACGCCGGCAGATTCGCAGTGGTTCAGGTGGGATGCTTTTACAAAGCTTTTCCTACTGGTGCTTTCGCATATTTACTTCTGGGTAATTCTGAACTCATGGCATTTTATAAACCAGTCTTCTACCTACAGCCCGGAAAAGTCGAGGAAAAGTTTCTTCAGCATGATGAACCTGTATCTTTTTGCAAATACCCTGGCTTTAGTGAGCAATCATCTGGGGCTTTACTGGGTGGCTCTGGAATCGACGACGCTTTGCGTGGCGCCGTTGATATACTACTACCGCAATAAAGAGTCGCTGGAAGCCATGTGGAAATACCTGTTTTTGGTTTCAGTAGGTATTGCATTTGCTTTTATAGGGATACTATTTCTGGCGCTTTCGGCACAGGGAACGGATATATTTGAAAAGGGGCTTTTCTTAAACGATTTAATTGAAGGCTCCTCTAAGCTTAACCTCGTATGGCTGAAGGCGGGTTTTATATTTATTTTTGCGGGCCTCAGCACAAAAGCCGGAATTGCACCTATGCATCCGGGTGAAGTTGACGCCCTAAGCAACTCCCCGAGCCCCGTTGCGGCACTTGTTTCAGCATCCTTAAGCGAGACGGCCTTAATCGGAATTTTCCGCCTCCTGCAGATTACAGCCGGAACGCAGGTGCACCAGTTTGCGCAGGTGCTCATGATTACAGGAGGCGTCGTCTCACTTCTTGTTGCCGTGGTTTTTATGTTCAGGGTAACGAACTTTAAGAGGATGATTGCCTATTCGAGTGTTGAGCACATAGGACTAATTGTTCTTGGGGCAGGCATCGGCGGCCCGGCGCTAATTGGCTCAATGCTCCACATGGTATACAACTCACTAAATAAAACCGCAATGTTTTTAATGGCAGGCAACATTCACAGGGCATACAAGTCGCGTGAAGCCAAAGATGTAAAAGGCGTGCTTAAAAATATGAGGTGGACGGGAATACTTTTTATGCTGGCTTTCCTGGCTGTAGTTGCAATGCCTCCTTTCGGGCTATTCTTCAGCGAGCTTATGATATTCCGCGGGCTTATTGAAGCTGAGCGCTATGTGCTGCTTGCAGTAATTCTCTTTATACTTCTTTTCGTCTTTATAGGGATGAGCCGCCAGACATTTTCAATTTTATACGGGAAGACCGACACCTCTTCGGGCCAAAAGCCCGCGACGGATGAAAAATTCAATATATCTCACCTTTCGGCCATGGCACTGCTTCTTCTGCTGGCACTTTCAGGGCTTTTTATGCCGGGCAGTTTTATAGGTGTGATAAATCAAATTGCAGGAGAGCTTACAAGATGAAACGTTTAACCGTACAGAACCAGAGGCCTTTTGAACTCTCCCTGGTTCCTGAACTGACAGCTGCGGAATTTGAGGCAGAAGGAAGGCAGATTTTAAGCGAAGGAAGCCGCATGATGGGGCTTTTTGAAGTTGAAAAGACTTCAGGCGGCAAAAAAGTGCTTGCCGTTTTCGGCAACAATGAGACTTCGCAGATATACATCGTTAAATGTGTTTTTCCCAAAGAAGGTGAGCGCTTCAGGAGTTTTGCATATGAATTTCCAAACACAAACTATTTTGAATGCGAGCTGGCTGAAAACTCCGGTATTCTTCCGGAAGGGCACCCGTGGCTGCGTCCGGTAAGGAAGCAGAATACAATTTTGGGGAATATTCCCTATCAGTTCTACAGGGTGGAAGGTGACGAGGTCCACGAGGTTGCAGTAGGCCCCGTACACGCGGGAGTAATTGAGCCGGGGCATTTCCGTTTTCAGTGCCACGGTGAGACGGTCTATCACCTGGAGATCAGTCTTGGCTATCAGCACAGGGGTATAGAGAAGCTCCTTCTAAAGGCTGATGACAACAAGCGCGCCCTGCTTGTTGAATCCATTGCAGGAGACACGGTCATAGGCCACAGCATGGCATATTCACTTGCCATGGAGGCTTTGTCCAAAACAGGCGTTTCATTAAGAGCAAGCGTAATCCGCTCCATAGCCGAGGAGCTGGAAAGAGTTGCAATGCACCTCTCCGGGCTTTCAGGAGTGGCAAACGACGTGGGTTTTGCAATAGGTGCTGCTGCATACGGGCGCTTAAGGACTCTCGTAATTAACAGCCTTCTTCTGATCTCGGGCTCCAGGTTCGGGCGCGGGCTTGTGCGTCCCGGAGGCGTAATGTATGACCTCACGGAAGGCGCGGTAAAGAAAATTACAGAAAACCTCCTCATAGTGCAGAAGGATATTGCAGAGATCAACGACTTTATGTTCAGCTCCACTTCTGTTATGACGCGTCTTGAGGCAACGGGTAAAGTCCACTACAAGTGGGCAAGTGAGGTAGGGATGGTTGGACCTGCTGCCAGGGCTTCAGGTGTAAAGACCGACGTAAGGCAGGATTTCCCGTACGGAGCCTACCGCTATCATGCAACGCAGACCGTAACGCTGGACTCGGGTGACGTTTTTGCGCGCGCCCGGATCCGCTCGCTTGAAATTGAGGAGTCCCTTGGATTTATACTTGAAAGGTTTGTGGACATCCCGCAGGGTGAAATATTCTCTGAGGTGAAGGCTCTCAGGGAAAACACGGGTGTCATATCCTTAAGCGAGGGGTGGCGAGGCGAAATAATGCACGCCATATTAACAGGTCCCGACGGGAAGATCTCCTCTTACAAGGTTAAGGATCCGTCATTTAACAACTGGTACGGCCTGGCTCTTTCGGTAAGGGGCGAGGGGATTTCAAATTTCCCGCTCTGCAACAAGAGCTTTGACCTGTCTTATTCAGGGCATGACCTCTGATAAAGGACGGTTTAGAATAATTTTTAACATTTTACTTATAATTCTATGTATAAAGGCTTAAAGATACGCCTGGCTCAGGGAGAGCCGGCGATAAAAGATTTACAGAAGGCCAGCCTGCCTGAATTGTTCAGGGGTATGCCGCAGATTGACGGGCAGAAGTTTACAGACGGCGGCAAAAAGTGCCTTGAGGCGTGCCCGACAGGCGCAATTTTACCTGACCCATTAAGAATAGACCTGGGGAAATGCACATTCTGCTCACTCTGCACCAAAGCCAATCCTGAAGGAGCAATCAGTTTTACCTCTGAATACCACATGTCTTCATCGACGCGTGAAGGGCTCATAACAGACGGCAGTGTGAAGATGATAAGGCCGGAAATGGCATCTGAGAAGATAAGGAAGTATTTCGGGCGCTCACTCAAATTAAGGCAGGTTTCTACAGGCGGCTGCAACGGCTGCGAGCTGGAGCTAAACGCGCTGGGCAATGTGAACTTTGACCTCGGGCGATACGGGATTGAATTTGCCGCCTCGCCGCGCCACGCTGACGGAATTGTAGTAACGGGCCCGGTATCAAAAGCCATGTCAAAGGCGCTTTATGAAACCTATGAGGCCGTTCCGAACCCTAAGATCATCATTCTTTTCGGGGTGTGCGCAATAAGCGGCGGCGTCTTCCAGGATTCTGAGGAGATTGACCGCTCGTTCCTTAAGGACTTCAGGGCCGACCTTTACATTCCGGGATGTCCTCCCCACCCTTTGACATTCATCTCCGGGATAATGGACTGGCTGGACAGGAAGTAAACCTAAAAAAATCCTTTTAGCAGGGGCGGACTTTTGGATTTTAAGTCCGCCCAATCTGTCCCAAAATCGAACACGTGGCTAATAATGACCAAGTGACAACTCACTTCAAATAAAATAAGGCCCAAAATCTTCCATTTTCGCACTTTTTTCCCTCTTTCAGCCCGAAAATCAGGTGGTATATTCTTTGCACTTCTAAGCAAAAAATTACTAGATGAAATGAATAAGATTATCGTACAAATAGGGTTATTGGTTTTTTTTATTTCAGTCATCTTTTTCGGACAAAAAGAAATGGCAATCCAGGATATTCTCGTGCGCTCCCTGGTCTTGTTCGCCGCCTCTACAATAATGCTTAGTGTTTTGTACCTGGTTTTTGTAAGGTCGATAAACAAGATGTCCGTTTCCAAAAGGAAAAGTTTTTCAGATAACATTGGCAGAGGACAGTAACTATGAATACTGCGCTTTTATGGACCGAGTTTAAGCAGTCGCACAATTCTGATTTGAAGAAGCAGATCATGATGAACTATACGAATCTGGTTCATTATGTCATACACAATTCCAAGTTCATATCTTTGAACATTGTGGATGACAGGGATTACTTTCAGTTTGGAATCGAGGGCTTAAGCGAAGCAATAGACAGGTTCGATCCTGAATACGGCACGAAATTCGAAACTTATGCAATACAGCGTATACGCGGAAAAATAATAGACGAGCTCAGGAAAATTCAGATCAAGCCGAGGAGTGCCAACGGTACAGACGGCGATACAACATATACGAACGTCTCACTGAATAACTCATACGATGAGGAAGACGGTTATATGCTTTATGAAGTGATCCCGAATGAAGATGAATTACCCGATGAGACTCTGGACAAAAGTGAAGCTAAAGAACTGCTTATAAACGCAATTAAAAAATTAGAAGAAAGGGACAGACTGGTATTAACTTTATACTATTACGAGAATTTGAATTACAAAGAGATTGCACAGGTTCTGAATATTACGGTTTCGCGCGTTTCGCAGATACATTCTAAAATAATTCAGGAACTTAAACACAAGCTCGTAAGACAGTATGACTGAAACAACGCCGGAACTCCAGAAGAGAAAAGAAAAAAGCAAGTCGGTACTTGCGCAAGTCTATAACCTGCCTTCCATACCTCTGGTAATGATGGAAGTTACCAGACTTTTAAATAACCCTAATACAAGCGCAATTGAGCTTGCAAAAGTCATCAGCCGCGACCAGGCGCTTGTTACGAAAATACTTACTGTGGCCAACAGTCCCTTATACGGGCTGCCCAGAAGAGTTTCTACGATTGATTTTGCCATTATCATTCTGGGCTTCGACCATATTAAAAATATAGTCATTGCCCTTTCAATGATGGAGGCCTTTAAGAATAAAAGCGATAAAAACCTGAACCAGAAGAATTACTGGACGCATTCAATACTGACTGCAAGCGCTGCAAAGAGGATAGCCGACGACCTGGGGTTTCATTTTACGGGAGAGGCCTTTACAGCAGGACTGCTGCACGACCTCGGCATACCGGTAATTCACAAGTATTTCAACAATGAATTTATTAAGATCCAGGAGCTTGCAGAAAAAGAAGACATGAGCTTCAAGGAAGCACAGCAGGAGACAATAGGCCTCGAGCACCAGCAGATTGGAAACCTCCTGGCGCAGAGGTGGAACCTCCCCCTTTCGCTCAGCGACGCCATACTGAACCATCACATGCCCTCACAGGCCGAACAGAATCAGCCCCTGGCGGCAATTGTACACCTGGCGGATTATATGACGGTAAAGCTTGCTACAGGGAGCTTCCTCTGGGATAAAAATTACGAACTGGACAGGTCAGTGATTGCAACTCTCAACCTGAGGGACGAGGAGTTCCTGGAAAACTTTATTAACCGTTATAAGGAGCCCTTCCTTAGTCAGGTAAACTCAATTCAGATATAAGTCATAATTTTAACATAATAATAGCAGAACAAGAACAATGGATATCGAATTATTTAACAGGCAGGAAAAAAGAGAAAAAACAGAGCTGGTATTATCAAATGTTTATAATCTGCCAGCTATTCCCACGATCATGATGGAAATTTCACGCTTGCTGGAAAAACCTTCTACTACCACAGCAGAGCTTGCCAAGGTAATAGGCAGGGACCAGGGAATAGCTTCCAAAGTGCTGTCCATTGCAAATTCACCCCTTTACGGGCTCCCGAGAAAAGTCTCTACAATAGACTTTGCCATACTCATTATCGGTTACCAGGATATTAAAAATATTGTAACCGCGCTTTCAATGGTTGAGTCCTTTAAGAATAAGACCGATAAGAACTTAAACCAGAAGGATTTCTGGCTGCATTCAATTATGACCGGCCTTGCCTCAAAGAAGATGGCAGAGGATCTGGGTTACCGCTCGGGCTCTGAGGCTTTTGTTGCGGGCCTTATTCATGACCTCGGCATCCCGGTTATACATAAATATTTCCATACGAACTTTATTGTCATCTGCGAGAAGGTGACTACAAATAAAATAAGCTATATGGAAGCCGAATTTGACACCCTGGGCTTAAGCCACCAGGAAATAGGACGTTTTCTGGCTTCAAAGTGGAATCTTCCCCTGGCTTTATGCGACACGATACTTAATCATCATACTCCTTCGCTTGCGCAGGAGAACAGGACATTAACCTCACTTGTCCACCTTGCAGACTATGCGACGCATAAGCTGAATGTTGGGCATTTTTACTGGGATGACGAATACACGCTCGACAGCTCGATACTGGAGACATTTAAGTTCAACGACATGGCACAGCTTGACAAGTTTATTCAGGGCTACAAGGACATTTTTGTCCAGGAAGCTAATACACTGAGGATTTAAGTTTGAGACTTCTTAAGGACAATACACACAGATACGAGCCGTTTTTTACCTCTTTGCAGTTTACTTCGCGCTCTGGTGATGAGGAAAAACCTGTTCTGCCCCCGCTGGAAAGCCAGACGGATTCTCAGGCAGGGAGTCTCCTGGAAAAGTACCATCATATGGTGCAGAATATCATTGCCATGGAAAAGCAGATTTCCACCTCTGAGACTATTCAGGAGGTTTCCAGGACGCTGAAGCTTGCGCTTAAAAGGCTTGTTCCTCTGAAGAATGCAAATTTTTTCCTTTTCGATGAAACAAAATCGAGCCTCTTCCCTTTTGATAACGATGAGGATCAGGAATTTGTTTCCATGGTTAATAATGTCTATAAAGAAGGGATACTCGACTGGGTTTTTGAAAGCGGCAAGCCTACTGTTGTTCCTGAAGTCAATAACTATACGGTTGCAGGGCCCAAATTAAACTATCTTTTTTTCCCCGTCATTGAAGACAGGCAGTGCAGGGGGATACTTGCCGTACTGACAACGCTTTCCAAGGAGAATTTCAATGAACTGGAAAGCCACACAATACAGATTATTTTAAGCGCATGCATAGCCCGCATGGATAAGCTTTTCTTAAGGGAAAAGCTGAATAAAACCTACAATGAGCTCCAGACGTACCAGGCAAAGCTTTCTAATGATTTCAGGCTTTCTGCAATCGGGGAGCTTACAGAAGGGATTGTAGAAGACATCAAGTCTCCCCTTCAGGTTATTTTAAGCTATGCCGACTTCTTAAGCCGCGAGGAGTCTGACCAGAAGGCGGCCAATATTGTAAAAGAACAGGTTAAGAAGATCAACTTTGTCATAAACCGCCTTGTCAAGTTCTCGAGCCTGAATGAGGAAAAGGTGAAGGTCTACCCATGCGACCTTAATACGATCATAAGCGAATATTATAGCCTGGTTAAGTCGTCTCTGGAGAATGCAAACATCGAGTGCCTGCTAGATTTTGAAAACGACATACCGAGCGTTATAAGCCATCCGAGCTATATCTATCAGCTCTTAAGCAATGTAATAAGCATAATAAAAGCAAACAGCACCAAGGGCGGAGGAATAATAATCCAGACGAGGTATTATTCCGAAAGCATAGTGGTTAAGGTTATCAACACTGCACAGATCACTTCCTACAGCTCAAAGAGCCGGGAAGCTCTCATGCAGTCCCCAAATTTGAATTTTAAGATTATAGACAATATAATGAGAACTCACGAAGGCACATTCAGTATAGAATCGTTCCAGAAGAACAGTTCGGTTATACAAATGAAATTTCCACTCAGGAGAAGAAAAATACAATGAGAGGCCTTTTAGTTCCGGTAATTGCAGCCACAATGCTAAGCGCATCCACAGTTTCCTACGGGGAGCAGGATGCCAGGATAAACCTAAAGCAGATGGTTCAAAACCAGATCTCTCAGATAAGGGCCAGGGGGATTAAGCAGGAAGTGCCACAGGTTAACGGGAAAGCTCCTGTTCAGGAAAAAACTACTGCCGTTACGGAAAATATTGCGGGAAAGGAAAATGCAGGGATGGAAAATGCCTCATTAAGTGAGGCTAAGCCTTTAGCAGAAGATGCACACCAGAAGAACAGCGTAGTTTCTAAAGAAAAAGGGTCTCTTAAAAGCACCTCTTCAAAAAGCGGTGACAACCTTTTCCTGAAGGTTTTTGTGCTTGTTGACCTATCGCTTATGGCCGTGCTATTTGTCTACTGGAGAAGACGGAAGCTTAAGATAGGGATGGCTGAAAAGGCAAAATTCAAGAAAAACATTACAAAGTTAAGAAGTGAAGGCAGATTCCACCGCAGGGAAAAAACCCAGTCGGATGAAGTAAGAAAAAGGCTTCAGCTTGACCCCATCCTGGAAGTTGAAGACGAGGCCGCAATACGCCGACATGCAAAAAAGCTTTCAGTCACCCCGGGAGAGCTAATGCTGGCCTCCAGGATCAGGTCGCTTGAAAAGGCGCATGAATGATAGGCCAGGTTATTAATGTAACCGGAATTCAGCTTAACAGCCTTAAGGCACCGGATGCCGGGGCGACGCCGAAACTTCTGCCTGCGGAAAACTCGCTGGTGGAAGTTTCTGTTCTTGACAAGTCAAATGGAAACTACAAGCTCTTAATAGAAGGAAGTGTTTTTCAGTCGAAGCTGCCCGTAAGCCTGAACACAGGTGAGGCGCTTCTGGCAAAAGTTATAAGTGTAAATCCCTTTACACTTTCGCTCGACAAGATATTTACGGCAAAAATGCTGACTGAGGGTAACCTCGCATTAGTTCTTTCAAAGCTTGGCATAGCAGAAACTGAGGCCTCATCTAAAGTCCTCAAGGCCTTCTTAAAGGAAGAAAAGCCTTTAGTAAAGTCGAAATTAAAAAAAGTAATTGAGATGCTGGAGCATGAGGATGTAAAACTCTCTGAGGAGATGTTAAGCCTGTTCATACAGATGATTCACATGGATGAAGGCAGGGGGGCATTCTCAAAAAAATCCTTTGTAAAAGTCTTCCAGTACCCCCTGGAAACCCTGTCCGGAGAGATATTGGACTCGGTTAAAAGGCTTAACAAGATGGGAATTCCTGAAGAAGTGCTCCTTGGGATAAACAAAGCTCTTGTGCTTGACGGGGAATCTTTCAGCGCGCTTGAAGTAAAGGAGAAGTCGCAGTGTAAAGCCGGGGATATGCTGGATGAGCTTAATAGAGCAGGAAACATCGGTGAAAAAACCAGACAGGAGATCTCGGGTTTAAGAGAAATCCTAATCAGGTTTAATATGCTGAGAGCCTGTTACATGAAGACGGGCGTTTACCCAGGGTTTATACTAATTAAACCGGGTGATGAAATTGAAATGGCGGAATACAGGCTGGAAAGCGAGCCCGACGGCAAAGGACAGAAATCGTACAGGATAAAGCTCGATATGAATCCCGGTTTACTCGGCAAAGTAGCCGTAAAGGGATTTCTTTCCGGGCAGAACATCAGTGCCGCTTTCGGTGCTTCAGAGGAAACAGTAAAAGAGCTTGAAGAAGAAAAAGAAAGTCTCCTTATGGCGCTTGGCAGGCTGAATCTCGTTCCGCGCTTAAATTTTGGAAATCAGTCCCAGGCATCTGAGGCTGCAGGCGTAAATGTGCGGCAGATAAATGTCAGAGTATAAATCCAGATACATAAAAGGGGCCGTAGCCTTAGGCTATAACAGTGAGGAAGACGGGGCTCCAAGAGTAATTGCCAAAGGGCAGGGATTTCTGGCAGAAAAGATTGTAGAGGTTGCCAGGGAAAACAGGATTATGGTAGAGGAAGATCCTCTGCTTTTTGATTCTCTTTACAGGCTGGAAGTTGGCGATGAAATTCCGGCAAAGCTTTACCAGGTGGTAGCCGAAATTCTGGCTTATGTATATAAAATTAACAGGAAAAAACTTCAGGGGTAGTTTATGATAAAAGGTATGTACTTTATTTCACAGAACCTGGGCTATAAAGAGAGGAATATGCAGATTGTAGCCAATAACCTGGCCAACATCAATACTACGGGTTATAAGCGCGAGATGCCCTTTGTGGAAATTATGTCCAGGATTGCTGATGCCCCGGTTAAGCAGCTGACAGACTATACGCAGGGGAACCTCATCCAGACTTCAAACACGCTGGACATGGCAATTTCAGGCGACGGATACTTTGCGGTAAAAAACGACAGGGGCGGCGTTGAATATACGAGAAACGGCCGCTTCAGAATTTCGGATGAAGGATTTTTAGTCAATGAGGAAGGGCAGAAAGTAATGGGAAGAAGGGGTGAAATTGACCTTTCCGACTATACCTTCGAGCAGCAGCAGAACATTTCGGTTTCAAAGACCGGAGAAATTAAAGTAGGTGATACAGTTGTAGATGAGCTTTCAATATCAAGGCTGGACGACCCTTCAAAAATGCTGAGGCAGAACGGGCTTAATTTTGCGGCTACCGAAGGCCCGGCTCCAGAGGCAGAGGTGGGAACGTATGAAATTCAGCAGGGATATCTTGAGGAGTCAAATACAAACGCAATCCTGGAGATGCAGTCTATGATAGAGCTGGGCAAGGAATTTGAAACAGCCCAGAAAATGATGAACTACCTGGATGAATCTCTGGGTAAAGCTACTGAAATTGGAAAGGCCTAGTGCCGGGAAAATTTAATGCCGGATAGGCCAGGCGCCGGGAAAGTTTAATATAAAGTTTTGAGCCAGGGCTCAAGAAAAGGAGAACGGAATATGTCAACAAGAGCATTAAGGACAGCAGCCTCGGGCATGTTTGCGCAGCAGGTTAATATTGAAACCATTTCCAACAACATTGCCAACATTAATACGACGGGATTCAAGAAGAACAAGGCCGAGTTCAAGGATATGATGTACCAGGAGGTTTCCATCAATCCACAGTTTACCGGAACCCAGACGATGAATGAAAAAACCAGCGTGCAGATACAGGTAGGTAACGGTGTTCAGCCGGCCTCGACGCAGAAGCTTTTTTCGCAGGGCGATTTGACTTCATCGGGCAATCCTTTGGACGTGGCGATCCAGGGAGAAGGGTTCTTCCAGGTAAGAAAGCCTGACGGCACGTTCGCCTATACGCGCGACGGGTCTTTTAAGGTTTCATCCAACGGCGCAATTGTTACTTCAAACGGTTACACGCTTGAGCCGGGTATTACGCTCAATGAGGATATATCTGAAATTACAATTGCCAAGGACGGAACCATTGAAGCCAGGCAGACCGATGGCAGCACCGTTTCACTTGGAAGCATTGAGCTGGTAAAATTTATGAATCCGGGCGGCCTTCTGCCGGTTGGAGACAACCTTTATGTTGAAACTCCTGCCTCAGGCACACCGCTTACGGGTGCACCGGCACAGGACGGGTTCGGGGAGCTGAACCAGGGATTTTTAGAAGCATCAAACGTTGACATTGTGGAAGAGATGATCTCGATGATTACAGCCCAGAGGGCATACGAGATAAATTCCAAAACCGTAAAGACGGTTGAGGATATGATGACACAGGCTAACAACCTCAAACGTTAGGAGATAAAAAAATAAAATGAAATTACTCTATCTTCTCATCCCTTTTGTTTTCACTCTTCAGGCCGGGGACAGCCTGAAAGAAGAAATTGGAAAGCTCTTAAGCAAAAAGCTTCAGGGCTATGAGAAGATTAGTTTTGAAATTACATCAAAGCCGCTTACGCCTATGGGTGAGGCAATAGTTATAGATACTGTAAAAGAGATTAAGGTCAGCGGCAGCACGGCTTACGTTCCTGTTGTTTTAGTAGGCAGGGATAAAAGAACCTCACAGTCGTTTGTAAGCCTGAAGTTAAGCCTTTATAAAAAGGTCCTCACAGCAAAGAAATTATTTGCTGCCGGCAGTGAGCTTAAGCCTGAGGACTTTGAGCTTAAGACGCTGGAGGTGGCAAAGCTGAGGGGCGTTCCTGTTTGTGAAGCTGGCGCCATTGAGCACATGAAGGCGAAGCTTACCATAAAAGAAGGTGAAGCCTTAATTCAGGAAAAGCTTCAGGCCATGCCTGTCGTTAAAAGAGGCGACAGTGTGACGGCCTTTGCAGTTAAAGGAAATGTGGAAATATCATTTGACGCGCAGGCGCGTCAGGATGGCAGTGTGGGGGAAGTGATCAGGATCATGACTCCTGAGAAAAAGATTTTCAGGGCAAGGGTTATCGATCAATACAGTGTAAAAATTGCAGAGTAAAATTATGAAACGTTTATTATCGGTTGTGTGTGCAGTATTAAGCCTCTCTGCAGTGATATCTGCGCAGGACATGAGGCAGAATTCCTACTATTCACTCTTTGCCGATCAGAAGGCCAACAAGGTTGGCGATGCGGTTACAATAATTGTTGTTGAATCTTCTCAGGCATCCAACAATGCCGAGACACAGGCCGGACGGTCGACTGACGTAAGCTTTAACGGGAGTGCTGGTGCGGGGACGACAACTGTTCCCGAGGTAAAGCTGGGAATAGGGGCAAAGAACGATTTCAGCGGTTCGGGCTCGACCAAGACAACCGGGCTGATAAAGACAAAGATTAGCGCTACAATTGATTCTGTTATGTCGAACGGCAACCTTTTGATAAGAGGAAGCAGGAAAATTGTAATTAACGGTGAAGAGCAGCTGGTTACGATCAAGGGCGTTGTAAGGGGTTCCGATATAATGGCGGACAACTCTGTGCTTTCATACAATATTTCGGAGGCGGTTATTACTTTTGAAGGAAACGGCCTCATAAACGACAGCCAGAAGCCGGGCTGGCTTACAAAGTTTCTGCACTGGCTTTTTTAAGCCCCGGGGCAAAAGATTATAAAACCTGAATAAATCTGTCTGGAATTAAAATGAAAATTAAAAGTATAATCATTTTATCTTTGCTTCTTGCCTTTGAGACGCTGCATGCGCAGAGGATCAAGGATATTGCCTATTTCAAGGGTACAGGTTCGGAGCAGATACTGGGCTACGGGCTTGTTGTAGGCCTTCCGGGCTCGGGCGACACCTACCGCTCCAGCTTTACCATACAGTCGGTTTCAAGTATGCTGAAGAGGTTCGGAATTACGGTTCCGCAGACAGACATGAAGACCAGGAACGTGGCTGCCGTAATGGTTACGGCAAAGCTTAACGGGGGTCTTAAGGAAAAGGCTGAATTTGACGTTACGGTTGCATCCATGGGTGACGCAACAAGCCTTCAGGGAGGGGTTCTTCTTATGACGCCAATGTCGGCCCTGGACGGTAATGTATATGCATTTGCGCAGGGTCCTATATCGGTTGGGGGATACGACGTCAACACGCCTTCAGGCGGAAGGGTCTCCAAGAACCACACGCTTACAGGCAGGATCCCGCGAGGCGGAATTCTGGAAAGAGCCGTATCTGTGAACAAAAATGCCGGGCAGACCGTAAGCATAATGCTGAGGGATCCGGACTTTACAACTTCAAACAACATCGCCGCTGCAATTAACGGCAAGTCGGGAAGTGAAATTGCAAAGGCTCTTGATGCGGCCGAGATAACGGTTCAGGTGCCTCAGGACAAGCAGAACAACATGGCGGCTTTTTTTGCCGAGATTGAATCGATACCCGTACAGAGCGACGTAACGGCAAAGGTAGTCTTAAATGAAAGAACGGGGACGGTTGTTGCAGGAAGCAATGTAAAGATACTCCCTGTTACGATTTCACACGGCAATCTGAGCATCAACATCCGTTCTTACCCGGTAGTCTCGCAGCCGGGGTCGTTTTCCAACGGATCCACAATATTCTTTAATAATCTTGTACCTTACCAGCAGGAAGATTCAACCAAGGCTGTAGCCTTAAGCGGGGCGGCTACTGTACAGGAAGTGGCTGCGGCACTCAATTCCCTTAAGGTAGCCCCAAGAGACATAATTGCCATTTTCCAGGCATTAAAGGAAGCAGGGGCACTTGTAGCAGAACTGGTAATAATGTAACAAAAAACTCCAGGCTAAAGAGAACCATGGACCTGAAAATAACAAACGATGAAAAACACATAAGCAAGACTCCGGAGATTACAAACAGGTATTCTCCCGCCGAGAAGGAAAAGCTTGCCAAAGCCTCGAGGGACTTTGAAAGCCTTCTTACTTCCATGATGCTTAAATCGATGACGAAAACCACCAGTGGGCTTTTCGGCGATGAAAGCTATGGCGGCGATACGTTTGAAACTTTGTTTGAGGGTGAACTTTCTTCGTACATTTCAAAAAACCAGAGCCTTGGTGTTGCAGCAAAGCTTTATAAAAAGCTTACAGGGGAGGATCTTGAGACAGGTGCAGGGCTTCCCGTAAAAAAAGTTTCAGACCATAACGCCTCATCCAAAACCAACCCCACAGAGGATGGCAGTTCCGGAAGTGACGCAAAACCTATACACATAAAGGGTGCGAATAATAATCCTGCAGTTGAGCCTTCCCAAAGCTCCATGAACAGGATCGGCAAGCTTGATGAAGTCATTGAGCAGGCCTCAAAGGATTTCGGCGTGGATTCAAATATAATCCGTTCGGTTATCCTGGCCGAATCAGCCGGAAACGCAAAAGCGCGCTCTGTTTCGAATGCCAAAGGGCTAATGCAGCTCATGGACTCAACGGCAAGCTCCATGGGAGTTAAAAATGTATGGGATCCAAAAGAAAATATTTACGGCGGCACTAAATATTTGGCCGGATTGCTTCGACAATATAATGGGGAATTAAAGCTCGCTTTGGCGGCTTACAATGCGGGTCCCGGAAATGTTGAAAAGTATAACGGGGTTCCTCCCTTTAACGAGACCAGAAACTATATATCCCGCGTCATGGGGTATTTAAAGCATCTAAACGGATAAAAATGGAAGTAAAAGAGCTTACAACATCACTGGTGAATCAGAAAAACAACCTCACCTCGTTGCTTGACGCTGCCCTGCAGAAGCAGAGGGCACTCGTAAATTTCGATTACGCGGGACTTGAGGAATCGATTGTAAAAGAGGAAAAAGCCCTGTCTTTTGTTACAGAAGGGGAAAAAGGAAGAATTAAAGTACTTTCAGAGCTGTATAAAAGACATTCAATTTCAAACAAGACATTCAAGCTTTCCGAGTTCGTGGAAAATACGAAGGGAATGCTGGACATAAGATCGCAGAAGCAGATTGCCCTGACTGAAAAGGAATTAAGGGAGCTGATTACGAGAGTATCGATGGTAAATCAGCAGAACAAATTCCTGATTGAAAATTCAAGGGCGTTTATAAAAGACACTGTGAGCGCAATACTTAATGCCCGCAGGTCGTTACTGGATAAAAAAGTTTAATCAATAAAAATTAAAGAAAATGGGCCTTTCAAGGATATTTGACATCTCAAGCCGCAGCCTCGGGGTTTACCAGAGAGCACTCGACGTTACCTCGCATAACGTGGCTAATGCGAACAGTCCCGACTATGCCAGGCAGAGGGTTGTCTTCGGAAGCGAGCGTTCTGAGACAACAACAAACGGGAGTTTTGGTGCAGGCGTTAAAATTGATGACATCGCCAGGATTAAAGACAACCTGACGGACGTTCAGGTCAGGACCTATAACCAGAAGTTTGCCGACGTTGACAAGCGCTCGGAGGTCCTGGGGCAGGTGGAAACCCTGTTTTCTGAACCTTCAGACCTGGGATTGTCAAATTTAATATCTTCTTTTTACAGCTCATGGGACGAGCTGGCCTCAACGCCTAACTCTACCCCGCTAAGGAACAGCGTTCTTCAGGCAACTGACAGCCTCAGCAGTAAAATTAAGAGCATTTATGATGGTGTAGGGCTTTTAAGGAGCGACCTGAACGGACAGGTAACTGAAAAAGTTGAGGAAGTAAACTCTACAATTCAGGAGATCCAGAGCTTAAACCGTCAGATAAAATCGGCCAAAGTTGCAAACCAGTCGGCTAATGATCTTTTTGACAGGCGCGACAAGGCAATAGACGCCTTAAGCAAGCTGGTTAACATAAACTCTCATACTGATGACCAGGGTTCGGTGAGCATTTCCATCGGCGGCGTCTTTGCCGTGGATGAATACAGTTCCACCAAGTTTAAGGCAGCCAACGTAAACGGGAAACTTTCGCTTACAACTGATGACGGGAGTACCACGGCGCAGCTTTCCGGCGGGGAGATCTATGCGAGCATGGACCTCTATAACAATCAGCTTTCCAGCTATCAGGACAGTGTCAACACAATAGCCCGGAATATAATGGATTCTGTAAATTCCGTGCACCGTACAGGCTACGGGCTTAACGGTGCCCCTCAGGGTGACTTCTTTACCGGGTATTCCGAAGGTGTCCTCAGCTTTACTCATGACACGAATGCCATTGCAGCTTCAGGTGCCCTGGGAAATGACGGCAATTCGGACAAGGCGGTTGAAATTGCAAAGCTTGCAGACAACTGGAAAATAGGCGGAAAGACCATAAGCGAATACTACAATTCTTTCATCAGCGGCATAGGCACAGAGAAGAAATTAAACGAGCAGAGCTCAGAGTCAAATCAGCTTGTCTTAGACCAGCTGAATAATCAGAAGGCCTCGTACTCCGGAGTCTCAATTGACGAGGAGATGACAAACGTCATAAAATTCCAGAAGTCATACGACGCTTCTGCAAAGCTCATTAAAATTGCCGATGAAATGCTTGAGACTTTATTAAACATGGTATAAAAATGAGAATTTCAGATTCAATACTCTCAGCCAACTATCTGGCCTCTCTTAATAAGAATAAGGAGCAGGTCTCGGAACTTCAGACGCAGATAGCCTCGGGTTCAAAGATCAACAAGCCCTCGGATTCTCCGAGCGGGATCTCCCGGGTCTTAAGGCTGCAGGAGCAGCTGCAGAGCGGTGAAACCTATACAAAAAATATTGAAGACAGCCAGGCTTTCATGCAGACCACAGCTACTGTTCTGGAAGGGATGCAGAATGAAGTTCAGGATACACTTGTTCTGTTTACTAATGCCATCAACCCTGTAAATGTTACGAACTATGAGTCTTACGCCAAGCAGATAGACCAGACGATGACTACGCTGATGGATCTTGCCAACAGTGAATTTAACGGCAAATACCTCTTCGGGGGAACCGATTTTTCGTCAAAACCTTACGGCTTAAACGGGACACGGGTTGAACAGAACGTTGCCTCCACGGCTGGTCAGCAGAAAACCAGGATCAGCAAGTACATGGAAATGACAGCCAACATTCCCGGTGCCGACCTCTTCGGAACGCTCCCTGTATCAACTGATCCGGCAGGCGGCACATACAATGATATTTTTAACACGCTGCAGCGCGTAAAAAACAGTTTTCAAAGCGGCACGGCTCCCTCGGACAGTGATGTTAGCGCCGTAAAAGCGTTTCAGGACAGCCTTGCCAAGCAGCTTACAACCGCAGGAGACACAATAAACCGTCTTAGTTCGACGCACGAGCTTACGGACAGCCAGCAGCTTGAATTAAAGGGGCTGCTTTCGAAGGAAAAGGATGTGGACGCGGCCGGGGCTGTAATTGACCTGCAGAACAGGCAGTATTACCTTGAGCTTTCCTATAAAATGTCGTCAATGATTTTACCCAAGTCTCTTCTGGATTACATGTAATGCTGAAAAAACTGGGAGGAATAAACGGACTGATACTCGGGGTACTCTCGATTTTTGGGGCTTTCTTAATTGAAGGAGGCTCCATGAAGGCGCTTTTCCTTCTGCCCCCGCTTATTGTTGTATTCGGCGGGACTTTTGCTTCCGTAATAATAGGTTTCGGGTTTGACAGGTTCAGTAAGATTTTTTCTCTGGGCAGGCTGGCTTATTTTCCTCCGGAGTATGACGTAAAGGGACTGATCTTAAATTTTATAGAGTTTTCAATCATCTGCAGAAAAGAAGGGCTCCTTTCACTGGAGCACCAGCTGGAGAAACTTGAGTCGCCTTACACCAGAAAAATGGTACGCCTGCTTGTAGACGGGACGGATGCCGAGAGCCTTCAGAACATAGCCTACGCGGAAACGAAAGCCATGCAGGAAAGGCATTTGTCAAATATATTTATTTTTACTAAAATGGGTGGTTATGCTCCCACTATGGGAATACTGGGAACTGTAATGGGACTAGTTATGACGCTGGCGCAGGCGGGCGGCGATCCGAACAGCCTAATACACAACATTGCCTCGGCATTCATAGCCACGTTATGGGGAGTTTTAAGTGCGAATCTTATCTGGTTACCAATTGGTGATAAATTAAAGCAATGTCATTTAGAAGAAAAACATATGATGGAGATATCATTGGAGGGAGTGCTGGCTCTTCAGAGCGGCGATATACCCTCGGTGGTGAAAGCCAGACTTATAAGCATGCTTCCCCAAAAAGAGCAGGAAAAAATCCTCGCCAGTTAGAAGAAGGCGAATCCCTGTTCCAGGAAGAGGGCGATAAGGACAGATATCTTATAACTTATGCCGACCTGATTACACTTCTGCTTGGGCTGTTTATAATTCTTTATGCTATTTCGAATGTAGATACTCTTAAATATCAGAAACTGATGAAAGCCGTAGGCAGCGCTTTCGGCATGCAGAATGATGCGGCGCCAACCGGCAAGTTCGGCATAAAGGCTCCCCAGCAGCATTCTGCCGGAAACCTGAAAAACAGCCTGCAGAATCTGGTTGATGAAAACAATCTAAATAACTCCATAAGGCTGGAAGAAAACGAAAGGGGTATAATCATTCACATTCTGGATGACATTCTTTTCCCTTCCGGAACGGCCGAGTTAAATGACAGTTCACGCGTAATTTTAATGAAAATAGCCTCGCTCCTGAAGAATCTGCCGAATGATATCAGGGTTGAAGGGCATACTGATAACATTCCTATCAGTTCGCCTTCATATCCTTCTAACTGGCACCTGTCGGTAAGCAGGGCCTTAAATACGGCATATTACCTGATTAACAAGCAGGACCTATCGCCCGACAAGGTATCGATTGTGGGGTATTCGGAGTACCGGCCTGTAACAACGAATACCACATTTGAGGGCAGGCGGAGCAACAGGCGTGTAGATATTGTAATATTAAACAAATAAAGTAAGAAGATGAAAATTAATACGAATCAATTTGGTGAAGTTGAGTTTGACGAATCTATGATTATCCATTTCAAGGATGGGATCCTTGGATTTGAGAGCTATAAGAAATATCTCTTGATCAATTCCGGCTCGGAGCTGTTTTTGTGGCTTACTTCAATTGATGAGCCGGAACTCGTCTTCCCTCTCTTTTCGACGCGTGTATTGATGGAAGAATACCCCGGGCCGGAGGGATTTGAGGCCTTCGGCATAGTAAAACTCGACCCCGACCCCCTCAAAATTACAGTTAACATGAAAGCCCCGGTATACATAAACCAGGACGAAAAATCGGGATTTCAGAAGATTTTAGATGAAGATGAGCTTCCTATTGATTATATTCTGTTCAAAGAAAATTAGGTGGATGAGCAATGTTAATTTTAACCAGAAAATTGAATGAAGAGATCAGGATCAATGGTGATATTGTAGTGAAAATTGTTGCGCTTTCTGACACACAGGTCAAAATCGGAATTGACGCTCCGGGCGAGGTAAAAATCCTGCGCGGCGAAGTATATGAGAAAGTACGCGATTATGCCATCGAGGCATCACAGAAGAGTAAAGAAAAGCTTTCTGTAGATTTGACAAAACTAAGAGTTAATAAAGTTAAAAAGTAATGGAACAGCAAACAGATAGAATAAGAATTCTGGTAGTTGATGATTCGGATGTTATACGTCACGCACTGAAGACATTCTTTGAAGATTACAATCTTGAAGTGCTTACCTGCACAGACGGCCTGGAAGGACTTCAAAAAGCAGCGGAATTTAAGCCGAACCTGATTTTTCTCGATCTTATGATGCCTAACTTCGACGGGCTCAAGATGCTTCAGGTAATTAAAGTTCTGGATAACTTAAGGCACATTCCGATTATTGTCATCAGTGCAAATACAGACAGGCGCAATGTGCTGGCTGCAGTTGAAGCAGGAGCTGAAAGGGTACTTTCAAAGCCATTGCAGAAAGAGATGATAATTAAGTATGTAAATGAGATTCTGGGCAGTGAAACCCTCTCAAAATCAAAAAAGAAGAAAATAATCTCTGAAAATGAGAAGTCCGACATACAAAAGAGCCTGGTGAGATTTTTCCTGAGCAGCTTTCCCGATAAAAAGAAAAGGATTGAAGAATCCCTTAATGCAAAAAACAAAGACATGCTTAAAATGGTAGTGCACGAGATAAGGGGAAACGGGGGTACAATAGGCTATCAGTCGCTTACAGCCTTAAGCGGCGAAGTGGAGGATAAGCTTGCACAGGGGGAATCCGACTGGTCATTCATAAAGCTCAAGTGCGGACAGATCTTTTCCATGGTCAAAGAAATTGAAAACATCAACATGTCGCAGGATAAAAAGTAATGTTCGTTATTATCGGTTTTGTTGTGGTGCTGGTTTCAGTTCTGGTTGGCTTTACAGTTGCAGGCGGGCAGATTCCGCTTCTGATTCAGCCCGCAGAATTTCTTGTTATCGGCGGTGCAGCCCTGGGAAGTGTTCTTATTACGGCTCCCCTGGCTCTCATCAAAAAAATTATTGCCGCAATCCCTTCTGCAATCAGCTTTAAGGGTTACAGCAAGGAAGATTACCTGGAACTGTTAAAGAGCTTCAACGATCTTTTTCTTGTTGCACAAAGAGACGGCCTTATTGCAATTGAAAAGCACATTGAAAAGCCGGAGGAAAGTGACATACTTTCACGCAACAAGAGATTTATTAACGATAAATTTGCAAAGAGCTACTTCTGCGATACAATGAAGGTCATGCTCTCAGGCGGCGTGCCGCCGCATGAGATTGAAGCCCTGCTGGACACGGAAATTGAAACCTATGAAATGGAAGAAAAGCCTGTTGCAGGTGTTTTAAGCAAGACAGGCGACGCCCTTCCGGGACTTGGAATTGTGGCCGCAGTGCTTGGAATTATCGTTACCATGGGTGCCATCAGCGACGGGGCAGAAACAGTGGGGCACCACGTAGCCTCGGCTCTGGTAGGTACATTCCTCGGCGTACTCATGGCATACGGTTTTGTAGGTCCTTTAGCCTCAAATATTGAGCACAACCTGGAACATAAAATAAGGTATCTGGAGACAATCAAAGCCTGTATAGTGGCTTATGCAAAGGGTAACCCCCCTATTATTGCAGTTGAAATTGCACGCAGGACCATATTTACCGACGAACGCCCTTCTTTCAGCGAACTGGAAAACTATATCAGAGGAAAAAAAGAATAACATATGGGTCTTGAAGAGGGGCAGGGTCCCATAATAATCCAGAAAAAGAAAAAATCTCATGAAGGCCACCACGGCGGAGCCTGGAAGGTAGCCTATGCGGATTTCGTGACGGCCATGATGGCCCTCTTTATAGTGCTCTGGATTTTAGGTCAGAGCGAACAGGTAAAGCAGTCGGTTTCAAGCTACTTCAAGGATCCCGTAGGTTTCAGCAATAAAAAAGGAAAGTTTATCTTAGACGGCAAGGGCCCTTCGCCCGTGAGCCTCAAAGTGCAGTCGGAAATGGCAGCCAAGGAGGTGGAAAAGGAGAGGCTGAACCGCATGGGGCAGGCCCTTTACAACGAGATGTCGCAGGCCCCGGAATTCAAGGACCTGGTTGACCAGGTGAAAATTGAATTTATAGATGAAGGGATGAGAATTGAGATCATGGAATCCTTCAACGACATATTCTTTGAGATAGGCACCTCGGAGCTGAAGCCAAAAGCGCTTTCGATAATAAAGAAAATAGGGGCTGAAGTGTCCAAGCTCCCGAACAAGATTGTAATTGAGGGACATACAGACTCACGTCCATACAGCGGAAACGGCGTAGGATACACAAATTTTGAACTTAGCGCTGAAAGGGCCAATTCAGCCAGGCGTGCCCTTACATCGGCAGGCGTAAGACAGGAACAGATTGACGAGGTACGCGGCTACGCCGACAAACGCCTCAGGGACAAGGAAAACCCACTTGACGTAATTAACCGAAGAATAAGCATCATCGTTAAATATTCAGGGAAATAAAATGGAAAAGAATATCATTATTGTTGAAGACGATCCATTTACACAGGAATTCTACAAGTACCTTTTCTCCAAAACAAAATATAAGACCACTACCATTGAAGATGGTGACCTGCTTATTGAAAAGATCAAAGAGGATAACGTCTGCCTCATCATTATGGATATCAACCTTAAAAATACCTATATGAACGGGGAGAAAGTAGACGGCGTTATACTTTCCCGCTTTATCAAGCAAAACGAGCAGTTTTCCGGAATTCCTATACTTCTGGTTACGGCATACCAAAAAAATGTCGGGCCAAATAACTACTTTGAAGAGAGTCTGGCAGATGATTATATTGTAAAACCGATAATTGATTATAATGATTTGTTGAATAAAGTTAACAAAATGATAGTGGACTAGATGGATAAGGATAAGATACTAATAGTAGAGGACGAGGAAGATACCAGATTTATTCTGGAACGCCTCCTGAGCAAGAATAACTATGAGGTGAAGACTGCCAATAACGGGCAGGAGGCGCTGGAGCTATTGGACAGCTATATGCCGAAGGTAGTTGTAGCGGACTGGACCATGCCTGTAATGGACGGTATTGAGCTTTGCAATATTATCAAGAAAAACGATAAATATAAGCTGATTTATTTCATTCTTCTTACGGCAAGGGCATCTCTGAAGGACAGGGTGACGGGGCTGGACATCGGGGCCGACGACTTTCTTGTAAAGCCTATTGAGAACCAGGAGCTTCTGGCCCGGATACGTTCCGGCATAAGAATTCATAACCTTCAGAATGAACTGAAAAGCATTGAGCATAATAAGGCTTTGGTGGAAATGGCATGTACGATAGGCCATCAGATAAATAACCCCTTAAGCAGCCTTATCATGTCGCTTAAAAGCCTTGAGGCCGAGATGGAGACGGCTAAAATGAAAAAGCCTGACGAGGACTTCTATGTTATAAATGAATCGATTGAAAGGATAAAGAAGTTCGTACAGGCCCTGATCAACCTTGAAAATCCGGAAATAGTAAGCTACACGCCGGACAGCAAAATGCTCAAAATAAACTCCAAATAAATATTCCTCTTTGTTGAACTAGTCTATTTCCTTAAGGAATTTCCCGGCTTCGGCTGAAGGATAATTTGTTTCGAAATAGACTAGTTCATCATCCCCGGTCTTCCTCATTGCCTTAAGAATCCCGTTTTTGCTTACAGATAATAGAGCTTCGGGAAGGTTCTTAAAACCTGCTTTTTCGTGAAAGTCCTTCATATCCACGGCTGAGGAAAACTTAATCTTTGCGATATAAGCGTAGCCTGAAGAGGTTTCAATGGGAAGAATGTACATGGAAAAATTCCCGTAGCGGTCGAACTGATCGCTCCAGGCGGGAAACCCATTCTGGACTCCGAGCTTCCCGTGGAAGAGTTTCAGTTCACCCCTATAAGGCTGAAAAATGTCTTTCTGAAAAAGCATGGGAATTTCAATTGAATCCTGTGCGATTTTACCTGTAATTATCCTTACCAGCTCCTTGGAAAGGAAGATTTCTTCATTTGTCCCGTTATCGTTTATTGCCGAGATGTAGTACCTGTCGCGTGCAGCCACTGTCTGGTAATTTGAAATGCAGTTAAAGCCCGGAAGAGAGTCTGCAGGAGAGCACTTAAAGCGTGAGATTGAAAAGATACCGAATGAGGCCTGCGGGTCCTTCATCCTGTATACTTCAAGCTTAAAGTGATGATTTTTATAATTTACTTCCTGGAGGCGGAGCCTGGAGAATCCGTATTCCAGGTAAACGTCGGCACCACCGTCTATATAGCCCCAGAGAGACTTTCCGTCGAAGTAGTCGTTTCTGAGGATTTCTCCTGACGGTAAATCCTGAGGGTTGATGCCGGGCATTTCATCAGTCTGGCAGAAAGCAGGAGCTGATGCTGCCAGAAACAACAGAATAAAAGCAATAAAAACTTTCTTTTTCAAACTAATCCCTTAAATTGTAATTTTTTCAAGCTGAATCCGTTCAAGTTCAGCCGTTCCCAGGCCAAGGTTCTGCGCAAGATCCATATATTTGCGGGCAGCCGGGTAGTCGGCCTTCTGGATTTTCTCCTCGATTCTTTTCTTCAGGACAATTTCATAGCCAATTCTGTCCAGGGCAACGGGGTCCGTTGAGAAAAGAATGGTTTTATAATCAGCAAAAAACTGCGGTTTAGCCTCGGGGCCACCCTGGAAGCAGCCTTTTATACCGTCTGCAATATTAAGAACGACTTTGTCCCTTAAGGGCGGAAAAGCACAAACCTCGGCGCAGGTCTCGGCCCAGAGCTCTTTATGGAGCCTTGAGGTATTGGAGATACTTCCGAAGGCGAGATTTTTCATGGCAAGTGTAACCGAAGCCCCGGCATTTTTAAGAATCGGGATATTTATAATTTTATCCACCTGCTGGGTTACGATTTTTGTAAAATAGGAGTACTTACCCTCGTTTGTCATATAAGGGATAGTCTCAGCGTCGTACTTTTCCTCCACGTCGGCCCAGTAGTACCAGTTTTTGTCTATCATATCTTCGCTATAGAGTTTTCCGTTTGCGTCGTAGTAGCTTCCCTGTTTATCCTTAAACTCTGTAGCTTTAATGCTGACTCCGGGGAAATTAGCCTCAGTAAAGCCTGCCTGTTCCAGGTCCGGCATTCTTCTATCCCAGATGACAATATTTTTCTTAGGTATGCCCGCTTCCTCAAGCTGGTTAATTACACTTTTTACCACTTCAGTGCTTGTTGAAAGCAGTGCGCCGCCGATCGGGTTTACCTTGAGGCCTATGATGTCACTTTTTTTGACGAACATTTGCCAGGCCGATGGGATGTCGGACTTTCCGGTAAGCTTAAGGATACCCTGTCGCAGCATTTCATCTGCGGCATTAAAATCGATCTTGTTATTTGCGATGCACTTATCGTGTAAGACCTGTACGACTTTGCCGGGCAGGCGGCCGGGCATTGAAAATTCTGTCCTTGGGTATTTCATTGCATCAGCGATATTGGTCAGAGGTTTTTCCAAAAGAACTGACTTTGGGAAAATATCCTTCAGGAGGACGGGAGAGAGTGCTGTTCCCAGGCCTCCAAGAGTAAGGAGCTTAAAAAATTTGCGGCGGTTCATTTGTCTGATCTCTATAAATGTGAGTAAATTGCTGAGAAGGAACAAATAATTAAAAATTAAAAATTAAAAAGTGAAGACAAAATGAATATGATCAATAAAGGATTTTCTTTGTAATTAAATTTAGTTATTAAAACTAAAAATTGCATAAATTTGTTAAATATTTAACTTAAAACTTACAATTCAAAACTTAAAACTTCTCCAGAGAGAAAGGGATGAGCTATGGCAAAAGAGCAATACCGCAGGCCTACAAAAGAGGAGGTTCAGGCGGCAGTAAATAAAAAGGTGCCGGATATAATTGCGCCCGGCCTGAAGGTTCTCTTCTGCGGCATTAATCCCGGGTTGTATACGGCTGCCGTGGGGCATCACTTTGCGCGGCCGGGCAACCGTTTCTGGCCGGTAGTGCATCTGTCGGGTTTTTCGGAAAGGCTTCTATCCCCTTTTGAGGAAAGGGAGCTGCTGAAAAACGGCTACGGCATTACAAACGTGGTTGAGCGTGCAACCGCAGCAGCAGATGAATTAAGCCGTGAAGAATATATTGAAGGGGGAAAGGTTTTAGAGGGCAAGCTTCTTCAGTATAAACCTGAATATATAGCAATACTTGGAGTAGGGGCATACAGGACAGCCTTTAACGTGCCCGATGCCAGAACAGGACTGCAGGAAAAGAAGATCGGCAGCACACGCGTCTGGGTATTACCCAGCCCCAGCGGCCTGAACGCCCATTACCAGAAAAGTGAGCTTGTGGAACTGTTCAGGCAGCTTTACCTTGCAGTTCACGCCAGGGGTTAAACAGAGGCTCTGCATTAAATTTAAGGCTTTTAAAAAGGCACCCCGAAACTTCCCTCGCCGGTTTTACCGGGCTCAGGGGGCATAACTGGTTTATCAAGTATTTTGGATTTCTGGTATTCGCGGTAGAACCTGGGGTATTTTGCCTTAATTGAATCCACCAGGCGGTCCAGTGTACCCTGCAGAAACTCATGCGCATTTATAAAAAGTCTGTCGTGTTCTTTTTTCCAGTTGTTTTTCTCGATTAATGTGCTGCCCGGTCCCTCAGCTGCATAGCCGAAGTTATCCATTGCGTCTTCGCATTCGACAAAAATTTCATGATAGATGCCGAAAGGATTAGGCGCCTGAAGGTATTTCCGGGCGTGTTCTAAAATCCGGCTGCTCTTAAACAAGAGAATATGGTCGCTCTGGTTTTCAAGGTTATCCTCATCTACAGACGATTCTGATATCAGCTCATTGTTTTCAGTCATGACGCCATATGTACTGACTGCTGTGGCGAGCCTGCACGTAAATTTTATCAGGCGGGCTCTTGTGTCTTTATACATGCCTGAAATTTTATTAACGTAACCTTCGAATGTATCCAGTGCCTGGACAAAAGTTGGAAGTGACTGAACAATATCTGTATTGGTGCAAAGCGTGAATTTAACATTATTCAGCATCCGGAATTCATCTTTAAAGCATTCCGGGATAGGGCCATTAGGTTCATCATTCCTTTCCGTCTTCTCAGTTGCGGGTGCTGAGATAAAAAATCTTTCAGGCATCGTTTCCTCTTTAATTTTTTGGTTATAAAATCCCCTCTTAATTGCATTTAAGACTGCCTCATTGGCCCGAAGTAACAATTGCCGGCAGTGTTCTTTCTCTCAGGCTGTGTAATACTTCATCAGTTCTTCCTTAAACTTTGCGTCCTTAAGGCTGGCCGGGTGAAATTCCGGGCTGTTTTTAATTTTCTCCTTAGGAATTCCGATATAGATAGACTGCGCTTCGGCGTCGACCTTTGAGATGAGGATAACAGGGATAAGGACTTTTTTCCCTCCCGGGAGCCAGTTTCTTAAGTTTACGCACAAATATTTGACCTTCCAGTTTGAGTCATCAAAGAGAAGGTCCTCCACGTGACCGATTTCCCCGTCCACAGCATGGAGCCTGAAACCCGTAACTTCCCATGAACTTCTCAAGTGAGGGTCGTAATGTTCTTCGTCGTGTCTAAAGATTCCGTCTTTACTTAGTTCGGATTCAGAGACAACGTCGGAGTAAAAGCTCTCGCTTGTTTCAAAGAAATTGGGCCATCCGTATTCATTAACGAGATAGGCGTTACGGTGGACTTTGATTTTTTTAGTAGAAATGTCGGGGCTCTGTTCAATTTGTTCTTTAGTAAGAACGACCGGGAAGATTTTCTTCTCCGGGTCGGGCTGAAGGAGGTCCTGCGGTTCCAGCAGAACAAACTTGCCATATAGCCAATGCCCGATGTCGGCGATCAGGTATTGAACAAACCAGTCGGAATCGCTGAAATAAAATTCATAGACCTTACCCATCTGCCCGTCTGCAGCGAGGATGTCGTATCCTTCCAGTTCTTTTACGCTATGTAACATGCTGCCCTCCTTGAAGAATTAGCTATTTTGATTCTGCTCACCTGGAGCATTTAAATATATTCAGCTTAAAATGAGCCGGCATGAAAAGGAGTAAGTGGTATATCTACCAGGGAAAGTAATAACTGGGATAAAATACCGGGACTTTCCCATTAAATGTAAGGGCATTGATATTGTGTGTAAAGTTTAACCAAGATAGATATAATTTGCAAGGGATTATGATGTCTCCATTTCCAAAGACAATTACGGATAAATTGACAAAATTATGCGTGATTTCACTCACTATTGGCCAGGGAATATGCTTGTTGCAAGTAAAGAGGGGATTTGATATGTTAAGTCTGAAACTGTGTGGAGTAAACTTTTTATGAGAGTTATTTCAGCTTTTCTTCTGGTTTTGATCTTATCAGGAATTGCCCTGCCGCAGGGAAATGTGCCTCTTAAAAGGCAGAAGGTTATTATTGACTGCGACCTGGGAGGCGATATTGACGACGCTTTTGCCCTGGCACTCATGTTTTCAAGTCCTGAGTTTGAGATCATGGGGCTTGTTATGGAAAACGGGCAGACGGATAAAAGAGCGCAGATTGCCTGCAAGATGCTTTATATGATTCATAAGGAAGAGATACCTGTTGTTGTGGGGCGCGAGACCCCGATGGTTGTAGGGCGGGATACGGGTAAAAGCATCTATAACGACCAGTTCTACTGGGCTGAAGGCTTTAAGGCTCTGAAGCCGATTGAAAAATCTGCACCCGACTTTATAATTGAAACTCTCAGGAAGTATCCCCATGAAGTTATACTATTCACACTTGCACCATTATCAAACATTGCCGACGTAATAAAAAAAGACCCTGAAGCCTTAAGGCTTGCAAAGCACATCTATTCCATGCTGGGATCTTACTATATGGGTTACGACGGGGGCCCAAAGACTGATGCCGAGTGGAACGTCTATGCGGATATCGAGGCGGCAAAAATGTACATGAAAAATGCTCCCGAAAAAGACGGCTCAAACCTCACGCTTGCGGGACTTGATATTACTACAACAGTAAGACTGCCGAAGGAATATATGACAAGGCTCCTTATGCGGCAGTCCCCTCTTACAAACGCCATAACAGGACTTTATTCCCTCTGGGGAGACGGCAATCCGACGCTTTTTGACGCCGTTGCAGTATCCATGGCGATCTGGCCTGATCTTTTTACCACGCGCGCGGCATCCATATCCATTACAGATAAAGGTTATACGGTGGTAAACGATGGGAGCGCGCCCAACTCTTCAATAGGCATTTCAATAAATAAAGATGAATTTATTAAACGCATGATTGATCGCCTGTTAAGGCAGGATCTTGGTTCAAACCGTAATGGAAGGAATATGTGATGAATATGGAACCACTACGTGGTTCTGAAATTATTTTTTCATATTTGCTACAAATAGGTATCCGCTAACGCGGATAGAAAATGTGGCGGTTTTTCAATTTGCGTACCGCGATAGCGGTTCCATATTTGTAGAAAAATGGATTCCAAGCCAATTCAGAACCGCGTAGTGGTTCTATATTTGTAGGGGAAAATTCTTCCATCTTTGGAATCAGTTAATAGAAATTAGTATTTTTGTGGCCGGAATTAAACAATAAAGTTGAATGAAACCTCTTTTGGAGCATGAGCCTTTTATAAACATTCATACTCACAGGGATAACTGCGGCTCAGGTGAACTGTCCTTAATCAATATCTTTGCCGAGGAGTTTGAGTCTTACGCTCTGAAAGAAAGCTGCTTTTACACTGTGGGCCTGCATCCATGGCATATGATGAAAACAGACAGGGAAAAGGCAATTGGAAATGTGAAGAAAGCTTCTATGTATCCCATGGTTAAGGCAATAGGAGAGGCGGGGCTGGACCGTGCAATTGACGTCTCATGGGAAGTCCAGACGGAAGTTTTCATAAGGCACCTGGAGATTGCAGAGACTGTACAAAAGCCCGTAATGATACACTGTGTAAGAGCTTTTTCTGATATAATTGCACTTAAGAAGAAATATAAATTCAGTACTCCCTGGATCATACACGGCTATAACAGTAATCTTCAGACCGCAGGCCAGCTTTTGAAATACGGATGCTATCTGTCTTTCGGAAAGTTTCTCTTCAACACTAATTCCAAAGTGCCGGAGGTGTTTCCTCAGGTTCCAATGGACCGCTTCTTTCTGGAATGCGACGACTCGGATCTAAGCATTGAAAATGTTTATGAAAGAGCCTCGGCACTTAAAAATGTAAGTCTGGGCACCTTAAAGCGCCAGATGAAAGAAAATTTCTTAAAACTGTTTTAGATGGAGAATATGGAAAATACCGCCTGGATGTCGAGGACCGAACTCTTAGTTGGAAAAGAAAAACTTATAAACTTAATAAATTCGCACGTGCTCGTAATGGGTTTAGGTGGCGTGGGCTCCTATGCCGCTGAACTCCTCTGCCGCGCGGGTGTGGGAGAGCTTACAATTGTTGATGGCGACAAGGTTGAATTAAGCAACCGCAACCGTCAGCTTCCCGCACTTAACAGCACTTTGGGCAAACGTAAGGCCGAGGTGGTTTCGATGAGGCTACTGGATATAAATCCCGATCTGAAGCTGAACGTGATAACGAGCTATATTGAAGACAAGGATATGGAAGCGCTTCTTAAAAGTAAAAAATTTGACTACGTTGTTGACGCAATTGACACGCTTTCGCCAAAGGTCAATTTAATTTATCAGTGCATGATGAATAACATTCCCGTTGTAAGCTCCATGGGCGCAGGAGCGAAGTTTGATCCATCGCTTGTAAGTGTTGCCGACGTATCGAAATCCTACAACTGCACGCTTGCCCGGAAGCTGAGAAAAAGGCTCTATAAGCTTGGGGTTTACAAAGGCTTTAAGGTGGTGTTTTCTTCTGAAGAGATCGTTAAAGAGTCGGTTATTATAGATGAGCAGAGGAACAAGAAGTCGACCGTTGGTACGATATCATACATGCCGCCCGTCTTCGGGTGTTTCTGTGCATCGGTTGTTTTGAGGGATCTTCTGGGTGCGGATAGTAAGGCACAGGGGCTGAATCCGCCAGAGACGGCATTCTCCGAAAACTAGTTTGCTGGTTTTGTGTTTTGGCCCTGCGCGGATCTGGGGCTAAAGCCCGAATATTTTTTTAGCTCTTTTCCACGACCTAAAGGTCGTGGCTATTCAGGTCGTGGCTATTCAGGTCGTGGCTATTCAGGTCGTGGCTAGTCATGTCGGAGTTCAGACGAACAATAATATATTGTCCCGCAGTTCTTGCCAGACTTCGGTTTTTGCAAACTCATTGAATGCCTCTTCACCGTTGGGGAAAGAGGCCTTTAGCTGGCCGAATGTAACGCCTTCTGTTGAATTAATATCGGCTTTCAGTGCAGCCTCTTTTAGCCAGGCGGCTGTCCTATGGTCAAGATTCCATTCGGCTGCAACCGAGTTGCCGTGAACCGTTACTACCATCTCCCCTTTCCCAAGTTTTTTTATTACGGGGCTTGAGCCTGTCCAGAGGGCACGCCTTTTGCCGTCGGGCATGTACATGTCTAAAGTGTCGTGAATGAAATTCTTGACGAGCGATTTATCAACGGTGCTTTTGGGCACGCGGAACTCAAACCACTTTGTTACATCCCAGTCGAGCCCGATGCCGTGCATATAGTTGTAAAGCGCCTTGCTTAACCCGCCTGAGAATATACTGTGGTCAATTCCAGAGAGGTCCTTATAGCCGAGGTCGTTATTTGCAAACGGGTTTTCTTTGGATGAAGTCACCTCAACGTTAAACTTTTCAGGAGTCAAAGCAATGGGGCTGTGTGCTGTTAATGAAAACTGGTGCCAGAAGCCCGACTGGAAGAGGTTATGCTTTATGAACTGGCGCACCAGTTCGAGGCTGTTAATAATTTCCTGTGCGGTTTCCGTGGGAAATCCGTACATAAGGTAAGCATGCACCATAATGCCCGAATCCCTGAAGCCGCGGCATACCCGGGCTACCTGGCTTAAGGTGACGCCCTTATTTATGAGACTAAGGAGCCTGTCGTCTGCAACTTCAAGCCCTCCGCTTACGGCAATGCATCCCGAGAGAGCCATGAGGCGAGCCAGGTCCTCCGTAAAAGCTTTCTCAAAGCGGATGTTTCCCCACCAGCTTACGGCAAGATTCCGCCTAAGGATTTCGAGCGATACCTCTTTTAGGAGTGCCGGGGGTGCGGCTTCATCTGTAAAATGGAAGGCTGTTCTGCCCGTCTGGCTGATCATGTCTTCCATCCAGTCGACAATTGTTACGGCTCTGGCCGGGGAATATCTTTTTATATAGTCGAGGGATATGTCGCAGAAAGTACATTTATGCCAGTAGCACCCGTGGGCCGCGGTGAGTTTGTTCCAGTAGCCGTCGGACCATATCCTGTGCATCGGGTTAAGCATTTCTGTAACAGGGATGTACTTTGAGGCATCAATACCCTCAAGTGACGGAGGGAACATATCCTCATGGCTGAGGTTTTTCTCAGGAGCGTCATCCTTGAAGGTGAGCTTCCCGTTTTCTCTTAAAAGTGTGCGGACAAACGAAGAACTCTCGCCCCGGAGGCTTTTTATGATATTTAATAAAGGGAGCTCCCCGTCGTCATAGGTTATATAGTCCGCAAAGTCAAATATCCTTTCATCCCTGAGCGTTCTGAGCTCAGTATTGACGTAGCCCCCGCCAAAGATAATTTTGATTTTGGGGTAACGGGATTTTATAAATTTTGCCGAGACCAGGGCTCCAAGCAAGTTGCCGGGGAAAGGAATTGTAAAGCCCACAACGTCAGGCCCATAGGCCTCAATTTCTTTTTTAAGCTCTTCAATAATCATTTCTTCAATTAAATTCATGGGGCGCTTTAATTCATTTAAGAGGGGATCAAAGTGCGGGGGGCTCTGCGCTATTTTTTCCGCGTAGCGGCTAAGGCGGAAGTGCGGCGTTATAGTCCTGCTTATTATGTCCGTGATGTCGTCGATTAAAAGTGAAGAGTAATACTTTGCCTTATCCTGCAGGCTGAAATATCCGAAGGCGCCTTTTTCATCCGTTTCCCTTGAGAATGCCTCCCCCTGCGGCAGGAATCCGTCCTGAACGATTCTATAAGCAAGGTTGGGATTTTTCCCCTGTAGGAAATTTATCACCGGATCTATCGTGCTTACATATTTATTGCGGAGAGCCAGTGCCCTTTTAACCACGTCATCTTCACTTCCAGCAATGCAGGAGAATATCCTTTCCAGTCCCGGCCTGGAAAATAACTTCAGGGCTGAGGTGAGGGAAAGGTCAAACGTCCTGGCCTCAATCCCCCGTGACCTTAAGAATCCCGAAAGCTGCGGTGCAGAGGGATAAGGGGTATTGATCTGTGAAAAAGGGGGAATTATGAGTAAAACTTTCATTAAATATCTCAAAGCAATTTTAAGGAAAAACTTCAGGAAAAACTATGAATAATAAAGTTTTCAATCAAGGAATAAGCGTTTTCTGTAAGCAAAGTACTTACAGTAAATTCAGAAAATACCCTATGTTTTATTTGTTTTGAGGGGTTTAATTTTGATTAAGTGCAGAAAGAATGGAAATGGTATTGTGCATGTGTTCTAATATAAATTTTATTTCAAATTAATATTAGAGAAACTTATGAACGATATTGAAAAGAAAAAGTATGGTATGTATGAAGACGTACTGAATCTGCTGACAAGAAATATAGATCTTTCTTTGGGGCTTGGGCCGGCAGCTTTTCTGATGACAAGGCTGCGCAGGGTTATGGATGAGATTGAGCAGACAGATAAAGACGCATCGTCAATTGTTCTGGATGCAGCTGCTGAAAACGCGGCAGGAAGAGACGGTTTGATAGCTGACCTGGCAGCGGTTTCTTCGGCGCTTTTTAATTTTTCCAGGCAGTCGGGCAACGTGGAATTAAGGGACAGGACAAGGTATAACCAAAGCTATCTTATGCGTTTATCGGACTTAGAGCTGTTAAATAAAGCCGAAGCTCTCCGGATGCTGGCACTGAAATATGTAGCTGAAATAAGGCGCATGGGCATTACGCCGAACACAATTCACAACCTGGGCTTAAAGATAGAGTATTTCAGGAGGTCGCTGGAAAAAAGGGTATTAAATTCAGGCGCTGTTTTAGAGAACCGCCAGATGTCTGAACTTTTTTCAATTGCAGACGGGATCCTTGAAAGTACGGATAAGCTTATAGATCCGCTTTCGGGTGATTTTGAAGAGTTTTATGAGAAATATGTTTATTTAAGGGACTTTGAAAACCAGGATGGCCGGAAAGCCTTATGGGGTTTAGAGGAGGATGAGAGGGCGAATAATTAATTGAATAAGGGCAATTCAATTAAATAAGGAAAGGGCAAAGTAAGCTTTGCCCTTTTCCCGTTTAATGCGTGAGTATGCATTATTTTGTCTTGTTCATTTTCCAGTCTTCCAGGTCTTTTATCTGGCTTTCATTTTCACTGATCATCTTTTTTGCCATTTTTATCAGTTCGCTGTCTTTCCCCTTATCCAGATATTCATTTGCCATATCGATTGCGTGCTGATGATGAATTACCATCATTGAGGCATAATCCTCATCCTGGTTGCCTGTCATTTCCATGTTCTGCATTTTATCCATCATTTTTTGCTGCGATGATCCGGTCATATCCTGCATGTCTTTTCTCTTCTGCATCGAGGTATCGTTCATCTGTCCGGTTCTCATGCCTGTTTGTGACTGGTCGGTTTTGACAAATTTCTGCAGGTCCTGAATTTCATTTGTCTGGTCTTTAATCACCTTTTCTGCCATTGAAATTATTTTCTGGTCCTTGCCTTTGTTGACTTCCTCCTCGGACATTCTGACAGCGCCCTTGTGGTGCTGGATCATCATTGCGGCAAAATCCTGGTCCGGGTCCCCGGTCTTCTGAATGTTCATCATGCTGTCGCGCATCTCTCCCATCATGGCTTTCATATCGCCATGGGACTGCATGCCGCTCTGGTTCTGGTGTATCATACCGGTATCTGCCGGCATATCCTTATTCATCTGATCTTTCTCCTGAAGAGAAAGGCTGAAGGCGGCATAGCTTTGGGTGCCCGCAGCAAACAATAAGCCTGCAATCATAACAACGGTAAAAAGTAACCATCTTCCTGACATATCTCTTCCTCCTAATGTTTTATAAGTCATGCAAAAATAGGATAATAGCATTAGCGCCAAATGTCAATGCATTAACTAAAGCATGTGGTAAAGAAGATGAGTGCTGCCGGATGTGAATACTTTTCTTCACTTAAATTGTGAGGTTATTTTGATATAATGAATAGGATAACCTGAAAAGAACCTTATGAATAAAGAAACAGAATTTATTAACGGCATTAGTACAAAAACCTCACCGGGAAACCCCTTTAAGAATTTCTTAAAGAGGCTGGGCCCCGGAGTTATTACCGGAGCATCGGATGACGATCCGAGTGCAATAGCCACATTCTCGCAGGCGGGAGCGCATTTCAGTTTTAATCTGCTCTGGACGGTTCTTTATACATATCCCCTTAAGAGCGCAACGCAGGAGATCTCGGCCAGGATAGGGCGCGTTACGGGGCGGGGGCTGGCAGGCAATATGCTGAGGTATTATCCTCCGTGGATCAGCATAATAATAACTTCTTTAATGATCATTGCAAACGTTATAAATATCGGCGCCGACATTGCGGCCATGGGAAGCGCAATGAATCTTCTGATCGGCGGGCCTGAGATAATCTACTCCATATTACTTGCCGCGCTTTCGCTGGTGCTGCAGGTATTTATTCCATATACAAAATATGTAAAGATACTCAAGTGGCTCTCACTTGCCCTGTTTTCCTATATGTTTACGGCGTTTATTGTGGACGTTGACTGGAAAATGGCACTAACGGCAACGGTTGTTCCTGAGCTCAGGTGGGACACAAAATTCCTGGGTGCCGTTGTTGCCGTACTTGGGGCAACAATAAGTCCTTATCTTTTTTTCTGGCAGGCAAGCCAGGAGACCGAGGAGGTGAACACCACGCCTGAAGAGGAGCCTCTTAAGGTTGCCCCCCGTCAGGCGCCGGAGCAGATGAAAAGAATAAAAATTGATACGTACCTGGGCATGGCGTTTTCGAACATAATTATTTTCTTCATCATTGTAACTACGGCAATGACGCTTAACACGCAGGGGATAACAGAAGTAAACAGCGCCGCTGAGGCAGCCGGAGCGTTAAAGCCCCTGGCAGGGCGCTTTGCTTCCCTTCTTTTCAGCGCCGGGATAATAGGAACGGGAATGCTTGCAATACCGATACTGGGAGGCTCATCGGCATATGCAATCGGCGAACTTTTCAAGTGGCCCGTGGGGCTGGAGCAGAAGCCTTTCCGCGCGGTTAACTTTTACCTGGTGCTCAGCGTGGCCACGCTTCTGGGGCTGGCCCTGAACTTTACGCCAATAAACCCTATTCAGGCACTAATCTGGGCCGCCACAATAAACGGGCTTATTGCGGCTCCGGTAATGATAATAATGATGCTTATGTCATCAAACAGAATGGTTATGGGGAGGTTCATTATTCCTGCGGGGCTCAGGATTGGGGGGTGGGTTTCTGTTGCACTAATGACGCTTGCGGCACTGGGGCTTATTTATTCGTGGGTGGTGTAAGGTAAGCCCATAAAAAAAGCTCCTTAAACTAAGGAGCTTTTTTTTGTTCAGGTGTTCTTCCGCAGAATGATCTTAAAGGTTGTGCCTTCAGGCCCCGTATGCTTTACATAAATCTTGCCCTTGTGGTAATCTTCAACTATTCTTTTCGAAAGGCTTAAGCCAAGTCCCCAGCCGCGTCTTTTCGTGCTGTAGCCCGGGCGGAATATGTCTTTTTTCCTTTTAGGGTCTATGCCTTTACCTGTGTCCTTTACGTCTATTTCGGCGTTCTTGTGGGTTTCGGAAACATAAAATGTTATGCCTCCCTTTTTCCCCTCAATTGCGTCCAGGGCATTTTTAATCAGGTTTTCAAGCACCCATTCAAAGAGTTCGGGGCTCAGCCTTGCGCACACGTTTTCATTCCCCTCGATTTTCAGCTGAACGCTTTTGCCGATCTGGGGGAGGCGGCGTTCAAAATACTTTGTCGTCCTTTCGATCACTTCGTAGAGGTTGGCTTCCTTAAGTTCCGGATTAGATCCGATCTTGGAGAAGCGCTGTGTGATCTTGTTCAGGCGGGCAAGGTCGTTGTTGATTTCTTCGGAGATGTCCAGAACCTTATCGGGGTTATTGTGGCTTAGCTTCAGGATTTCGCTCCAGCCCATGAGGCTTGAAATGGGAGTGCCAAGCTGATGGGCTGTTTCCTTGGCCATGCCGACCCAGATGTTGCTCTGCTCATTCCGTTTAATATAGCTGAAGCTGATATATCCGATAATGATGAACATTGCGGCAAAGAGTATCTGAAGGTAAGGATAGTTCCTGAGCTGGTTTATAAGGTCGGAGTCGCCGTAGTGGATCTTGCCGAAAATGATCGAATCGTTGTATTTAATTACGATAGGGGGATTTATGGCATCCATTTCATTTATCTTTTTATAAAGGAACTCCTCCTGTTCGGCCGGGGTCTTTGTAGAATCGAGCGTGAGGTTGCGGTAGCCGGACTTATTCTTCAGGTTTACCTTGTCCTGTGTATCGGTCAGTATAATCGGGAAATCGATCGGCTTTATTACATTTTCAAAAATGAAGGTGAGGTTAGTGGAAGTATCCTCCGTATTGGCAAGATACTCCAGGCTCTTTGCATAAAGCTCCACAATCTGCTTTTCCTTCTGCTGAAGCTTTTCTACGATCATGCGCGTATAGAAAACAGTGCCGAAGGCAATTACCAAAGCTATGGCAAGCAGTATGATTTTGATGTTTCTGGTTCCGGGGCCGCCCGACATTTTCATTCGCTGTATTCCTTATAAAAGCTATCCAGTGCATCCAGGACCGAGCGGGCTATCTTTTTCTGGAAGTCGTCCGTCTTAAGAAGCCTTTCCTGTTCAGGAACGATCATAAATGCAGGTTCAATTAGTAATGAAATTGATTCCGGGATACGGGACATATAAAGGTTATCCCAGTAAAGTCCGAAATCCTTCAGCTTAATATTCTTAAGCAGGTTTTTGTGTATCATTTTTGCAAGCGGAAGCGCCTGCGGATAATAATAGTAAACCGAACTGCCGTTATGAACTAAAGGATCCACCCCCTGCGGCACGGCATTATTGTGCATGCTTATTGATACTTCAGGATCAAGGGAGTTAACCACGGCTTTTCTTTGCGTTAAGGGGAGGCTTTCCCCCTGTTTATGCGTCATGTAAACCACGGCTCCTTTATCCTCCAGCATTTCTTTTAACTTCAAGGAAATTTCGTAATTAACGTCTTTTTCCTTTATACCCCTGGGTCCTACGGCCCCGTATTCGGGCGTATGGCCGGGATCAATTGATATAACACGCCCTTTAAGCTGATTGTTCCGGAATATTGAGGCGCTGATTTTCTTTGCCGGCTTATTAACTTTAAGTTTCAGAATGCTTCCGTCGTATTCGGGTTTATAGCCCCAGTGAGTCTTCTGATTCAAGAATATTTCAACCTTAAGGACGCCGTCAGAAGGCTGAGAATGCTTGATTTCCTTTATAAAATCGCACTTTTTGTCGTAAAACACCCAATCGATCTCGGACCTTACGTTATAGAGCGTCACTTCAAGCCTCTGAGGGCTGGTGTATTCTGTTACGTTAAAGGGTACACGTTCACTAAGGCTGAATTCCACTGACGTACAGCGCTCAGAATCTTTGGTTCTTATGATCGGTATTGAGCTCTGGGGCACCTTGCCGCCCGGAATGTAATTAACTGAATTTTCAGGAATATAAACAGATTCGCCCTGGGAAAGTTTTGCCCTCAGCCAGCGGCCCTCTTTGCCGGTAACTTCAAGCCTGGTGCCTGCGTGGAGAAAAAGCTTATATCCGGCAGCAGGGGCATATCTTCCGACAACGAGGTTGGGATCGGGCTTAATTTCCACTATAGGGTGCATGGCGCTGTTTAAGGTTGAAACCGTGCCTGAAGGGCTCCAGTTAAGAGTTCCGAGCTTAGGGTGGACAAGCGTAACTGTAATTTTTGCGTTACTGAGCGTCCTGTCGGCAGAAAAGTGCCCTTCATAGACGCCTTTTATTGTGTCGCCCTTCGTTTCCAGGCCGTCTCCGAAGACAGCTTCACCCCAGTAGTAAGAGTTAACGAAGCGGGTTTCCTCCATGGGGAATTTCTCCTGACCCTCTCCCACGGTAAAATAAGCCTTGCAGTTTGGGGTAGCTTTTATACGGACGTTTACGTTTTCCCCCTTTCCAATCCAAAGGGTATCCGAAGGGGTATTTGTCCATTCTGTGTCCACCGAGAGGGAGTCCTCGCCGGAAGTCCTGAAGGGGAGCTTAACGGTATAGGTCCTGTTAATTATTTTCGAGTCCTTGCCTGAAGTTATTTTAACTTCAATTTTGCCTTTATTAAAGCCCGAGCTATCCTTCTGATTTAAGAGAACGATGGGGGCGTAGACCAAGAAGGCGCCGTCCTCATCCACAGAAGCCGCGGCCCCGTTTACAGTTACGCGGGAGTTAGCGGGTGTGACGATGCCCGTAAAGTAGAAGGGTCTTCCGTTTAATTCCAAAACGCGGTTTGTATCGGGGAATGACATTTTAATGGAGATCTTGCCATTATCCCGGGCCAGTACAAAATTAAAAGCGAGCAGGAATGAAAAAGAGAGAATGAGAAATTTTTTCACAGATGATATTCCTTGAATTTACATGAGTTATGGGGAAGATGAATGTGCCCGAACGGGGCAAATCCTGAAATAAATACGGATGTTAATATGCGGGAATTATTTGAAAAAATAAACAGGAACATGCCGCGGCTCGGGGGCGGGGGTGGAAATGAAAAATGCCCCGGGGTGCGGGGCATTTTATGAACTAATATTTGGAATAACTCTGCTTAGAGAACTATTGTCTGTGCACGCTTGGCGCCGACGGAAATGAGGCTGATCTTAAAGCCGCAGTAGCTCGATATAAATTCCAGGTAATCCTTTGTGGCCTTCGGGAGGTCATTGTAGGTCCTGGCCTGTGATATATCGCTCTTCCAGCCCGGAAGGGTCTCATAAACGGGCTTAATGCAGTCGAGCTGGTCAACGTCATTCGGGAAAGCTTTCAGCATTTTACCCTTGTACTCATAGCCAACGCAGACCTTAATTTCGTCGAAGCTGCTTAAGACGTCGAGCTTTGTAATTGCGGCCGAGTCAATTCCGTTTACCATGGTGGAATATTTGACCAGAAAAGCGTCAAACCAGCCGCAGCGCCTCGGGCGTCCTGTTGTAGCGCCGAATTCAGCGCCGATTTTCCTTAATTTCTCGCCGTCTTCGTCCAGAAGTTCTGTTGGGAAAGGCCCTAAGCCCACTCTGGTAGTATAAGCCTTGACAATTCCTATTACTGAATCGATCTTTGTAGGCGGAATTCCTGTTCCTGTACATGCACCTCCTGAAGTCGGACTTGAGGATGTTACGTATGGATAGGTCCCGTGGTCGATATCAAGCAGGGCTCCCTGGGCGCCTTCCAAAAGGACAGACTTTCCTTCTGCAATGGCATTATTTAAGAAAACCGGGGTGTCTTTTACGTATTTATCTATTCTCTTGTCGAATTCCATATATTCGGCAATAATGGCCTCAACGTCCAGTTCCTTGTGATCATAAACCTTTTTTAGAAGGTTATTTTTCTCAGCCAGGTTTTCCCTGATTTTTCTCTCAAGTATATCTTTATTTAAGAGGTCAACAATTCTGATCCCTTTTCTTGCATACTTATCTATATAGCAGGGTCCAATGCCGCGGCCTGTAGTTCCAATTTTATTCTGTCCGCTTTCGCTTATTGAATCCAGAAGCTTATGGTACGGCATGATAAGATGTGCGTTATGGCTGATAAAAAGGCGCCCGTCTATTTTTATGTTATTTTTTTCAAGAAAGCTGATTTCGTCCAAAAGGGCCTGCGGATCAACTACGACGCCGTTACCAATTACGCAGGTTACGTCTTCCCTTAAAATTCCTGACGGGATAAGGTGAAGAATGAACTGCCTGTCACCGATTTCCACGGTGTGTCCTGCATTGGCTCCGCCCTGATACCTGGCCACAACCTCGTACTTTTCGCTCAGTATATCTACAACTTTGCCCTTGCCCTCATCGCCCCACTGGCTGCCGACTAAAATTGACACACTCATTTTAACTCCTGTTTCACTCCTAAATTATATGCATAAAAAAACTCCGAATGAGCTATCCGGAGTTCACAAAAATACTCAAAATGTAATAATTCTATCGCCAGAAGACTACTTGCTATAGCTCTTTACGGCTTCCTCAACAGAATCATAATTTTCAAAGATAGTTACCAGCTTTGTAATCATGAGCAGGCTGTAGATCTTTTCAGTAGCATTTGCCAGGACCATGTTACCGCCGGCATTCTTCATTGTGGTATAACCACTAATAAGCATTCCAAGACCGGAACTGTTCATAAACTTAACTTCGGACAGATCAATAATTACATGCAGCTTCTTTTCTTCAACCAGTTTGTGCAGAATATCGCTCAGTTCAGCAGCTTCGGGTCCGCCCATAACGTTGCCCTTCAGCTCTACAACTACTGCTCCGTACTGTTCGTTGGTTTTGATTTTCATGAATGCTCCTATTTATTAACTGATTAAATTTACTCTATTAGGCCAATTTTTGCAAGCAAATTAAAAGATTTTGTTGTTATTTTTATAGAATTCAGATAATTTTTGGCTGAACAATAAAAAAAATAGCTGCGGGAAATTTTTCACATTATTTATTGGATAAATTTCTTAGTTTTAAGCAGCAGGTTTCTTTCAGGGGGCCGGAGGAGGTACGGGGTATTCTGTCTCAACGGAACAATAATTAATAAGTAGCGTCTAAATTAATGGATTTAACAAAAGATGAAGTCGGCCTGAGTCACGGTTCAGCATCAAATACAGATGATGACTTTGCGCTGATAAAAAGATTTATTGACGGGGATGAATCCTCCTTCAGGGTGCTGGTTTTAAGGCATAAGGACAAGGTGCGGAATCTTGTGTTTCTGACCGTGGGCAACCGTGAGATGGTGGACGATATCTCGCAGGACGTATTTATTACTGTTTTTAACAAGCTGAAAAGTTTCCGCTTTGAGTCGCAGTTTACAACCTGGCTTTACAGGATTACCGTGAACAAGTGCAAGGATCAGCTGAGAAAACAGCGCATCAGGAGCATTTTTGTTCCGATGAAGGATACCGAAGAGGAATTAGGCGGCATGAGGCATGAAGCCGAGTACGTGGATACTACGGAGATTGTGCAGCAGGCCATACAAAAGCTGCCTGAAAAGCTGAGGGTGCCTCTTCTCATGAGGGAAATTGACGGCCAGAGCTATAAGGAAATTGCCGATTCTTTGGGATGTGAAGTGGGAACCATTAAGTCCAGGATCTTCAGAGCAAGAGAAAGCTTAAAATATCTGCTGCAGCCTTTTGAACGTGATTTGATGATATAAGATTTTTTTTGTTGTTTTCCTTCCTCTGTTCTGATTTATCTTTCTTTTTTCTGAAGACTTCTGCTTAAAAAAAGTGTTCCCTTATTATTCTTCCATTATGAAAGCTGACTATGGCAAAACAGAGCAAATATAATCTAAGAGGAATACTTTTCTCCAAAAAAGCCATGTCCCTGGCGGGTCTGATGGCACTTACAATTGCGCTTACGTTTTATTTTAAGGTAAATAAATTCCAGGATTTTTTTGAGGCGCAGAAAGGGAGCCTCTTAAGCTTTTACACCAAAAGCCTGAAGCCGCTTTTCTTAGGCCGTGAGGTCACAAACGAGGACATATTTAACTTTGCTTTTTATCATGAACTTCCACTCGACCGCCAGAACCGGCAGTATCTGCAGCTGGGAGTAGACACTTTGGGCAAGCAGTACGTGGAGTTCAGGGATGTTTCAGCGGTTCAGAAGACCAATAACCTGGAGGCATTCAGCAAAAACATGGAGCTGAACCCCCGGCAGCGCCATCAGATGGATTCTATTCTCAGTTCATACGGTGAAAAGATTAAGTCGCAGATACTTGTAAACGAGAACAATACAGTTGCCATAAATGAAAACCTCTGGAATCTTAACAAGGCCCTCTTAGCCGACCTGTTCATGTTTGCCTCAAAGGCCAACAGGGCGAAATTCAAAGAGATGGGTCCTTCCATGGCGGAGTTTACGGACAACCCGCAGCTCTCCCGGATGGTATCGGAGGTTAAGGAAGCTGACGTCAACCGTTTTATTTTCGTTACAAAAGACTCAATCTTCTCGCACGACTATAAATTTGACATGGAGCAGTACAGGAAGGATGCAAAGCAGTCGAAGCGTGATGCCGCGGAGACAGACAAGGACATCAAACTGCAGATGAAGTTTGAAAAAGACTACGCGAAGAACATGAAGAAAAACTCAAAGAAGCTTCCAGACAGGCAGTTTATGATCTACATGGATTCGACGCGTTTCCGCATCAGGGTGCCTGAAGTCCCCCCGGTTACTCCTGAAATCCCGGACATGGAAGAGATTGCAAAGCAGATTGAAATGGCCACAAGGCAGCTGAAACATTTTAATATAAAGATGAGACCTCCTGTTGTTCCCAACGGAAGGCACAGTAAGACGCCTCAGGTGCCTGATGTGCCGGCGGAGGATAAAGAGGAAGCCACAGACTATTTTGAACTGAATATTGATCTGCCGGACGTGGATTCAATTATTGAAGAAAGCCTGAAAAAAAGCGGATTTAATGAGGACGGGATTAAAAAACTCCGCCGGCATCCGGATTCGCCTTCGTACGTGCAGGGAGGGCTTGACAGCCTTAAGCGCCTGGAGCTAAGGGAAAGCATGAAGAAAGTAAGGGAAGAGCTTAAAAAACTTAAAAAAGTGAACAAACAAAAAACGGAAAACAGAGAGCCTTAAATAAATGCAAAATACACTCGCAAATAATGTAATTATAAAGAAACTGTTCCACTGGAGCAGCCAGCGCAAGCTGCAGAACGCAATGACACTGGCGGCTGTTCTGTTCCTCTTCAGGCTGGTTTTTCCTGATAACCTCAGCTACAGTCCGCTTTTTGTATGTCTGAGTGAAATCCTTGTAATTCTGACCTTTTACTTCAGCACGCTCTATGCCGGTGATTTTATTCAGGAGAAGAAGCTTTCGCCATTATCTATAATATTGAATGCCGGAATATTAAACGCGCTTATATTTTTTGTGCTCTCTGTGATCTCCCCGGTCTTTAATGAGATCTTCGGGCAGAATGGCGGCGGCAGCTTTATATATTCAATTGCTGCAATTTTTCTTGCATTCCTTTTTATTGTTGCAATGGCCTATAATTTTTCTGTTTTCAGGATGCTGTTCTTCCTGAAGCAGAAGCGCAACCCTTCATTCTACTTTAATACAATGGCGGGGTTTCTTGCTGCTACCTCCTTTGCCAGCACAATATCGTTTCTGCACGTTGAGTTTGCGGACTTCAAGACCGCTCTTATGATAGTTTCCATACTTTTAATTGCGCTTAATTCAATCAGGACATCATGGATTGCATTTCTTACCAAAAAGGAAAAGATGTATCTGCTCATTATTTCAGTTGTGCTTTCAATCCTCTTCGGCGTCAATATAGGCCTCAGCAATTCAGGCAGCCTGTTCGTTACGCAGGCTCTTACGGAGTTTTCACCCGCGCTTCATGAGTTCCTTGTGCTCATGATGACATACGGATGCATATATTTCAGCGTTGTATTCTTTACAACACTTTTCCACATGCCGACAGCTGAAGCCTTCGACCGCAAGGCTCAGGAGGTCTCATCGCTCATGGATTTAAGCCGCCTGATGACGCAGGTATTTGACTTTAAGGAGCTGGCTGAGACCGTAACGGATATTACAATAAAGGTATGCAACAGCGACTCGGCCTGGCTGGTCTCGGGCGAGAACGGCGAGCTTAATTTGAACGCGGTTAAAAACATAGGCTACGTTGAGGCCGATAAAATTACCTCTACCTTAAGCCGGAAGTACGGGCTTAAGAATATAAAAAATGTTAAAACAATTTCACTCGATCAGCTGAAGCATAAAGATCCTTCCACAGAGGAGTTCAGTACGGACTTCCGCCTTCTGGCGGTTTCCCCCTTAAAAGTGCACGATGAGGTAAACGGGTACCTTATTGCCGCCAGGAAAAGCGAAGACCCCTTTGACGACGACGACCAGAAGTCGATTGGGGCATTTGCAGATTATGCCGCCGTTGCAATTGAAAACGCAAAGCTCCTGGCTGAAAGCCTGGAAAAGGAAAGGATGGAAAAAGAGCTGGACGTGGCGCGTGAAATACAGTATAAGATTCTGCCGGACAAGACCCCCGAGCTTGAAAATATGAAGGTTTCGGCTCTTTTTGTCCCGGCCTTTGAAGTCGGGGGCGACTACTACGATTTCTTCAGGCTTACGGGCGACCGTCTGGGTTTTGTTATAGCCGACGTTTCGGGAAAAGGGATTCCCGCGGCTTTTATAATGGCGGAGGTTAAGGGCATTTTTGAGTCTCTGGCAAGGCTCATAGACAGTCCCAAAGAGGTGCTTGTAAAAGCCAATCAGGTCTTAAGGCACAGCCTGGATAAGAAGAGTTTTGTAACGGTTGAATACGGAATAATAGATACAAAAACCGGGACCCTATTTTTCTCGAGGGCCGGGCATTCACCGGTTCTTCTTGTAAGAAACGGTACGATTGAGGAACTTAAGCCGTGCGGAATGGGCCTGGGGCTTGATTTCTCGCCTAATTTTGCAAATTCACTTGAAGAAGTTGAGATTAAATTAAAAGAAAATGATATATTGCTGCTCTATACAGACGGAATTCCTGAATCGAAGAACGCATTTCTGGAAGATTTCGGCTATGAAAGGTTTAATAAAGTCATTCTTGAGAACCTGGATGCTCCGATAGATCTGATCTCAAAGAGGATCATGAAGGAAGTTGCCGTATTCTCTCAGGGAAAACCGCAGCATGATGATATAACTCTGGTAATTTTTAAGTGGACAAAATAAAACTAAATAAATCGGGAGAGGTTGAATGGTAGATTTTAATGTGGAGACGCGCGAAAACAGTCATGTAAATGTCGTCAATTTGCATGGCTATCTCGATGCACACACAGCACCTGAACTGGAGGATGTTTTCACAAAACTAATAGATAATAAAAGATACAAAGTTGTCGTGAACTTTGAAGATCTTGCTTACATAAGCAGTGCCGGACTCGGCGTTTTTATGGCATACGTCGAGACCATGCGGGAGAATGACGGGGACATTAAATTTTCAAATATGAGCCCGAAGATCTACAACATTTTTGACTTACTGGGTTTTCCGCTGTTGTACGAGTTCTACAGAGATGAAAAAGAGGCCGTTCAAAAGTTCAACGAGAAGAGTTAATATTGAAAACTGCAAATAAATTATTCGAAAAAGAGCTGGTTGTCAAAAGTACTACCGATAACCTGGCGCTGATAAGAGACTTCACGAAGTCCGCGGCGCAGAAGTGCGGTTTTACAGAGGAGACTATAGACAAGATAGCGCTGGCAGTAGACGAGGCCTGCACAAATGTGATAAAGCATGCCTACAAGTATTCCCCCGAAGGCGATATCATTGTCAATATTAACATCAACCACAATAAAATGACCGTCTCCATTACCGATCATGGCACTAACTTCGATCCGTCGCTGGTTCCCGAGCCTGACGTAAAGAAGTACTACCGCCAGCATAAGATCGGCGGCCTGGGAATCTATCTGATGCGGAAGCTGATGGATGAGGTGAATTTCAGTTCAGTTGCGGGCAGTAAAAATCAGGTCGTCCTAGTTAAATACTTTTAAGAAAGTACACGAATGAACAGTTATGACATAGATGGAGCAAAAAGAAATCTTTCTGCTTTGGTAGATTTCAGTAATTTCATTAATTCAAGCCTGGATTTGAAATTTATCTTAAGCAATCTTCTTCTTACCTGCTTCGGTAAATTCCATACAACGAAGGGGCTTGTAGCCCTTGTAGATGAAGACAATAAGCTGAGGGTAAAGGCCTTCAAGGGTTTTACGCAGGCAATGGCCGATGAATTCCCCGATGCTCTTCTTTGCGGTGAATGCTTTACTTCCAAAGGCCTTGAGGCATTCTGTGAAAAATTCCACATTGCATATTCCCAGAATATAGTCTGCTCACAGGGAGTGAAAGGCGCCATCTTCTTAGGCGAGCGCCTGAATAAAAAAGAATACTCCCCGGATGACAAAGAGTTTGTAGGCACACTGGTTAATATTGCCGCTACGGCAATTGAGAACTCGACTTTTGTTGAAAAGCTGAAGGACTTAAACCGCAGCCTCGATTCCAAGGTAAGCATGCTTTCCTCGCTTTTTGAACTTAGCAAGGAGTTCTCGGGCATATTTGACCCTTCGAGGGTTGGAAAACTCCTGGTTTACTCTGTAATAGGGCAGCTTCTGGTATCAAACTACGCCGTTGTGCTCTGCAGTCCTGAAGGTCTGCAGGTTCTGGAGGCCAATTTCCCAAAGAAGCTTCTTGAAACGCTTAAAGTCTGCAATGCTAATGAAGTGACAAGCGCCTTAAGGAAATCTGAATTTACAGAAGAGCTTCTGCCGCTTGCCACGCTTGGCGTTGAGCTGATCATTCCGATGCAGATACAGGGGGAGACCAAGGGGCTCATACTTCTGGGCAAGCGCTTTAACAAGGAAGAGTTTAAGGAGTCTGACATAGAATTTATTTATGCCACGGGAAGCCTTGCCATAATATCCATTGAAAACGCGAAGCTTTTTAAGGAGGCTCTGGAAAAGCAGAGGATGGAAGAGGACCTGGAAATTGCGCGCGACATACAGAAAAACCTTTTCCCGCAGAAGATACCCAAACTTAAGAGCTTTGAAATCTCAGCCATAAACGTTTCCTCCAAACAGGTTGGCGGCGACTACTACGATGTAATTAAACTTGCGGAGAATGACTATCTTATTGCAATTGGCGACGTATCGGGTAAAGGCGTTCCGGCCGCGCTGCTAATGGCTAACCTGCAGGCTTTCTTAAAGTCCATCTGCCGCCAGGGGCTTGAGCTTAACAAGGCCACAGACATGATCAACGACCTCATCTCGGAAAACACGGCCATGGGCAACTTTATTACTTTTTTCTGGGGTGTGCTTAATGATGAAACAAAAAGCCTGACTTATGTTAATGCCGGGCATAACCCTCCTTTACTTGTGCGCAACGGAGAGATAAGGAAACTGACAAAGGGAGGAATGATACTTGGGGTCTTAAAGACCGTGGTTCCTTACATCTCCGAGACAGTAAGCCTTGAGGCCGGGGACACACTGATACTTTTTACCGACGGCGTAACAGAAGCTATGAATAAGAACATGGAAGAGTTTACAGATGAAAAACTGGAGCATCTGGCAGCAGGATTGAAAAATGAAACTGCAGGAGAGATACTGCAGAAAATAAGGGCTGAAGTTGAAACGTTTGTCAACGGGGCAAACCAGTCCGACGATATAACACTTTTGACCGTAAAGGTAAAACCGTAAAGGCAATAACCGATGAAAAATATAAAAGCTTTCATTCAGAAATACAGGCAGAAACTCATCATTTTCTCTACTGTTGTGCTGGCCATAATAGGGGTTACCAACCTGTACTATAATCTGAAGATAAATCCCATATCAAATGACGAATGCCTCTGGGTTCCCCATATAGAGGGGCAGGATACACTCATCTATTTTGACAAGGTGAAAAATGGCGGCGTGGCCTGGAATGCCGGAATCAGAAACGGCGACCGCCTGATTGCAATTAATAACGTAAAGCTTACTAATGTAATGCTCGCCTCGCTCACGCTGAACAAATTTCATGAAGGGGAATATGCGCCTTATACTTATGAGAGAAAGGGAGAGAAATTTAATACAACAGTATATGTAAAGAAACTGATAAATTTCAGCAATCTGGGTTTTAACCTGCTCGGCATAATCTGGCTTTTTGTGGGTTTTGTTGTTATTATGGCAAAACCGAACGGCTACGTTCAGCGCCTGTTCTACAGGGTGGGCGTACTCTTTGTGCTTTCGTTTACCTATACTTTTCTTTCCTCTGAAAATATACCCAACTCGCTGAGGAATGCGGCTTTGGTGCCGGCAATTATAGATTTTGTCTGGACATTTTCGGCCTATCTGCTTCCCTTTATGATTATATACTTTTTCTGGCATTTCCCGAAGCCCTTTAAGGGTGTGGATAAGGTCTGGGTCCGCCGCATGTTCTTTATAATTCCGGGGATCTTCTTTGTCATATCTTATATATACAGGGTTTTCTTTGTTTACATACCGGGTACGACAGAAAATTACAAGTACGTCATGCTGTCGGTAAGTCTACTGATAGGGGTGGGGCTTTTGTCCGGGCTTATTTCTCTTATTGTAAGCTACAAACGCCTGAAGACAAGAAGCGAAAAGAAGCCGGTATTTATAATCCTTGCGGGATTTATACTTGGAACTGCATCAATAGTCTATACTACAACAATTGCAAACGTAATTGCCGATTCAATTTTTAATTCACCCGAATATTTCACGCCTATTATTCTTGTTATTCTTATTCCTGTTTCCTTCGGGTATTCAATATTCAAGTACCAGCTGATGGATGTCAGCATTGTTGTTAAAAATACTATAATTTATGGAACGGCAACGGCTGCCCTGGCTGCCATTTATTTTCTTACTGTTTACGGCCTGGGACAGGGAATTGGCGAAGTAATTGGAACAGAAAACAGGAGCTTTATTGCGGCTGCGGCCTTTGTAGTCTTTGCACTGATATTCCAGTCGACGCGCGACCGCTTTCAGGACCTTTTGACGAGGAAATTTTATCCTGAGCAGTTTGCATATCAGAAAGTAATACTGAAGTTTGGAAAGGATGTTGTTTCAATTGTAGGGCTGGGAAATATACTGGACTCCATGCTGGACACATTCGTCAACTCTTTGAGGCTGGAGCACTTTGCAATACTCTTAAACGACAGCGACCTTCACCGCTTTGACATGAAAAGAGGCAAGGGCCTGTCGGGTGCCGGAGCCTTAAGTATTTCGGACAAGGACATGAGGCTAACGCATTACATAAGAGAGCAGATTGTTCTTCAGGGGCCGCTTTCGGTTGAACGCCAGCAGTTCATGGAAATATTCCCGGGCGACTATACGCTTCTTGAGGCTGCACAGATCTATACAGTACTTCCGATGGTAATAAAGTCCAAGTCTATAGGGCTTCTGGCCTTTGGCCTTAAGCATTCAGGCTCGCAGTTTGCCGGAAAGGACCTGGAGCTTTTATGTGCCGCGGCCAATCAGGCGGCAGTTGCAATTGAAAACGCAAGGCTTTATGAATCCGAAGCCCAGAGGCTTGCCGTTCAAAGGGATCTTGAGAATGCAAGAAAAATTCAGGAAAGCCTGCTTCCCAAAACTTTCCCCCAGATCCCCTGCTTTGACATAAGCGGCAAGATGATCTCGGCAATGCAGGTGGGAGGGGATTATTATGATTTTATACAGGTCTCACCCTTAAAGATGTTTGCCGTTGTAGGGGACGTATCGGGCAAGGGCCTTTCGGCTTCGCTTTACATGTCGAAGCTGCAGACGATGATGAGGCTTTACTGTGTGGACGGCAGGAGCCCGAGAGAGATACTTGTTGAGGTCAATAAAAAGATCTACGAGGGAATTGAAAGGAACTGGTTTATTACGGCTACACTGGTGCTTTTTGACGCCGGTGAGGGCACGGTAAAATTCTGCCGCGCGGGCCACAGCCAGCTTCTGGACGTCAGCGGAAATAACGTCAATGTTTACCAGCCAAAAGGCATAGGCCTGGGGCTGGAGGAAGGGCGTGTTTTTGCCGATACGCTTGAAGAAGTGACGCTGAGGCTTGAGGCGGGGCACATATACGCCATTTATTCAGACGGCATAAGCGAGGCGATGGATGAAAGCAATGAGATGTTCGGAACCGAGCAGCTCGTAAGGTCCATTATGATGAATAAGGACAAAGCTTCCGAAAGTATAATCTCAGGCGTACTGGAAGAGGTAGCGCAGTTCCGGGGATCACGCGAGCAAAGTGACGATATTACGCTCGTTCTTGTAAAAAGCAGGTAACTAAAACCTCATTTTGCCCGGCAAGGGTTAATAAATTTTCCTGTTTCTACGATAATACTATCAGGGAAATTCCATGCTGGACAAAATAATAAATATAAAAGCCACACTGCCGTATCAGAAAGAATTAGGCGTTTACAATAACCTTGAAACCGCCAACCTTGAAAGGATTCTTGCCGGTACGGTAAAAACCACACAGGGGTCGAAGGATTCTATTAAGTTTTCTCCTGCGGCGCATTTCCTTGCCCGGATCAACTGGCGGCTTAAAGATCTTGCCATAGATAACGAGGGGGGTAAACTGCTAATAGCCTTTTCTGCCGGAGGCTACGAGATCCACACGGAAATTGATTTCCTGAAATTCCATCTTACAGCACGGCAGTTCTATGAAATTACAGGCATCAGAGTTTCAGGCGGTAAAACTGCCCGGGCCAGGATCAGGATTTCTGCGGCTAAAAAAGGGAGGCTCCCGCAGGACGAAAAGGCATTACTCAGCTTTCCCGGCCTCGACGAGCTGTTTAAGAGGGTTTTTTCACTTGAACTCAGCGGGGAAATTGACAAGTATTACAGCTCCGCGCTCCCGGAGCTGATGGATGGAATTAGAGAGACTTTAATTACAGAATTTGATTATATTAATGGCGCTCTTTTTACTTTAATAGACAGGATTTCTCCCGGCAAGATGGCGCCTAATTACGTCTATAGCGACGAGAGAAATGAAACGCTAATAATCGAGAAAATAAAAGTATTAAATGACTGACAGATTTCCCGGCAGTATGGATTCACCGGACAATACCCAGAAAAGATTCGAGTCACTGGAGGACTTTAAGCTACTGGAGGAGTTCCCGGATACAAAGTCTCTTGTGATAGTGAATATCGGGGGGACTATTGTATACAGCAATCATTCATTTGAAAATGCTTTTTCTCTCAAAGAGCACGACAGCATTTCAGGAGTAGAGTCTGAACCCAAGCTTGCCCAGATGATTCAGGGGCTGGCCGGCAGCAATTACAGCAGCTGCCACCTGGAGCTTTTCTTCCCGGGAGGTGACAGGGACATTCCCTTAAACTTTCTTGCCGAAATTGAAAGAATATTTGTCAGGGATCAGGAGCTCTTTGTAATTGTCCTTAGCTCACTTGAGGACAAATATAAGATTGAGAACAAAATAAACTCACTGCACAATGCCCTGGAGTTTGGAAACGTTCCGGTTATAATTACAGACGAATGGGGCAAAGTAACATTTTCCACGAGGTCGTTTGAGGAAATTCTGGGCACAAACATAGAATTTCTTTATAATCAGCCGATTCAGAAGGTGCTGGAGGATTTTCTTGAGGCTCCTGCACTCGAAGAGGTAAAAAGCAAAATTCAGCTGCATGAGAAGTGCACAAAAATAATCTCTGGAATACACGAGGAAGGCTCGCTCTGGTACCAGGAAATCAGCATTACGCCTGTCAGGAAAGAGGAGTCGGAGTCTGTAAACTTCATAGTAACGGCCAACGACATAACCAATTACGTCCTCAAAAACCGCATTATTAAGCGTTCAGAGGAAAGGCAGAAGCTCATTATCAATAACATCTCGGATCTGCTTTTAATTGTGCGCAACGAAAAAGAATCGCTTTTCTTTGAGAATGCAAACGACAACTTTTACGAGACATTCTCCATAAAAAGGGAAAAGGCGCTGGAAAGGAAGATTGAAGAGGTCTTTGACGAGCATTTCCTGATGGTGCTTTCTCAGGCTACTACGACCTTGCTCAGGACAAAGAGCGATTTTCATGAATTCCGCTATAAGAACTATGTGCTTGACAGGGAGTACCTGGGCTCGATTACCTTTACAGAGGATCTTTACGAGTCGCAGAGGATTTTCATCATAAGCCTCAAGGACATAACCGAGCAGCTCTTAAACGAAGAGCGCCTGAGGAAGGCATACCAGAAAGAAACCCACATAAACAAGCTCAAAAGCTCGTTTCTGGCAAATATGTCGCATGAGATCAGGACGCCCTTAAATGCAATTGTAGGCTATTCGGAGCTGATTGAAGATGACGTGATTGCAGGCAATGTGGAGTCGGCAGCGGAACTGTTCCCGTATCTGAAGGAAGGATACAACAGGCTCCTTAAGCTGGTGGATAACATTCTGGAGGTTTCGCTCATACAGTCGGGTGAGACGGAGTTTGAGATAGGCCGTACGAGGATCAGCGAGATACTGAGGGCAGTCTACCAGGATCTGATGAATGCCGCAATTGAGAAGACGCTGGCTTTTGACCTGGATATTGAGGACGAAAACCTCTCAATTAACGCCGACAGCCGCAAACTGGAGAAAATTATATCGGCCCTTGCCGATAACGCCATAAAATACACAGAAGCACGCGGCCGTGTAAGCTTAAGTTCCAGAATGGAAGGCAGTTACGCCAAAATTATCATATCTGACACCGGAATAGGAATTAAAAAAGAAAACCTTGCCCGCATGTTTGAAGCTTTCACGCAGGAAGATGAGGGCCATAAGCGCCAGTTTGAAGGTGCGGGCTTAGGTCTTACCATAGCCTACAACCTGACAAAAATGATGGGCGGCGAGCTTACAGTCGACAGCATCTTAACCGAGGGTACCACAATAACGCTTTCATTCCCAATTCCCTGCTGAACAGGGATATTGCCTTTCCTGTCAGCCCTTTTATCCGGCTCAAAAATCTTGGAAGTGACTCCATTTAATTCTTTTCTTTAAGGCCTTATTTACTTAACTTTTCGAATTAAAAAAACGGACTAATTATTTATAGTTATGAAACTTAGAAACCTTTTACCCCTGCTTTTTCTCTGTGTGCAGCCACTTAATGCACAGGATACTTCGCAGACATTTCTGTCGCTGAAGCCGACAGGAGTTGAAAATTTTCTTTTGTCCCACCCTAAATATGACGGGCGGGGGACGATAATTTTTGTGCTTGATACGGGCGTCGATATGGGAATTGACGGCCTTAAGAATACTTCTGAGGGGAAAACTAAAGTAATTGACGTGAGGGATTTTACAGGGCAGGGGGACGTAAAAATATATGATGCCCGCCTGGATGAGGCAACACTGAGCCTTGTAAATGAAGAACACGGGCTTTCGGTAAAAGGTATAGATAAACTTAAGTTAAAGCCTTCCGACGGGAAATATTACATCGGGAACTTTGACGAGGAAAGATTTAAGAATTCCAACTCCGGCGTAAAGGACCTCAACGGAAACGGCAAAACAGACGACAAATTTATTGTTGTTACTTTTAAGACTGTGCAGAACGGAGAAGAGTTCTGGGCGGCTTATTTCGACACAAACGCTGACGGCAGCCTCTCAGATGAAAAGCCTATGAGGAGCTACCACGAAAAGTTTGATACTTTCCAGATCCAGGCTGCGGATAAACTTCCCTATTTTACGTTCGCATTCAACATTTTCCCTGAGGCAAAGACCATCAGTGTTTTTTATGACGACGGCGCCCACGGCACTCACTGTTCAGGCATCGCTTCGGGTTACGGGATCGGGCGTGAAAAGCATTTTAACGGCGTTGCACCGGGTTCAAACATTGTGGGGCTCAAGATCGGGCAGAACACAATGTCGGGCGGAGCAACCGTTACAGAAAGCATGAAAAGAGCCTACCTCTTTGCCGATTCAGTCTCCAGGGTCTGGAAAGAGCCCTGCATAATAAACATGAGTTTCGGCATAGGGAGTGTTATTGAGGGAAGTGCCGACATGGAGCTTTTCCTGCAGGACCTCTTAAGAAAAAACCCTTATCTTTATATCTGCACTTCAAACGGCAATAACGGCCCCGGTATTTCGAGCTCGGGACTGCCGGCTTCATCGAAATATGTATTTTCCTCCGGTGCCGTTTTGACTAAAGAAGTGGGCCGCGACGTTTACGGCGCATCACTTTCTGAAGACATTGTTCTTCATTTCAGCGCAAGAGGAGGCGAGGTTTCAAAGCCTGACGTGGTTTCTCCGGGAGCCTGCGTTTCCACGGTTCCGAACTGGAAAGAAAGCGACCGCATGTGGGGCACCAGTATGGCCTCCCCGTATACGGCAGGCGTAATGTCTTTACTTTTAAGCGCTGTAAGCCACGAGTATCCGGGGCTTAAAATACCCTCGCAGGTGCTCTTCCGTGCCGTAAGAAACGGCGCAGTGCATATGGCGGGCTATAACGCGCTTGACGAAGGAGCAGGATACATAAACGTTGAAAACGCTTACAGTGTGCTGGAAAAAATGATAAAGAATAAGGATTATGAGGATACAGAGGACTTTAACGTTACGGCTTATGTACCCAGCATGCCGACTGACCGCGCTCCGAACTTATACTTCCGCGACGGCAATATAATTAAAGACGGCGACACATTCAGGTATAATATTTCAAGAGTAAAGGCAGGCGAAGGGAAGAGGTTTTACAGCATATTTAACCTTGAGAGCAGTTCACAATGGCTTATTCCGGTGCAGAAGAAAATTTATTTCAGGAACGGGCAGGGCACTTATGTCAGTGTCCGCTTTGACAAGAGCCAGATGAAAGAGCCCGGCATATACACGGGCAGAATATCGGCCTTTGCCGATGGAAGGAAAGATGTTTCTGAATTCAGCATGCTGGCAACGGTTATTATTCCTTATGAATTCAGCAGTCAGAACCGCTACACCCAGTCATTTGAAAAAGAAAGCCTTGAGCCGGGGCGCCACAAGAGGTATTTTCTTAATATCCCGGCCGGAACGGGCAACGTTACAATTAAGATCAGCTCCGACGGGAAGAATTATGCTCAGGCAGTCTACCGCCTGTTTGATCCTGACGGCGTAAATATTTATTCTTCGCAGCTGCTGAACTCAGAGCTTAAGGATGCGGAGTTTACATCCAATCATGAGAACCTGAAGCCCGGCGTCTATGAGCTCGTTGTACACGGCAACTATATGGCAAAGAAGGCTTCTGTATACAACCTTAAAATTGAATGCTCAGGCGTTAATTCAATTGCGCGTGAGATCGTGCTGGATACAAAGGACAGGAACATTTCAGTAATGAACTCCTTCAGCCAGGTAAAGCAGTATGAGCTTACAGGAAGGCTTTTAGGATATGAGAAGGACTTTAAGGCCGAGTTCAATGGTGTTGACAGGTATGTTTATCCTTTTGTAATAAGAAAGAATGAAAGTTCAAAAGACTTTGATTTTTCCATCAGCAAAGAAGATTTTAACAAGTTTACCGATTTTTCAGTAATTATCTATGATGAATCCGGTAAAGCATTAATAAAAGACGGGCTTAATTATCAAAACGGGGAAATCAGTGTAGCCAACACGTTCGGGGAGAAAGACTCGACGAAGCTCCTGCTAACGCTGGTTCCGGCCTTTGCAAACAAGGCGGGCTATGCCGTTGTAAGTATCAAGGAGCTTACAAAGATATCCTCCCCCGTGGAATTCCCGGTTCAGTACGGAGAATCAAGCCGCATTGAACTTTACCCGAATGTTGAAAAGAAGCTGAAGTGTTCATTTGCCCCTCCGGCATATTATTATCCTTCGGATGCAAAGCCTTACGGCAAAGTTTACTTCAGATCGTTAGAGACAGACAAAGTAGAATTAGAGTTACCTTTTTTATTCAAATAACGAAGGAGTATTTGTTTTATGAGTGATCAAGTTGCCATTACAAACGGCGGATTGCCCGAGAATGCCTATACGGAGTTAAAGCCGGGTGAGGAGTATACGCCGGTAATGTCGCCCAAGGCGGCGCATCCGGAAGTTACCCCGTGGTCGGTTACCTGGGGCCTCGTTATGGCTGTAATATTTTCGGCTGCCGCGGCTTATCTTGGACTAAAGATCGGGCAGGTTTTTGAGGCCGCAATTCCTATTGCAATTATTGCAGTGGGGCTTTCAACGGCTACGAGAAGGAAAAACGCCCTTGGTGAAAACGTAATTATCCAGTCGATAGGCGCAAGTTCAGGCGTAATTGTTGCAGGTGCAATATTTACAATTCCTGCTCTTTACATATTAAATCTGCACGTTCAGTTTATGCAGATCTTCCTGGCTTCACTATTCGGCGGCTTTCTGGGTATACTTTTCCTTATTCCCTTCAGGAAGTATTTTGTGGGCGAGATGCACGGTAAGTTCCCCTTCCCCGAGGCAACTGCGACAACTGAAGTTCTGGTTGCAGGAGAAAAGGGGGGCGGGCAGGCGCTCGTTCTGGTTGTAAGCGGTATAATCGGCGGTGTTTACGACTTCATTGTTGCCACCTTCGGCTGGTGGAGCGAAGTCTTCTCAACCCGCGTCATAGATTTAGGACAGAAGCTGGCAGACAACTACAAGATAGTTTTCAGAATGAACATAGGCGCTGCCGTTATGGGCCTCGGCTACATAACAGGCCTTAAGTATACAGCAATTATTGCAGCAGGATCGTTTGTTTCGTGGTATGTTCTTATTCCGATAGTCTCCTACATTGGAGGTGCCCTTACGCAGCCATTGGGAGTTAATGTTACGCTGCTTGTAAAGGATATGTCGGCCGAGCAGATATTTTCAACCTACGTCCGCCACATCGGCATCGGCGGCATTGCAATGGCAGGTATAATCGGAATTATCCGTTCCTCAAAGATTATCGTTTCGGCTTTTTCTTTGGCCGTAAAGGAGATCTTTGGCGGCAAGGGTGAGCATACCTCAAAGCTGAGGACGCAGAGGGACATACCGATGGCAGTTATAGTAATCGGCATTCTGGTTACAGCCGTCCTGGTATTCATCTTCTTCATGTCGGGCGTTGTTACAAACCTTACGCACGCGGTAGTAGGACTTTTAATTGTGCTCATAATTTCATTCCTCTTTACCACTGTAGCCGCAAACGCAATTGCAATTGTAGGTACCAACCCGGTTTCAGGCATGACGCTTATGACGCTCATACTATCAAGCATAGTTTTAGTTTCAGTTGGCCTTACAGGTGAAGCCGGCATGATATCGGCTCTTATTATCGGCGGCACGGTCTGCACGGCTTTATCAATGGCAGGCGGCTTTATAACAGATCTTAAGATAGGCTACTGGCTGGGATCATCGCCTTACAAACAGGAGTCATTTAAGTTCTTAGGCACCGTAGTTGCCTCGGCAACCGTGGGCTGGGTAATACTTATATTAAACCAGACATACGGATTTACAGGCGAAGGCGCACTGGTAGCCCCGCAGGCCAATGCAATGGCCGCCGTAATTAAGCCTCTTATGTCCAATCAGCCTGCTCCCTGGATGCTTTATGTTGCGGGTGCTTTTATGGCATTAATACTTACGATGCTTGGTGTTCCGGCTTTAGCATTTGCGCTTGGAATGTATATTCCTCTTGAACTGAACACACCGCTTTTAGTAGGCGGACTCATCTCATACTTTGTTTCCACAAGGAGCAAGGATGAGAAAGTTAACAATGCAAGAAGGGAGCGCGGAACGCTTATAGCTTCAGGCTTTATTGCAGGAGGAGCCTTAATGGGTGTGGTAAGCGCGATGATGCGGTTCTGGAACCTGAACTTTGTCAACGCCGAATGGCAGGAATCGCACTCGGCTGAGCTGATAGCAATTACGATGTTCGCGCTTATCTGTGCTTACATGATATGGGATTCATTGAGAGCAAAGGTTCAGGACTAAAATTTCCTAACCCATTTCATCTTTACAAAATGAAAAGGCAGAAGCCCAAAAGAGGGTTTCTGCCTTTTTTTATTTCCCTAATAAAGTTACTTGAGAAGTATCATCTTGCCGCTTTTAACGAAGTCATTAGCCCTAAGTTCATAGATATAGGTTCCTGATGGGAGGTTTGAAGCATTAAGCTCAACCGAATACCTTCCCATTTCCTTATATTCATTTACAAGAGTTTTAACTTCCTTTCCCAGCAGGTCATAGATCTTAAGTAGTACCTTTGAAGCCTTCGGAATCTGATAGTTTATGACTGTTGTTGGGTTAAATGGATTCGGGTAATTCTGGCTTAAAGCATACTCTGTTACAGGTTTTACTTCACTGTATGTGAGATCGACATAGCCTTCTTTCTTCATTTTGCCGTCAGGCTTGTAGTAGTTCATTAGTCTATATTCAACATTCAGGGAATCATTTGCCTTTATGTCGTATGAAACTCTAAGCTTTAGGGTGCGGCTGCCGATTCCATTTAAGTCAAGCCTGAAGGCCTGAGGTTTCCCTGTGGAAAGGGATTTGGAGTTAAATGTTCTGGAGGTGAGCCTTTTTAGGACCTCATTGCTTTTTGCCTCAACTAACTCCAGGGAAAAAGTCAAAGATTCAAGACCTTGCTGAAAAAGTGAGGCTGCCATTGCTGAATCATTTATGGTGAATTCAGAGCTATAGCTTAGAACGGTCTTATCAGAGGCAGTAAATTCCCTCGATTCAAGTGCCTGAGAGAAGTTTTCTTTTTCAGGTGTAAAATCATTCTCTATATCTTTGAATGTGACATAGCTCTCCCCGGCTTTTATTTCTCCCAGAGTTGCCCTGAAGGAAGCCTCATTGATCTTTATTATGCCTGTACGGCTTTCAACGGTCCTGGAGGTGTTCTGCCCCTCTTTTTCTTTGGAAAGTGTTTCTTTGGAAAGTGTTCCCTTGGCCAGGGTTCCATTTGACATAGGATCTGATATCGTAAAATAGTAAGGAACTGCATCATTTGTAAAAGACATAAGCCTCGTATTGGTAAAGTCAGTCCCGTTTGCAACCTGAATATCACGCCCGGAGGTGTTTGTAATGTAAGGGGTTGCCATCGAAGTGCTTTTAACGAACTCGTTTCCATAGCCATCAACGTTCCAGGCAAGAACGAAGTTATTTACCCCGACATTATTCATGTGGACTGATGTGATGTCGTCTTCTTTTCCGTACCTGTCGAATAAGTTCCAGGATCCTCCGGTACTCCTTGCCAGAGCGGCCTCATGCAGGTAGGTCAAGTCGCTGTAGTGAAGCCAGCTAATGTAAGGTGTTCCATTTACAACCGTAACCAGGGGCTTTTCGTTCAGGTCTGAATATGCCGGGAAAATGTAGGAGGAAATGTCCAGAGGAGTTGAAACTGAAACTGCACCCGAGGGGTTTATGTTCAGTAATGAGTATTTAACAGAGCTTCCTGTTGAGAGCTGTTCAAAGGCAATGTGGAACTTTAGATCGGCGTTGTACTTGGAAATGGTGGCGCTGTAATATGGGGACTTTATTGACGGGTTAACTGAGTACATGCCAGTCCCGCTTAACCTTGCGGCACTGCCTTTCCACTCGTAGTGCATCCCGGTCCCGTCAAGACCTGCCAGTCGGTAGAAGATTCCGGGAAGAGATTCAGAGTTATCCTGGAAAACTACAGCAATTCTGTTATAAAGGTACTGGTTAAAGTCAAATGCAACTACAGGATTGGCATTGTAGCTGTAGGGGTATGACTGCCAGACAGGGAGTATGTCCTGAGGAGAGTCAACATCAACATTATATACCATGAGCTCAATTAAGTACAAGTCTGGAGGAAAGCCGTTTTCAAGCCTTTTCTGATAGGTAAAGATTATTCTTGAATCCGTGTCATAGGCCTCAATTGACGGGAGCTTTGCGTCCTCACTTACCAGGGGCTTGCCACCGTTCATTATTCTCCACGTAGTCCCGTTATCCGTGCTCTTTTCATACCAGACTTTTCCCATGCTTTCATAGACCAGGTGCAGGCTGCCGTTTGGTGTACGTGCCAGCTTTCTCTGGCTTGAGTTGGTGAATGCTGCTGAAGTGTTTGATTTGTTGGGAATTTTATAAATGGCAGTATAGGTTGTATTGTCAGTCGGTGTTCTTAATGAACCTTCCCCGTCTTCCCAGCCTACGAAGCTGTAAGTTCCTGCCGGTTTTACCAGGGTTGCTGAGTACGGAATGTTTAGACTATTTTTCTCAACAACACGGGTTACGTCATTTGTCTGGAAGTTGCCGTCGAATTCAGTCTTATCGGTCCTGTTTATTATAAATTTCTTCCTTATGCCTGCCGTAAAGGATGAAAAAAGGTTATTGGCTTTTGCTGTATCGGTATAAATTCTACCAGGAAAGAATTCAAAGAATTTTTCCTTTTTAATTTTCCAGTTGCTTATTGTATTTCCCAAAGTACTTGGATCCTGATTCCATACCCAGAAGTACGATCCATCAAACTGCTCTTCTTTTGCCCTTAGCTGAACTACTGAGCCTTTACTTAATATTAGTACCTCCCCGCTGTTCGCTTCGTAGAAAGGCTGGTTATTAACACTTACGTCAATTTTCCCATTCCCGCTGACGTTTTTAATTGTATCCCTTACCACGATTTCGTAGGTATATCTTAACTTGGCATATTGAAAACCGTTCGTATTTACCGTAGTTGCGCCCCATTCAGGATAAGCTCTAAAGCCAAGGTAAAGTTTGGTCTTCCTTTCGTCCAAAGCATTATTTGCTATCCATTCAAGGAGGGAAGCCCGTACAGTAATTTCCTGATTGGAAACTCCCCAATTGCCTTCGTAAGTGCCCATATCTGTTACATTCCAGATCTGAGAATTAGTCCATGTATCATCATATGAAGAAATTGGGATATTGTATAAAGAGAAGCTTTCACCTGGATTATAAGCACTACTATTGTAAATGAATTCAATTTTCGTAATATAAGCTCCCACAGGTAATGCAGAGGGCAGATCCACCTCATAAACAGATCTGTATTTGCTTTCAGAAGAAAGACCATTTAAGGGATAATAACCGAAGGATGCTCCGGGTGAATTGTTGTAGGTAATATTTGAGTCCTTATCCATCTGCCTAAATAGCATTGATTTTAATCTCAAGGAGCATGTTTGTGAACCTGTCTGAGGCAATAAAACAGAACTAAATAGCATCAGCAGGACCAATGCTTTAACCAGTACCTGAACTTTACTACTTCTCATGAGAGCCTCCTTTTGGTTAAATAAATTAATTTTATTATTTTAAACATAAATAGCCCCCGGTCCTGCCGAGATAGCAGGGTTATTAAGGTAGTGAGCCTTTAGGTGGACTATTTAACCCAGGGGGCAGTGTTACCGCACTGTCCCTTGAATTCCTTCTGACCTATAGTTTCTCATATGTTTTTTACTCCTTCAGTTTTCCTTTCACCAGGTAGTGATCTCCTGTTACATTATCCTGTGCAAAGAAAAATATCTCCTTTTCAAAAGCAATTACATCGTCTAAGAGCCAAACATCATTTTTAAGCCTGAAAATGGTCTTCAGGTCGCTTCCATTGAAGTGCTGCAGTTCACCGGGCTGCCAGACGAAGAAGTCACTTCTACTTCTTCCTCCCATTATTTCTCCACCATTCAGGGTTTTGGCTGACATGAATCTCCTGTACTGCCCATAAGAATATTCATAGATCATATTCTTCATTTCAACAAATAGGTCTCCATTTATGGTATAAATCATAGTCTGATTCTCCATTTCCCAGAAGGGACCCGTTGCAATCTCCTTCAGGGTGGAATTCCCGTCATATTCATAGATTACAGTACTGTCGGGGAAAGTGTCAGCTCTGTTTTTTACTGCATAAATCAGGCACTTATTCCCCTCACCCGTGGGAAAGACACGGTAGAGGTCTATGTTCTTCTTTTTCATTACCATGCTTTGTTGCCACCTTTTCCCATCGAAGTGGTATATTACTCCATAGCTCGTATGTTGATCCCTGTAGCCAAACCCCACGGCCCAGATGTTATCAGGACTAATACCCCGGATATCCGGAAGGAGAATACTCCAATAAGATAAACTATCCACCTTTGGAATAAACATTTCTTTCCATGAGGAGCCTGAATAGTGGAATATGCTGAAGCCACCTGTATAGATGTCGGCTCTGGAGAAGCCGAAGATGCAGTATGGAGCAAGTCCCCACAATCCTGCTGCCTGCCAGGAATGCCCGTCATAATGCCAGAGCATTTTATCATAGTCCCCGTCTTCTCCACTCACCCATACATCACTTGGACTGCTTGCCCAGATTCTACTTAGAGATAGCATTTGACTTTTTATGGTATCAACACTCCACTCGTAGTCACGCCTGCCCGGAGTGTCTTCAATGGGGGATACTGGATCCTGATGACATGAGAATGCCTGGAAAATAAATATGAGGAAAGAAATGCTGATGACTATTCTTTTCATGTCTAAGCCCTGAATGATTGCAGGAAAAAAAGAATCTGATTATTAATGGCTTAACTCTCTGAATTTATAATCTTCTTAGCTTAATGTAAATACGTATGGATGCGTATTTTTCAAAGGGATCTGGTGATTCAGTTGTTAAAGCACAGTTATTCCAAGGCAGATCATGCCTTTTCCAAAAGAATGCTCTTTTTCTTTGTCATTAATGTCTAAAGCTGTTCTGTTCACATTCTCTTTATGAATGCGGACTGTGTTTCCTGACCTGGACTTACTTAGAAATGAATGTAGGTATTGGGACGCTTTGGAGAGTGGAATAAGTATCGCAGTATGTAAGGGTTCTTTATTCATCTGTCATTCAGAAATAAAACTCTTTATATGACTTGAATGAAAGTAAGTTACAGTATTGGAAATTTAATGTCAAGTCTTCAACGTTTTAACTGAATTAATTTTATTGCTTTTATTTTTTCTATATATTTTACGGGAAGGACAATAGTATAATTGCAAATTATTTTCAAATATGCAAACAGGATTGGGAAAATATAGAACAGCTACGCTGTTCTATATTTTATTTATGCTTTTTCTACAAATAGGTATCCGCTAGCGCGGATAGAAAGAAAAAACTTTGCCATGAATTAAAAGGATAATTCCTAACTGCGTTAGCAGTTGCCTATTTGTAGCAATATGGAATAAAACTACAAATAGGTATCCGCTAGCGCGGATAGAAAGGAAAAATACTTTGAATAAAAAGGGGATTGCTTTAACTGCGTTAGCAGTTACCTATTTGTAGGATGAATAAAGGTGGGAAAATCGCTATATTTAAATATTATAAACATGCAGGTGACCTTGAGGAGAGTTCCTCAGGGTCTTTTTATTTTATAAAAATTGAAGAATTAAAATGATGCAGATCAGTGAAGCTAGAAAATTTTACCCTTATCTGAATTCGGGGCGTATCTATATGAATCACGCCGCAATAAGCCCTCTGTCTGAACCGGTTGTAAATGAGCTTAATGACTATATTTACGTTAGAAGCCGGACGGAAATTGAAAACTTCCCGGAATACCAGAAAATGCTTGTGGATACTAAAACCAAGCTGGCAGAGATGATTAACTGCGACGCCTCCAGGATCGCTTTTATGGACAACACATCCAACAGCCTTAACCTTTTAGCACAGGGGCTCGAATGGAAAACAGGCGACAGGATTGTCTTAAATGACATTGAATTCCCTTCAAATATCTACCCTTTTCTTAACCTGAAAAGCCAGGGCGTGGAAATGGATATTGTAAAAAGCCACGACGGGATAGTCTCTTTTGAGGATATTGAAAAGGCAATTACTGAAAAAACAAGGCTCGTTTCTATAAGTCACGTGCAGTTCCTCTCAGGCTACAGGGCCGACATTGAAAAAATAGGAGCGCTCTGCCGCAGTAAAGGCATTATATTTTCTGTTGATGCAATACAGTCAATGGGAGCCTTAAGGGTGGACGTTAAAAAGATGAACATTGACTTTCTGGCCTCGGGAACGCAGAAATGGATGATGGCGCTGCAGGGGCTTTCATTTGCTTTTGTAACTGAGGAGCTGCAGGAGAAAATAAGCCCTAAGTATGTGGGCTGGACGTCTGTTGCAGATGCATGGAACCTTCTGGACTATAACCTTAAGCTGAGGACGTCGGCTGAGCGCTTCCAAAACGGTACAATTTCGGCAATCGGCGTTGTGGCGCTGCACGCTTCAATTGACTTTATGAGGCGGTTCGGGCACGATAAAATTGAAGAGGCAATCCTGGGTAATACGGAGTACTTCATGGAGCGCCTGAGGGATTGCGGAATTAGTCCGGTGCTTCAGAATGTGGACAGAAATAACCTGTCTGGAATTGTGAGCTTTTCTTCCCCAAAGGCCGAGGAAGTATTTACGGAACTTGGGAAAAGGGATATAACTGCAGCCGTAAGAGAAGGTATAGTAAGGTTTTCCCCCCATTTTTACAATACACGGGAAGAAATAGACAGGGTTGTAAGTGTCCTTAAAGAGATTCTGTTCTGAAAAATAATCAGCAGGCGGACACATTCCGCCTGCTGTGACCATAGCATTAAAGCTGAGTGTCTTCCGATTTTAACGAAAGTTCAACCTTAAGGTTAAATTCAGCACCGCTGAAAAGAGTATATTTAATATTACCGATACTGCACTTATAATCCTCACCCACGAGATCACTAACAACCTTAGAAATGCCTGCTTCCAGAGAATCCGTAGATATGGATTTTAGTTTGTTGTGCAGAATTCTGTTGATATCGATGTCTTTTTCGTTTTCCTGATTCATTGTTTTCTCTCTTTATTGGAGGTTTTTATTAATTAGACGCATCCAATTTAAAAAGGTTCTGTTATTTTGCCCTTATAATGCCTAAAAGTTCCTCCGTTTTTTCCTTCATCAGGCTTTCATCGTTCCGGCTTTCGACGTTCAGGCGCAAAATGGGTTCCGTATTGGACATTCTGACGTTAAAGCGCCAGTCGGGGAATTCCACGCTAAGGCCGTCCAGGCGTTCTTTTTTACCGTTATACTTTGCATCCAGCTCTTTTATCTTTTCTGCGGGTTTATCTATAGTGGTATTAATTTCACCCGAGCATGGATAGTTCTTCACCATTTCTTCAACAAGGCTTGAAAGAGGCTTGTTTTCCTCAGAAATAAGCTGCAGCACGAGCAGGAAGGGTATCATTCCGCTGTCTGAATAGGAATTATCCCTGAAATAGTGATGAGCCGACATTTCGCCGCCATAGACTGCATTAGCCTCGCGCATCTTTTCTTTTATATATGCGTGACCGCTCTTGGATTCAACCGGGACGCCGCCATATTTTTTTACAACTTCAACCGTGTTCCAGACAAGTCTGGGGTCGTGAACGATTTTTTCGCCGGGGTGAGTCTTCAGTATGGATTTTGCCAGAAGGCCTACGATATAGTATCCTTCTATGAAATTCCCCTTTTCATCAAAGAAGAAGCAGCGGTCGTAGTCGCCGTCCCATGCCACGCCCAGGTCGGCCTTGTTTTTTAACACGGCGTCTATGGTAGGCTGCCTGTTTTCGGGCAATAAAGGGTTCGGAACGCCGTTCGGGAAGCTGGAATCGGGCTCGGTAAAAACCTTGATCATTTTAATCGGGAGGTCACCTTCAATAGCATCGAGCGCCAGTCCGACGCAGCCGTTACCCCCGTTAACCACTACATTAAGAGGCTTAATTTTATCTTTGCTGTAGAATCTCTTAAGATTATTGATAAAATCAGGCATTACATCCTTACGGGCAACACTTCCCTTTTTCTGGCTTACGGGATCAAATTCGTCATTTACTATCATTCTTTCTACTTCATTGAGCCCTGAGTCGTAACCGACCGGAACAGAACCTTTTTTTACAAATTTCATTCCGTTATATTCTGGCGGGTTATGGCTTGCCGTAATCATAATTCCCCCGTCGGCATTCAGGAAAGGGGTGGCAAAATAGATCATTTCCGTGCCGCAAAGTCCTATATCTGTAACGTCGACGCCGCTGTCTGTAATACCCTTTATAAGGCTTTCCGACAGCTGAACAGATGATTTTCTGACGTCATGGCCTACGACAATAGTTTTTGCACCGGTGAGCTTGCTGTAAGCCCTTCCGATCTTATAGGCCAGGTCCTCATTTAATTCCCCGGGCACCTTGCCGCGTATGTCATAAGCCTTAAATCCGTTGATTTTTTCCATTTTCTCTCCTTCAGTGACTAGATTTCGTTATAAATAAAAATAATATTTTTTATCCAGACAAAAAACCTGAAGTTAAAATAAAGGCATGGGGAAATTAGTGGAAGCTAAAATAAAGGCATGGGGAAATTAGTGGTAGACTTAATTTTTACATAGAATTTGTATACTCAACTCTTTACTTTTGATACAAAAAAAATAGTGGAGGCTGCAATCGAACCCAAGAATACGGTACAGTTACATTTTGTTAAATGCAATAATACCAGATGTAATTCAATTTATTTAGTAGATCCCGAGAAAACTCCTGGTGATTTGGGTTATCTGTGTCCAATCTGCCGTGCAAGAGTAAAGACCTCCCATGTGGTACAATGCGCAAGCTGCCAGACTGTTATCAACTTCGTTCATGCCTCGCCTCAGGAAGAAAAAACAGTTTATTATGTGGAAAAGTGTTCCCATTGCATTGGTACAGTGGAAGACGAATGGGAGATTGAGCCTTTATATACCCCGGAATCCTATATCTGAACCAGGGAATTATAAGTAAGACATCCGGCGGGATTTTCCTTCTCAAGGGGATTGCCTGATCCTCTTTCTCAGAGCTGCTTTTAGAGGGAATTAAAGGCTTTGAAGCCTTTTAGTTCCTGAATCCGTATTTTATTTGTAAATTAGTAATTGTAATGGTATGAGAATTATATTAATTTTCATCAGAACAGTTCATTAATTACAAATAAAATACGGAATCAATATGCTAAAAAACCTACGACAAGCTTTCCTTAGCTTGAGTGTTGCATTCTCAGTCGCCTTTATGGCAGGCTGCTCAGGAAGTACAGCAACAACACAGCAGGAAACAGCCGTAACATCAAACGTTGCCGGCGGTATCAATCTCGATACTGTTAAGGCACAGAGGTTTGATACCGGCAAAATGTGGACATTTGACAACCCTCCTGTTAAATACTTCCAGGAAGCTTACGGCTTTACTGCAACGCCTGAATGGCTTGAAAAGGCCAGAAAATCAGCGTTGAGATTTGCCAGCTACTGCTCGGCTTCCTTTGTCTCGGCCGACGGCCTGGTTATGACAAACCACCACTGCGGCCGTGAAAGCGTTACACAGGTTAACAAGGAAGGTGAAGACCTTCATAAAACAGGCTTCTATGCACAGACACTGCAGGATGAAAGACCCGTCCCGGGCCTTTATGTGGACCAGCTCGTCCTGATGAAGGACGTTACAAAAGAGGTGCAGGATGCCATAAATGCAGCAACAACAGACGCAGAAAAAGTCCAGGCCAGGAAGGACAAAATCAGTGAAATTGAGGCCCGCACAAGAAAAGAGACAGGCCTTGAGGCTTCAGTTGTAACATTATACAGCGGCGGAGAATATTCTCTCTATGGATACAAGAGATATAACGACGTGCGTCTTGTATTTGCCCCTGAAAACCAGATAGGATTCTTTGGCGGCGATTACGATAACTTTACATATCCCCGCTACAACCTCGACTGTACATTCTTCCGCGTTTATGATGAGACGGGAAAACCGTTAAAAACAGACAACTATTTCAAATGGAGCCCGCAGGGCGCAAGTGAAGGCGAGGCCATTTTTGTTATTGGCAACCCGGGAAGAACCAACCGCCTTAACACAATGGCACAGCTGGAATATTTCCGTGATGTACAGTACCCTGTAACACTCAACATGCTTAACGATTTAATTGACGTTTATTCACAGACACTGAAAGAGCATCCAGACCAGTCATTAAAGTATGAAGATATGCTCTTCGGCCTTGCAAACTCACAGAAGGTTTATGTGGGAATGATCAAAGGATTAAACGATCCGGTGCTCATGGCAAGAAAAAGAGATTTTGAAAAGAAGTTCAAGGCTGCAGTCGACTCAAAGCCCGAACTGAAGTCAAAATACGGAAATATCTGGGATAATATTGCACAGACAAGAAGTGAAATGAGGCAGTACTCAAAAGATCTTTCTGCATATTCAGTAAACCCGAGATTTTCTGCTTCTTATTTTTCAATTGCAAGGGACATCATTCAGTACGCAAACCAGATGCAGCTGCCGGAAAATGAAAGAAGCAAAAAGTTTAAGGGCGATGAGCTTGATTCCACAAAGGCAAAGATATTCCCGGATGATATGGATAAGGACTTCGATTACAAACTCGTACAGGTTTTCGCTAAAAACCTCATTAACACGCTTGGCGAAGGCAACGAGCTTGTACAGAAGCTTTTTGACGCTAAAAAGGGAAAGGACGCTGCCGACTATATGCTGAGCCACTCACAGCTTACTTCAAAAGAGTCTGTTATGGCCCTGCTTAACAAGTCACCCAAGGACATACTATCTTCAGATGATCCTTTTATCTATTTCCTGCAGAATACATCCGGCAAACTGGATGCCATCAGGCAGAAAGCCAGGGACATTCAGGACAAGGAAGCTGTTAACAATCAGCTCTTAGGGCAGGCTCTTTTTGCAGTTTACGGCACCTCAATTCCGCCTGATGCAACATTTACGCTCAGAATTGCTGACGGTGTTGTAAAGGGTTACGATTATAACGGAACCAAGGCTCCGGCAAAGACTACCTATTACGGATTATATGACAGGTACTATTCTTTCAACAAGCAGTATCCCTGGGATCTGCCTGAAAGGTGGAAGACTATTCCTCCGGAATTCAATCTTGAAACCCCGATGAACTTTATCTCTACAAACGACATTATCGGCGGCAACTCGGGAAGCCCGGTTATCAACAAAAACCTTGAAATTGTTGGTCTTGCTTTTGACGGCAACATCGAAAGCCTCCCCGGCGACTTCATCTTTACAACAGAATCTAACCGCTGCCTGAGCGTTGATTCTGAAGGTATGGTTGAGGCAATCAAGGATATGTACAAGGCTACAAGACTCGGTGAAGAGTTAAGAGCCGGAAAAATGGCTGAAGCCACAAAGTAAGTTAAAAAAGCCGCCCCCAAAAAGGCGGCTTTCTTTTTTTAGTCACTTCCCAGAAAATAATACTGTGCCTGAAGGTAGATAGAGAAATAAGAAGCCAGCGTGTTTGTAAATGTCATCCCGTACTCTGTACCCAGTCCAAAAGCCATCCCTTTGGGGCTAGTCCTGAAATCCAGCCCTGCCATAAAAGAAAAACATAAGCCAAGGTCGATTGAATTAACGTCGCTGAAGGTCCTGTCGTTAAGGAGCAAAGGTCCGATAGACTCTTCTGTATAGAAGAAGTTCTGGAATGTCTGGCTAGTTACGGCTTTTAAGGAAATGCCCTTTACGAAGGGGAAATACCTATCATAGACGCCCTGGGGCAGGAGGGCCTCAATTTTGCGTCCGTAAAGGAGTGAGAGCCTCAGGGATGAGTTTCCCATGAAGGCGGGGGAGGCATCAAGAAATATACTGGTATTAAAGCTGGTCTGTGAGGGGGAATTCCCCTTTATTGAGCCTATGCCGAAATTTCCTCCCACGCTCATGGAGTTTATCTGGGGCAGAAGCTCCGTGCTGGAAAGAAGCAAGAACAGAAAGGTTAAGATCCGGCCCATATTGTTTTCTGCTTTCGGTTATTTTTTGAGGGATTTCTCCCCGATTATACACAGGACAAACCTGCCTTAATCCGCCGGGGGCATTACAATCCAGAGGATTATATAAACCAGTATTCCTGGAAATGCTGCGCTGAGCACTGAAATGAGCACATAGGCGATTCTGACGATGGTGGGATCCCAGCCCAGCCATTCTGCTATGCCGCCGCAGACGCCTGCAATAATTTTGTTTCTGGATCTTCTTAAAGGCATTTTGTCCCCGATTTATATACTTCTTTGGCCGCCTTACAAAGGCGGCCATAAAAAACATTGCAAAATATATCGTAAAGCAGACTGAAAAGGCCGCTCACTGAAAATATGTTTAATCCATATAATGCAGTGCAAGCCAGACTGTTTTCTGTTTACGGTCAGTCCATTCTATACGATGCTTTGTATTGGCTGGAATCAAAAGATAGTCACCGGGATAGAGAACTTTTTCATCGCTTTCCCCTTCAAATAACAGGCCTGCCGAACCTCCCAAAAGTATAACCCATTCGTTTGTCTCCTGTTCATACCATTCCCCCTCGGGAGAAGCCTGTCCGCACGATACAATTCTTTCTAAAGTCAGATTATGATTATGAACTAATATATCAAAAATTTCTTTCTGGAAATTATCGGGTATTTCCGAAAAGAGATTATTTACTTCCATTGCCTGTTTTTACTCCAATTAAAAAATTTCATAAGGAAATATAAACTATTTAAGGCAATTTTGCTTGTTTTTGTCCCTTAAATGCCATCTTCTTACAAAGATGGATTATTATTTATCCAAAAAACAGGGAGGCATGGCGCCATTGGCGCCATGCCTCAGAGAAACTTAAGCCAGTGAGAATTTTACAACTTTCGGCTTAACAAGCCTTTCGAAGTCCTCATACGACAATTTAATGAGTTCGGAATGTGTACCCGCATTAAAGGCAATTTCCTTGTCCCTGGTCAAAGGTTCGGCAACAAAGACCTGCATATTGTACAGGTTACCAAAAGGCGGCATGGCTCCGATTTCGCAGTCGGGGAACTGGTTTTTGAATTCTTTTTCACTGGCCAGCTCAACGTTCTCATTTCCGGTGACTTCCCTCAGCAAATCCAGATCCACCAGGTTTTTAGCCGGCAGAACGGCCATTGCCATATCATTGCCGATTTTAACTATTACTGTCTTGGCCAGGTCTTTGCCTCTGATATGGGCGGTATGAGCTACCTCCTGGGCCGTAAAGGCGGGTGAATGTTTGATGCTTATGTATTTAATGTTGTTAGCATCCAGGAACTGTTTTAATTTTCTGGCAGGCATAGTATCCTCCTTTAATTAAGTTATTAATCCGGAATGCGTTTTAATGTACCTAAAGGAAATATAATAAACAATTCCACAATAATAGTATATCTAAATTTGTCCTTGATGATAAAATGTGACCTGTGAAATTTTATTTTTTCAGGTTTTTATGTAATTTAGCAGATATGCAGAAATATAACTACTAACAATAAGAGGAGTCGAACATGAAAATTAAAATATTTGCCATGATCATTGCTGCTGCTTTCTTAATGACAGGTGTTAGTTCTTCTTTTGCGCAGGAAAAGGTTGCACCAAAGACCAAGACCGAGCAGAAGGTTGTAAAAGTTACAAAGAAAGAAACCGTAAAGGTTAAGAAGACAAAGACAAAGGTTAAAGAGCACAAGTGCACAGATAAGGAAAAAGAAAGCTGCACAAAGGCATGCGAACAGGAATAAACTGTTCTCAATGATCTGAATATATTAAAGGAGAGCCGTATGGCTCTCCTTTTTTTTGCCCCGGAAGACTGAATTAACTTCTAAAACCCCATTTAACTATTTTCTAAGAGAGAGAGAAGGATGGATATGAAAAAAGTACTATTCCTGGTTCTTTTATCGGGCTTATGTTCTGCACAATACAATGTACGTTCCCCTTACCTGCTTCAGCCGGAAAAAGCTATAGGCTACGTGGACAGCTGCGCCAGGTTCTGGAATAAGGCATATGACAATTCTCTTGGAGGGTTTTATACAAACGTCGACAAGTACGGCAATGTTACAGGTACAAACAAAAATACTCTCTCGCAGTCGCGCGATACCTACGGCTATGTGAGAGCCTTTATGCTTACGGGTAATGAGGCTTACCTCGGCTATGCGCGTGGTGCCCTCAACTTTATGTACAGTCACGCGTGGGATAAATCCTACGGCGGTTGGTTTACAAACCTGGACAAAAACGGAAACCCCGTAAACTCAAAAGAAACTAAAGACGCCTTTAACCAGCATTATGCCCTTCTTGGAATTACAGCTTATTTCGAGGCTACGGGCGACACAATGGACTGGAGCCGGCTGATGAAAGGCTACGTAAACAATGAACAGAAGCTCTGGGACAGAAGACCGGGTTACGAGGGCTATTATGACAACGCGAGCTATAACTGGACATCAAAAAGCGGGAAGAGCTTTAATGCGACCGTAGACGCCATAACGACACATACCTTATACCTTTATCTTCTAACAGGTGACGCGCAGTATAAAGATAAACTCCTTAAGATAACAGATAACATGACAGAGCATCTTGCAGGAAGCATGGACAGCCAGAAGATAGGTTTTGTGGAGGAGTTTGACAGCGACTGGAATCCGGACAATAATGAAACGATGACCATAATGGGGCACGTTCTTAAAACCGCCTGGTGCCTGGGAAGAGTTTACCAGATAAGTCCCGACACCATGTTTATTACAACCGCTAAAAAGCTAATAAAAAGCGTACTGGATAAAGGCTACGACCACCAGTATGGCGGGCCCTACAAGGACTTTGACCGCACCACAGGCCAGATGCTGATGTGGGGAGTAAGTGACACGGCAAAGGCCTGGTGGCAGATGGAACAGGCTGTAACGGCAGGCCTTGAACTCTACGACATTACAAAAAGTGATGAGTACCTTAAAATGGCTGACGAATCGCTGGACTTTTTCATGAAGTACTTTGTTGACCATGAGAACGGCGAAGTGTATTCGGACAGGACGCGAGACGGACGAAAAGTGCCGCAGTGGGGAGAAGAGAAGGGTAATAGCGGCAAGGCCGCCTATCATTCAACCGAACTGGGCTACTACACTTATCTTTATGGGAATCTTTTTTACAAAAAGGCACCCGTAAGCCTCTACTACTACTTTAAGGCAGATTCCGCGGATAGAAGCGTTTTTCTATATCCTCTTGCAATTAAGGACAACAGGCTTAAAATAAAAGATGTAACGCTTAATGGCGAAGCGTTTAATAGTTTTAATTCCTCAACAAGAACCATCAGAATACCCGCGGGGAAAGGGGGCAAGTTCAGGGTTACATTTGAATTAAATGACGTTACTTCTGCAGCATCAAACAATGGGCAGAAGCCTGAAAATTTCAGCCTCGGGCAGAATTATCCTAATCCCTTCAACCCGATAACGAGGATCAGGTATTCGGTAGGTGAAGCAGGATCGCATGTTTTACTTAAGGTATACGACGTGCTTGGAAGTGTTGCGGCAACACTGGTAGATGAGGTTAAGGATAAAGGATCATATGAGGTGGCGTTTGATGCGTCCAGGCTTTCAAGCGGGATTTATTTTTACAGGCTGCAGTCGGGAAAGAATGTAATCAGCAGGAAGATGACATTGTTGAAGTAGGGATTTTTTTAACGTTTCACGCGCAGGTAACAGATATAAAACCGCTACGCGGTTTTTGGGGTTTGGGGATATCTTCCCCAGGGTTACAAATATGAAACCGCTATCGCGGTATTTTTATGTGTCTGTCTGCGGGCAGGCGCAGCTTAATTAAGGTGAGCCATATTTGCTAGTAAGCTGCAATCTGTTTAGTTTTACCCCGGAATTTTTCCCGATTAAATTAATGGATGCTCAAATGATTAAAAAAATTCAATTTGTAATTTTTCTTTTACTTCTTCTGGTGCCGGCGCTTCAGGCACAGGATCAGAAAACACTTCTTATAAGGTGTGATGACATCGGTATGTCGCATTCGGTCAATATGGCGGCCAAAGAGCTCATTGAATCAGGCATTCCTTTTTCGGCCTCTGTTATGTTTACGTGCCCATGGTACCAGGAGGCGGTGGACCTGTTAAAAAATCACCCTGAAATAGCCGTCGGTGTGCACCTTACGCTTAATGCCGAATGGAAAAACTACAGGTGGGGTCCCGTTACGGGTAAAGACGCCGTACCGAGCCTGGTGGACAGTGCGGGATACTTCACCCCTTCGAGGGCATTATTTAAGGCAAACAAGCCCAAACTTAAGGAGATTGAAAAGGAGCTGCGGGCACAGGTGGAACGTGCCATGAAGTCGGGCCTTAAGATAACATATCTTGACCACCACATGAGCACGGCAGTAGACAGGCCGGAGTACAGGAAAATTGTTGAAAAGCTTGCTCGTGAATATCACCTGGGAATATCAAATTATTTCCAGGAGAATTATCTAAACACAATGTACAACGATCCCGTGGACAAGAAGCAGGACAGCCTTAAGGTGATACTGAGCGACCTGAGCCCTGAACGCGTGAATCTTCTTGTGTGCCACATCGGAATGGATACGCCGGAACTTCAGGCGATGATTGATTTGAACTCTTTCGGGATGAAGGAGATGAGCAGGCACCGCCAGGCTGAGCTGAATGCGCTCCTGTCACTAAAAAAAGAAATTTTAAGCGGCAGTCTGAGGCTGATCAATTATGAAAAGCTGATTTCTGAACGGGGATTAAAAAGCATGACAAGACCTGTTGATTAGAATAAAAAAGGCCGGGCGCGTAAATACCCGGCCTTTTTTATGTCAGCTGAAAACTCTCAGCATGGTTCCGTTTAAGGAAGTTTTATATTTCTGAAGGGGGCTTCCGGCAGGCCCGTTTATTACGTTTCCGTTTACGTCAAAGTTAGAGCCGTGCCTCGGGCAGTGAAAGCGCGTGGCAGAGGCCTCGTAATCAACCGTAGCTCCCTGATGTGTGCAGGTCTGTGAAAGAGCTGTGAAAGTGCTGTCGTTTATTTTAGCTATTATTAAGCCTCCCTGGTATACATATCCCCCGACGCTGTTCAGGGCTGCATTTTCCTGCTTTGAGAGGTCCAGTGTAAAGTCAACGTTCTGAGGTGCAGTCGGGATACCGCTGTCTGAAGAGTTTGATGAGCAGCTTTGAAAGCATGAACCTAATATGAGTACTGCCGCGGACTGCCCGGCTTTAAGAAGAAATTCTTTTCTATCCATTTATGGCTCCCTGTTCTTGAATTCTGAAGAAATAATTAGAATTGTGCCCTATAAGTTTAATATAGAACTGCAGCCGATAAAAACAAGATGGACAGATAAGGTAAGTTAAGTATTGGATAATAAAAAAGGCGGGCACAAGGCGCCCGCCTTTTTAAGAAGATTCAGGAGGTAATGCGGCTTTCGGCGGATTTAACAAAGTATATTACTTTTTCCAGCTCCCCCAGGAGGTCAACGTTGCTTATAAACACGTCATCGGGACCTTTAAGCTTAATTGGCGCAAAGTTCAGGACTCCCTTTATTCCGGCCTCAACCATGGTATCGAGCACATGCTGAGCAAACATTTCGGTAACTGAGATAATGCCGATTTTTATATTGTTATTTTTAACATAGTCCTTCAGCTCTTCGAACGGGTATACGGGAATGCTTCCTTCTCTTTGGATTTTTTCGGGATCGATATCGAAGCCGGCAGTAATCTGAATTCCCTCTTTGTCAAAGCCTTTATATCTCATAAGGGCGCTGCCTATGTGTCCGGCTCCGACAATGATTACCTTCTGAAGAACATCCTTACCGAGCAGGCTGTTAAGCCTTGAAAGGAGCTCGTCAATCTGATATCCGCCGCGGCGGTTGCCCGGAATTCCGAACAATGAAAAATCTTTCCTTACCTGTGCGGCAGTTACGTCAGCTGCATCTGCAAGGTTATCCGAAAATACCCTCTTAAAGCCCAGTATCCGGAACCGCAGCAAGGAACTCTTGTATTTCAAGAGCCTTATAATGGAGTGCTTGTTCCCGACCATTTTCCTCCAGTAATGTTATTAAACCAAATAACTTTAGAAAGTTAATAAATATATTCATGAAAACAACGCCTGGCAAGAATAATTATTCTCCACAAGCTGCTTTTTCATAAACTAATATAAGGGCTTTTAAGACAATCCTCCACTGCCTTTGCATTTTCACCATGCCAGTGAACGTGAGGATAATTTATATAAACTGAAGTTTGGTCTCCTTCAGGTATTTTTCTTCAAGCAGCCTTACTATGTTTTTAATTAGTGTTCTTCTGAGGCCGAGTTCAACGGGTATATTGGGATCCTGATGGGCTTCATTGATTTTTGTGCCTACTACAAAATGTATAATGTCGCTGTTCATAAGGGCGTTCAATAATTTTGAAACGGCGTTATCGCGCCGGTACTCGTTTACTGTACCCGACTCGAGCACCTCAAGGAGTTTCCCGATTGTTATTGTTCCTTCTGTCACAAGGTCAATTCCCGGCATCTGGCAGCAGGGTGGTATCTCGGGGTCGCGTTCATCCAGATTGATGGTAACTTTACGTGCAAGCTCGCGTGAAATGATCTTGGCCGTTGTGCCGCCGCAGATTACTTTCTCGCCGCTGAACTTATCGATCATCAGGGCCATTTCGCTGTCTTTTTCCTTCAAGACAGGAGGCCCCGTTACGATCATAAGCCTGCGTGGTTTTCTGAAGTAGATTACTCCGCAGGTAATGTCGTCTTTGGACTTATAGTTGTCGTTATAGTGCGCCCTGTCGACTATATTTCTTGCCAGTTCGCGTGCCGAGATGTCGGCTTCGTTTCTGATTGCCTTTAGAATATGCTCAACAATCTTATCCCTCGTCCAGCCGAGGGGCATATCCTTTGAGCCCATGGCAGACTGGCTGACGCCGTCGGAAAAGAATATGATCCTGTCGCCCATCTGCACGGAAAACTCCGAATAGTTCAGGACATTTTCCTTATACCTGTTAAATGAAAGCTTGATCGGGGTTGGGGTGATTTCAAGCAGCCGGTTTTTGCGTATAAGTATGAAGGGGGGATTGTCGTATTCAATTATTCTGGCTTTGCCCGATTCCTCTATATCTGCTATTGTGAATGTGGAATAGCTGATCTTGCGCACCTTGCAGACCGGGAGAGTCCTCATTATTGTCTCTGCGGTCTGGCGTATATCTTTTTTATTTGAAATAAAGCTAATGGCCATTGTTGAAGTAAGAGCCGCAAGCACGTTTGCCTTGACTCCGCTGCCCAGTCCGTCGGACAGGACAGAAATGATCCTGTTTTCCTCTTTAATCTTGTGCAGAAGAAACACGTCGCCGCCAACGATCTGATTATGCTTGAAGTTCTGGTAGTAGTCGACCTCAATAAAACACTTTTCTTTTTCTTTACCCGTCAATGTCATCAATCTTATCCGTAGAGAAGGATTCAATAATTCCGTTTAATATAACTTCAGTTTCAGCGGCATTTTCGCCCAGGAGGTAGGCTATCTTCTGTACCGTCGATAAATTCTTGCGTATAACCTGTTTGGCCTTTGTAATTATCTGTTCCTTGCGCACCCAGGGTTCGGTAATATCCCTGAATATGCCTCCCACATAGCGGTTCTTCTCAATTGTGAAGATTGAGAACAAAAGTACAGAGCCGTTATGGTTAATTTCCTTGCCCACTATATCGGTACCGCTTTCAAGCACATTCTGGAAGAGTTTATAGAACGGGGCGATTTTATTTAAGAACGCGCCTTCAAGGCCCGGCTTAACCTCGAAGAGAAATTCGGTTTCCTCTCCCATTAGGTGTGCGAAGTTCTGGTTGCTTTCAACAATCTTAAGCTTATCGTCGACGATCACGATTCCCGAAGGCATCGTTTTAATGAGGGCGTTTGCCTTTTTCTGCGCGAGCTGCCTCATGTATGAAACGCACATTGTCTTCTCTGACTTTCCGTCAAGAAACGAGACGGCAAAGTCGCGGCATGAATTATAGCCGCACCCGGCGCAGTTAAGTTCATCCTTATGGTTAATTTTGCCGATATCGTCGAGCACGGCCCTGATTTCCCGTTCGCTGTACTGTTTTCTTTCGACAGCCGGCACATTAAAGTTTTCTTCAATTGTTATTGAAGGCTTTCTCGGGATCTCTTGTTCCGGATATTCGGCCTGGCTTATAACATTGTACCTCTTAAGCAAGGTTGAGCACCTGTTCTGTGCCTTGGGGCCGTTGATGCAACCGCCATTGCAGGCCAGGAGTTCAAGGAAAAGGTTGTCTTTAAGTTCAAGTTTCTCCGCGTCCCTGAGGGCATTGGAAATATTGCTTATGCCGGAGAAGCTCATAAAGCGGCAGTCCGTTACGGGAAGGCTGGCCTTAAGGCCTGCAATCATGCCGCCGTCAACCGGGTAGAGCGCGCCTTCTTTTGCCTTCTCAGGAATAAACGTGTCACTTTCAGAGCAGGCGAGTTCCTCGAGTGAGAGGTTTTCCTCTTTCAGCCAGCGCCTTAAGTCCTCATATGTAATTGCGGCATCCAGCAGTTCCGGGTGAAGGTCGGCCTCTTTTTTCTTTGCAATGCAGGGCCCGATAAACACTATGCCTATATCGCTGCCGTAAATACTTTTAAGGAGCCTGCACTGTGAAAGAAGCGGGGAAAGCAGGTTTGTAAGGTATCCTGACACCTGTGGTTTGTATTTTTTAAGGTATTCAACTACAGAGGGGCAGGCCGAAGAGATCAGGAGTTTCCCCTCGTTTTTCTGCAGGAGCTCTGCAACGTTAGCCGAAACCTCCTGTGCTCCGATGGCGGTTTCAGAAACGCCATAGAAGCCGAGCCTTTTTAAGGCTGCAATCATGCGCGCCGGTTTAAGTCCGGGGAATTCACTTACAAATGAGGGAGCAAGGGAAGCTATTACGCGGTCTTTAAGCCTCAGAAGCTGGCGCACGCGTCCCAGGTCATCTCTTACTTTTTTTGCTCCTGCGGGGCAGACTTCCACGCAGGTGCCGCACATGATACATAGTTCGTACATGACGGTGGCGCTTCCGTCTTCAACTTTAATGGCTTTAACAGGGCAGGCGCGTACACATTTGTAGCAGTCCTGGCAATTTGCTTTTTCTGTATAAACAGGCTTTAAGTAATTCATAATTTTCAGCTATTTAATAAGCACATAGTTCAGCAGTTCAACAAGTGTGGAAGGATCCACGAAATTATATAATTTCCCGTTTATCCTTACGTTAGGACCCTTGTTGCACATATCCTCGCAAAGGTTACCTGAAACCTCTACTTTTAATTTCAGGTTATTAGCCCGTATAAATTCCCTGATTACTTCCAGGTTCTTGTTATTTCCTCTTGAAAAGCAGGAGCTGCCCATACAGATTACGATACTGTTTTGAATATTTTCCTCTTGCATCACAGATTACTCCATTTATTCAAGGCTGCAGGAGAAACGGGAATTTCATTCTCTTTTCAGCTTGTCTTTTCAGCTGACCTGACGAAATAAATTACCTTTTCCAGTTCGCCCAGCAGGTCCACGTTATTAATAAATGTCTCCGAGGTGCCTTTAAGCTTAAAGGGAGCAAAATTCAAGACTCCCTTAATTCCTGCGGAAATCATTGCATCGAATGCTTCCTGTGCAAAGGCTTCTGTAACAGCCAGAATGCCGATCTTAATGCCGTTGTTAATAACAAAATCCTTCAGCTCATCAAAAGGGTATACGGGAATAATTCCTTCCCGGTTTATCTTCTCCGGATCGACATCAAAAGCCGCAGTGATCTGTATGCCTTCGCTTTCAAATCCCTTATATTTCAGAAGCGCACTGCCGATATGCCCGGCGCCCAGAATAACGGCTTTCTGAACCACGTCCTTGCCGAGTATACTGTTAAGTTTGGCCAGGAGCTCATCGATCTGATAGCCGCCCCTGCGGTAGCCTGAAATTCCAAATACTGAGAAATCTTTTCTAACCTGAGCCGAAGTAAAACCAGCTGCGTCAGCGAGGTTTTCAGAGAAGACCCTCTTAAAACCTAATATTCTAAAGCGCAGTAATATAGATTTATATTTCAAAAGCCTGATAACTGAATGATTACTTCCAAGCATATCTGGATTCCGGAGTTAATAAAGTAGAAAATGTGTCCGCATTAAAATGCGGACACATGGAATAAGGATTATCTATCCGGCTGATGAATCAATTATCATGCCTGTAATGTTAATACATATCAGTACTTCTTCAGTTCAGAGTCCATTACCTGGCAGGCTTTCTCCAGAGTGCACTTTTCAAGTGTATTCCCATTTATAGTAACCGATGGGCCGCGGTCGCACTGCTCGAGGCAGAAAGTAGCCTTAATGTCAACTTTCTCCTGAAGATTATTGTCATCGACGTGATCGATGAGCTTATGCAGGAGGTCCTGCGATCCCTTAAGATAGCAGCTCGTTCCGACGCAGACGCTGATCTCGAGCTTGTTTTTCTCAGAGCCTTTAAGGAGTTCTATGTCAACGTCCGAAACCCTGCGCCTGCTGCTATAAGTTGTATGCAGGAGGCTGTGGGCCTTAGGGCTGCCGGCATATTCGAGCGTTGTGTTATAGGCTTCCTGAACAAACGGGTTATCCTGTGATTTATGAATCTGAAGGTTCTTGTCGGCCGAATACAGGCCTGCTGTTCTTTTTTCCTTAACGCTCATTTCAAAAGTGACCGGCTGACCCGCGCCGCCGATGCAGCCGTTGGGGCATGACATTACTTCAATAAAGTCGTACTTGCACTCTCCCCTTTTTACTTTTTCCGCCATAGCGCGTGCGTTCTTAAGTCCGTGCACTACTGCAACGCTGATATTTGTGCCTGCGATATCGAGATTTACCTCTCTGAGGCCTTCTGTGCCGCGTACTTCATGGAAGTCCACGTGTTCGAGCTTTTTCTGCGTCAGCTTTTCGTAGACAAACCTGAGAGCCGCTTCCATAACGCCGCCGGAATTTCCGAAAATGACTCCTGCCCCGGTCTTAAAGCCAAAGGGCATGTCGAGCGATTCGGGCTCCAGGCTGTTAAAGATAATGCCTGCCTGGTCTATCATGCGTCCTAATTCCTGTGTTGTCAGTACATAGTCCACATCCGGCGAGCCGTCTTTTGAAAATTCAGGGCGCCTTGCCTCAAATTTCTTTGCCGTGCAGGGCATAATTGAAACGACTATTAGATCTTTCCTGTCGCGGTTTAATTCTTTTGTAAGGGTTTCCTTTGCCAGAGATCCGAACATCTGCTGCGGTGAGCGGCAGGATGAAAGGTTCGGCAGGAGGTCAGGGAAATACTGTTCTGCAAATTTAACCCAGCCCGGGCAGCAGGAGGTAAACTGCGGGAGTTTTTCTCCTGTTTCAATTCTTTTAATGAGCTCATTAGCTTCTTCAATAATGGTGAGGTCAGCTGAAAATGAGGTATCAAAGATTTTGTCGAAGCCGATTATCTTAAGAGCCGCGGCGATCTGACCGGTAGCATCAACGCCGGGAGCCATGTTGAACATTTCGCCAATTGCCACTCTTACTGCAGGGGCGATCTGTGCAATTACGGTTTTGGACGGGTCGCTAATTGCTTTCCAGACATCATCGATTTCAGATTTAGGAGTAATGGCGCCCGTAGGGCATACTCTTGAGCACTGGCCGCAGTCGATGCATTCAACCATTTCGAGGTCCTTGCCGAAGGCAGGAAGCACGGCGGCGTTGGAGCCGCGGAATGCAAAATCAATGGCACCGATAGACTGAATTTCGCTGCAGGCGCGCACGCAGTCGCCGCATAAAATACATTTATTAGGGTCTCTTACCAGTGAGTGTGTAGAAGTATCCAGAGGAACGGTCTGCTTCATCCTTTTGAATCTGACCTCTTCCACGCCGTGGCGCTTTGCAATGTCCTGCAGTTTGCAGTTAGAGCTCTTGGCGCATGTGGGGCAGTGGTGCTCGCCGTTGGCAAGGAGGAGTTCCAGCGTTATTTTCCTGATTTCGCGGATTTCCTGCGTTGTGGTTTTAATTTTCATGCCTGCTTCGGGCTTTGTTGAGCAGGCGCCTATAATTCCCCTTCCTTCAAGTTCAACCAGGCAGAGCCTGCAGGCTCCGTAGACGCTGAGCTCCGAGTGGTAGCAGAAAGTAGGCAGATCTATGCCTGCTTTTCTGATTATCTCTAAAAGGTTTTTCTCGCCGTTAATCGGAATTTTTCTTCCATCTATAGTTAAAAAGTTATTTTCCATGTTAAACTCCAGTTATAGCATTTAATTTGCAAGCCTGAGCGCAGGCGCCGCACTTAATACAGATTGATACGTTGATCTTGTGGGGCATTTTCCTTTCACCGGAAATTGCACCGACAGGGCATTTCTTTGTGCACACGGTGCAGCCCTTGCATAGTTCGGGATTGATTTCGGGGGCAACAAGGCTTTTGCAGTTCTTTGTAGAGCACCATTTTGAAACAACGTGTTCGGTATATTCCTTCCTGAAATGCTTCATAGTTGAGAGCACGGGATTTGGAGCCGTTTTGCCGAGTCCGCAGAGTGAGCCTTTTTTAACCGCCAGAGCAAGCTTTTCCAGAAGTTCCAGAGTTTCAACTGTAGCCCTGCCTTCAATGATATCGTCAAGGAGTGCAAGCATCTGCTTTGTGCCCTCGCGGCAGAGTACGCATTTGCCGCAGGATTCATTCTGTGTAAACTGCATGAAGAACCTGGCAATTTTTACCATGCATGTCTGGCGGTTCATTACAACGAGGCCGCCGGAGCCGATCATGGCGCCGATTCCGGTAAGAGAATCAAAGTCGAGCGGCAGGTCGAGGTGCTCTTCTGTAAGGCATCCGCCTGAGGGCCCGCCAATCTGGACCGACTTAAAGCCGTCTTCAGCGAGTGTGCCGTCGTTGTTTGTTACGCCGCCGCCAATATTATATACTATTTCCCTGAGTGTTGTGCCGAATGGTACTTCAATAAGTCCGGTGTTTCTGACGTGTCCAGTAAGTGCAAAGGTTTTTGTGCCCGGGGACTTGGCGTTTCCGATTTTCCTGAATTCACCGGCGCCCATTTTAATGATAAGAGGTACCGTAGCCAGTGTCTCGACGTTATTTATAACTGTTGGTTTTTCCCACAGGCCCGACTGTGCCGGAAACGGAGGCTTTGGTGAAGGCATTCCTCTTTTGCCTTCAATTGAGGCGATGAGGGCTGTTTCCTCTCCGCAGACGAAAGCTCCGGCTCCTTCCATAACATGGACGCGCAGGCTTTTGCCGGATGCAAAGACATCATCTCCAAGAATGCCTGCATTTTCGGCGTCTTCGACCGCTCTTCTAATACGTTTAACTGCAAGCGGGTATTCAGCCCTGACGTATACATAAGCCTCATCGGCGCCGATAGCACGGGAGGCGATCATAATTCCTTCAATTACGCTGTGAGGGTTGCCTTCCATAACGCTTCTGTCCATGAATGCTCCGGGGTCACCCTCGTCGCCGTTGCAGATGACGTACTTTTTCTTTTCCTGCTGGATGCGCGTAAGATCCCATTTTCTTCCCGTGGGGAATCCGCCGCCGCCGCGCCCGCGGAGTCCGGAGGCCAGGATCTCCTTGCAGATATCTTCAGGAGATAAAGTTGTAAATGCCTTTCTTGCCGCAGCGTAGCCGCCGATTGAGATGTATTCATTTATGTCTTCGGGATTGATATGTCCGCACTGTTTTAAGACAAACCGGCTCTGCCTGGTATAGAAAGGGATGTCGCCGATGCCCTTGCACTTCTCTCCGCTTGAAGGATCCTCATAAAGGAGTCTTTCAACGGCCTTGTTTTCCTTTATTGTCCTGTCAACTATTTCTTTAACGTCTTCGGGTCTTACCTTGACATAAAGGAGTCCCAGGGGCTCAATTGTAACGAGGGGTCCCATCTGGCAGAATCCCTGGCAGCCGCTTTCGGAGAGGAAGATGCCCTTGTGGTTTTCTTCAGGCTTAAGTTCAACTTTTACGTGCAGGCCGCTTTCGCGGATATAGTTAAGGAACGCGTTACGGACCTTCTCGGAGCCGTTTGCCATGCAGCCCGTACCGGCGCAGATAACGATCCTGAAATCGTTATACTTCAGGCTTTCTTTATATTGAGCGGCAACAGATTCCAGATTAATTGTTTCTTGCATAACTTTTCTCCATCTCAATAATTTGGTCAATCAAAGTTCCGGTTTTCTCGGGTGTCATCTGTCCGTGAACCTCGTCATTTATCACCATAACCGGTGCAAGTCCGCATGCGCCGAGGCATGAGACAGTCTCAAGTGTAAAGAGCATATCGGGGGTTGTTCGGCGTTTTTCGTCGAGGTTGAGCTTTTCCATTACAACTTCGGCCAAAGACATTGAGCCTTTTACGTGGCAAGCCGTACCGTCGCAGACGCGGATTACATATTTACCTTTAGGTTCCAGGGCAAAGTGGGAGTAGAAAGTAGCTACGCCGTAAACCCTGGCAGGTGAAAGATTTAAGGAAGTGGCAACAAAGGTAAGTACTTCTTCCGGCAGGTAGCGGTATTCCTCCTGCACTGCCTGCAGAATAGGTATCAGCTTTGCCGAGTCATTGGAATAACGGTCAAGAATCTCACAAACTTTCCCGAATTTCCTTGTCCGGCTGAGAATTTGCTTTTCGGCAATCATTATTAAGTTATCTCCTTGTTATCTATATATTATGCTTTGCATAACATGTTACTGTTATACGTGATTAATTCCTGCTATTAAAGGACCCGATTATCCGGTTATAGTGCAGCCGCGGGGCCTGTAAAATGGTCATTCACCCTGTTTTATGGATTCAGCCAGTTTGCGTGTCAGAACGGCAAGGCTCGTGGCAAACTGTGCATTTTCAACTATTATATCCTCTGGCAGCCTGAGCATAACCGGTGCAAAGTTCCATATGGCTTTAATTCCTCCTTCCACCATCATTTCTGCCACCGTTTGAGCTGCAGAGGCGGGGACTGTAATTATGCCTATATGTATGTGCATTCTTTCTGCCAGGCCGGTCATTTTTTCAACGGGCAGAACAGGTACCCCGCTTACCTCGGTGCCGATTTTACGCTCATCGTTGTCAAAAAGGGCAACTATCCTGATGCCGTACTTTGTAAATTGTTCAAAACCGAGCATTGCAAGGCCCAGGTTTCCAACCCCGGCAAGAAAAGCGTCGCTGAGGTTATTCCAGTTGAGGTAGTCTTCAATTCCCTTGATCAGAGTATCTACGTTATATCCGACCTTGGGTTTGCCGATTATGCCGGTATATGCCAGGTCTTTTCTTACCTGTGTGGGATCCAGCTTAAGGTCCCCGGCAATCAGTGTAGTGGAAATCTCGTTTTTTCCCGCCTGGCGGGCGTGTTTAAGATATTGCAAATAAATAGGAAGCCTTCTAAGTGAAGGTTCCGGAATGGGTTTTAATTCTTCTGTTGCCATATTTTAATCGAGAAATATTTCTCGATTAAAATATGGAATTGTGAAGTGGTTGTCAATATATTGTGAAAGGGATTCACAAAATATTTTCTTAAAATATGAGCCTTTACCGGGCAGAGGTGACCGGTAAAGGGGTAAAAATCCGTAATGTATGAGGATAGCGCTCTTTTTATGAAGATTAACTGACCGGGTAGCTGCCGCTTAGTCTGGCAAAAAATCCGTGGAATCTGTGTATGAAAGCGCTGTCTTTAAGGAACATAAAGGGGCAGTAGCCAGAAATAAAGTTAATGCCATGGGTTCTGCTGAAATCCTCCACCTGCTCAACTTCTTTTCCCTTGTCCCTCCCGTTATAGACCCAGACGTTTTTAACGCCAGTAGAATTGCACTCGTCCATAATAGTCTGAAGGGGAACAGCTGTGGTAAAGACCAGAGCGGCTTCAGGCTGAGGGGTAATTTCACTTACCTGGCCAAAGCACTTCAGGCCCTCGATTTCGGAAGCCATGGGGTTAACAGGAATAACGTCGTATCCTCTTGACTGAAACTCCCTGAAAAGATTACGTGTATAGTCTTTTTCACCTCTGGAGACGCCGATAAAAGCTATCCTTTTAAGGGAAAGAAAACGCTGGATTTGATTTATTGAGGTCATATAATTCCTCCCGGAACTGATTTGCTGTATAAATATAACAAATTGCGGAATAAAAACTTCAGGATTTTTATTTCCGGGTTCATTTAAATAAGATCATTTTTTTCGAACCGGAAAATTTACCTGTTATAAGCCGGTAATAATAAAGGCCTGAAGAAAGCCCTTTTGCGCTGAACTGCACCGAATGCCTGCCTTTGTCCTGAAAGCCCTCTGAGACCACGGAAATTACTTTGCCAAGTGTATCGTAAACAATAATTTTAGCGTAGCCGGCTTCGGCAAGTGAATAATCAATTGTTGTAGAAGGATTAAAAGGGTTAGGGTAGTTCTGTGACAGGTAGTACTGCCCGGGTAAAGAGCTTCCGCCTGATTTAACGCCTACAGGGCCCTCGTCAATAAGGGCAGTCCAGATGCTGAGCTGACTTTTATCCATTCTCATCCATATTGGGTATACCTTGCCGTCGTAGGCTGCAATGTTTATATAGTCGCCGAAAAACTCTGCTGAATCGGGGACAAATGAGCTTTCACTGATTTTAGTTGATGTAAAGGTTTCACCCCCGTCGGTGGATTTAGAGACAAAGACGTCAGTTGCAGTGCCTTCGGTCTGGCTCCTGTCGTAATAGACAATCCAGATGTGTCCCCGAACGGGGTCGACCGCAGCCCATGAGAAGAACTGGTCGCGGTCCAGTACATTTGTGCCGTTAACCTTCCGGGTCCCGGACCACGTTTTGCCGCCGTCGGTGGAGCGGGTAAAGAATACGTCGGTATTGCCGTAGCCGTTACGCTGGTCGGACCAGTTAATATAAATATTGCCCCTGTATTTGGAGTTACTGTTGTCGCAGAGTGTTATGGGCATTCCGTTGCAGCGGCTTATGCCCCGGACCTGGAAATCCCATCCTCCGGGCTGAGCGGCGGCATAGATATCCTGCCCGAAGGTGAGGCCTCCGTCAAGTGATTTATCGAACTTAATTCCTGTTGGGCCGGACCAGCTGATGTATACCTCGCCATTGGGGCCGATAGCAGGAACAGCGCCCTCGACTGTATTACTGCTGTCGCGGCAGTCGCCGCTGGAGTCGCTTATTACGATTGGATTGCTCCAGTTTTGTCCCCCGTCTGTGGAGCGTGAGAAAAGGATGCGTGAGCTGTCGGTGGGGAGAGTGGAGCCGTACTTATCAAACTGCGTCCAGGAGATATAGAGATTATTTCTGAAAATTGAATTAGTCAGGTCGGAAGTAATCCAACCCTTATCCTGGTTTTTCCTGGGAGGGTTATATCCGATGCCGGTCCCCTGGTCGTAGCTTTTGCCCCCGTCGGAAGATTTATTTACCACCATGCGGTCTATCCAGAAGCCGATGTTTGCCGGAGGTGCCGAAAGGTGCAGGAAGTAGAGGTTTCCCGAGGCATCGAAGGCAAGCGAGGGGTCGCCCCAGACGCCGTAGGTGGAAGTCAGTGTCCCTTCGTTCCAGCTTTTGCCGCCGTCAAAAGAATAGTAGTAATTATTTAAATTTGCCCCGGCAGCAATGTTGAGGGGGTTGGCGGGATTGATTGTAATGGAGACTTCTTCGGGCTGGTTATTAGTCTTATTGATTTTGACATTTGTACTCTGGGCGTCTGCCTCAAAGAAGGTAAAAAGAAAAAATACCAGTAGAATTACGGCCTTCATCTTATAGCCTCCTGCGGTTTACATTAAACAATGTATAAGGAGTAAAAATCAAAATAAATGAATAATTCAGTCCTAAATAAAAAAATGTGTCACGCAGGAGATCAGCCTGGGTAAATCTCCGGCGTCAACCTGCTCCCCGGAGAGATTGTCCGCGGCCAATTTGAAGAAAAACGGCGCAGATAAATGATTCAGAGTCCTCCGGAATTCTATAAATATCAGCTGCATTTGCTTTCGCTTTATTGGCTTTATTCAATGAAAAGAAATCTACTTGAAATGAGAAAAGAGTGAAAAAAGTGAGAAAATCTTTTCCGGACAGGGTGACTCAGTAAAAATACTGAGTCGATGAAAAAGATGCGAAAATGAGCTGAATTCCAAGGGGAATTCTCATTATGAGGCGGGTGTATAATTTTAAACTCAGTAAAAATACTGAGTCGGGCCCTTTAAGGATCAGCAATTCTACTGATTGACAGAAAATAAAATTTTCTCTAATTTCAGCGGACGCAAATTGAAACCCATAGTCTTATCATGAATGCAGGGCGATCACTCCATCTATGGATAAGGTGTCTTAATCTATTGAATGTGCAAAAGATTCCTGTATTTCTCCTAATAACAAAGCTCCCTTTCAGAACAAGGCTTTTTTACCATAAATATACGGTCAGTAGTAAATATCCTGAAATTAAAAAGGTTCTGAATTCATGAAACATAATCTGCTCCTTAAGTAAAATATTCTGTTTGGAGTAGGCACATGAATATATAAACCCGGTCAGGCAACATACTTATAAGAGCAATATCAGACAAAAACAAAGCAATAAATTTCTGAAAATAAATATGGAGTTAAAATATATGAGAATAAAGCTGTTACTCGAAGTAATTTTTCTTTGCATATCTTTCAGTGCATTTAGCTGTAAAAGCTCCACAGAGCCTGAGAGTAAGAATGCTCCTCCAGACTCCACATCACAGGACTTTACATTCGAAGTAAAAAGATTCGGTCTTTCTAACCTGTCATCGAGTATTTTTTTTGATGTATGGCTTTTTGATGAAAATAATATCTGGGCTGTGGGGGATGTCACTCTTCAAGATACTTCAGAACCTGTAAACGGAAAAGAATACAACATCATGCAGTGGAACGGAAAAGAATGGAAAGGCAGGGGGAAGCTTTTTAATTCCGCTGGCATTCATGGCATCTGGGCTCTGGATACAGGAAGAGTTTATATGTCCCCGGGCATTGCACTTGTTTATAAGAGGGGAGAATACAAGTGGGCAGACTTCAGCAAAATGGGATTTGAGAACTGGCAGTCGATGGATAGGATCTGGGCCAGCTCTGAAGACAATGTCTGGGGAGTGGGTAGAGGAGGCATTGTGATGCATTTCGATGGACAAGAATGGAAGAGGATAAATTTTGATCAGCAATGGTATTTCTACAGCATTACAGGTTCCAAGACAACAGGTGTTTCCTACGCACTGGCATTAAACACCCAGTATCAGACCAAAATAGTAAAGCTTCAGAACTCAAAGGCGGAAGTAATCTACACGAGTCAGTCACAGAATACAGAATTCAATGGTTGGACTCTTACGCTTGCAAATGAGAAGGAGCTTTTCATCGGAAATGGTCCCATATGGAAGTTCAATGTGGAGACAAAGGCTATGCAGGTGGTTTTTACCCCTTCACCCACAATAGGTTTTGTATCCTCTTTTGCAGTCAGTCCAAAAGACATATACTTCTATGGGTTTAATGAAATCTCCGATGTATTAGTCCACTACAACGGAAAAAGATTCAAAGAGTTTGCTCTACCGGGCAGGAGTGATAATCCGGAAGGGATCAAGGCAGCTACAAACATTGCAGCAGCCGTAAGTTTTGCGGGCAATCAGGCCCAAATAATCACAATCAAAAGGAGATGAAAAATGAAATGGTGACATCAGATACGTCAAAAGCACCAGCCTTTCCACAGTACGCTTTGCCGATAACTCCGGAAGTTACGTACAGGTAAAAGGTGGCCCCGACTTTAACAACAGTTTTATTACAGGTTTTCATAACGAGAGCCTCCCATACTACTTTACAAGCTCAAATGCCATTTCGGTTCTCGGTAAAACCAATACCGAGACCGTTTCAGGAAGAGGACTAAACATTACAGAAGATGGCATGGGATACAGTTTTAATCTTAAGGACGTAAGACTGGATGGAAACCAGGTGGATTTCACTGAAGAAAGCGATTCAGCAATGGCATTAAAGAATTCCATAGAGACCAAAGCTTTCAACGTGGGTGATAATTCAGAACTAACCTACTCATATTCGTATTTTACAAGCGATTCAGCCAAGGTTCTCATGAGCCTTAAAGACGGTGAAGTAGTAAACTACTCGCTTGACCTTGTTGATGCCGCATCCAAAGAAGTCCTGAAGAATCTTGCTAGCGTAAGCTATTCCAATAAGGACGTAAATAAGAAAAGGCCTGAATACTACAAGCTTCTCTTAAAGGGGATAGGAAACAGGACAGTTAAACTGAGAATAAGTTCGGATGTGTCTCTTACTGACGCTTCAGGTGTGGTAAGCACGATTGCAAAGATTTATTCAAACGGCAGTAGTCTTAAAAAGAACAGCTTTATTGAGGTAAATTATTCTGACGTGAAGCCTGTTGTGGAATACGGCTTAAGCCAGAATTACCCTAATCCTTTTAACCCCTCAACCGTCATAAACTATCAGATTCCGAAGGCTTCAAAGGTGACCCTCAAGATCTATGACATGCTGGGAAAGGAAGTTACAACTCTTGTAAATGAGTATAAGGAACAGGGAAGATATTCAGTTGAATTCAACGCTTCAAGTCTTCCTAGCGGAACCTATATCTATGAAATAAGAGCTAATGGCTTTGAAAAGAGCGGAAAGATGATGCTTCTTAAGTAATTTGTCTGATAATGCTAAAATTAAGGCAGAGGTTCTTTCCAGGACTTCTGCCTTTATCTTGTGCAATTCAATATTGCACCTTCATAAAACATCTGCTGCGATTTTTCGATTAAACAACCATCAACGAACCTGACACACTTATCTCAGCATCTAAAAATGAAATAGCCCGATGTCTTCATATTTAATGTGCCTGGGCTGCTTTAAGAGAAACATTACGGTTGAAGCCAGGTCTTCGGTCTGAAGCACTCCGGGAAGGATGTCTTTTTTATCCTTTGGCGCCGGTACCTGTACCAGCGCCGGGCAGAGGCAGTTGACGTGCACGCCGAAGTCCCTTACTTCTGTCTGCAGGGCCTCGGAAAACCCCATAATGCCGAATTTTGAGGCGCAGTAGGGGGCGGCCTGGGGGTAGCCGTGCTTGCCTGCCTGCGAAGATATGTTTATGATGTAACCGCTTTTCTGCTTTTTCATTAACGGCAAAACTTCCTTTGTCATAAGAAAAGTGCCTTTAAGGTTCGTATCAAGGACCAGGTCCCACTCCTCTTCCGGGCAGTCGATTACATACTTATCCACCCCAAGGCCTGAATTATTGACAAGAATATCAACCGTTCCGAAAAGATCCTTTGTAAATTTAACGGCACGGGCGATGTCGCTTTGTTTTCTTACGTCACAGGCTACATAAGCTGCTTTCCCCTTGCTGAGGCCATTGAGTTCTTCTGTGGTATTATTAAGCACGTCTTCTCGTCTGGATGCAATAACGACGTTAATCCCCTCCTGCACGCATGCCGAAGCAATTGCCTTTCCTATACCGCTTCCGCCTCCGGTTATAAGCGCGGTTTTTCCTGCGAGTTCAGTCATTTTCCCTGTCCTTTATTTTGCGTCTTCAGTTAATGTTTTATTATATCTTTCTTTAATGTAACTATCAAGCCTTAATGCCGCCAGGGAGAATATGTAGCCCAAAGCGCTCCCGATTATGGCGCCTCCAATTATATCCGACGGGTAATGGCGGCCTACGTAGACTCTGGATAAAGCAACCAGGAATGCCGAAATAAAAAGGACCCATTTTAGGTTCGGGTATATCCTGTAGAAGAAAACTGCCGCGGCAAAATTGTTTACGGCGTGTGAGGATGGGAAGGAATAGGACCCAGAACATTCAATGAGCTTCCTCGCATCGGGTAGAGCGTTGCAGGGGCGGATGCGTGCAACCCAGTGCTTTATAAAAAAGCTGCTCAGCTGGTCCGATGCCGCAATGAGCACCAGGGCTCCCACGGCCGCGATCTTGCCAGTCCTGCCTCCTTTTACAAAGGCGATTCCCAAAAGTATAAGATAAGCTATATACCAGTGGTTGACGTCCGTTATAAAAACAAAAAAACGGTCGAATGCCGGATTGGCAATGCTGTGATTGAAAAAATAAAAAACGGCTAAGTCTATGGAGTATAAAAATTCTGTCATGTCAGTTGATGATAATTTACACGGAAATATATGATTATTATGGATATTTTCCCACAGCGCCCGATTATTGTATTATGCACTTTTACAAAAATTTCTTAACTTGCCGTCAATTATTTTTATGTGACAGCTCGTTGAGAAGCAAAAGGAGAGTAAACGCTGTGGAAGAAACAGTTTTCGATCTGAAAAAAAAGCTGGCTGAAAAGGAACAGGAAATAAAAAGGCTTATAGAGGAATTGGAAAAATCCAATCAGGCGGCTTCGGAGGCTGAACAGGCAAGTGAAGCCAAAAGCCGTTTCCTTGCGAGCATGAGCCATGAGATCCGTACGCCAATGAACGGGGTGCTGGGATTTCTGGAGCTTATGGAACAGGAAGTCTATGAAAGTAAAGAGGAGCTGAAGGGTTTTATAAGCAAGGCGCGTTCGGCTGCTGAATCTCTTCTGGACATAATAAACAACATCCTTGACATTTCCAAGATTGAAGCAGGCAGAATGGAACTGGAGACGGTGGACTTTTCTTTGAGGGAAGTGCTGGAGGAAACAGTTTCCATGGTCTACGCGCTGGCCAATGAAAAGGGGCTGGTAATAAACTGCCATCTTGCAAGCGACGTTCCCCTCATACTGCTTGGCGACCCGGTAAGGCTGCGCCAGGTGTTTTCAAACCTGATCGGAAATGCAATAAAGTTTACAAACCGCGGTGAAATTGAGGTTATTGTTGAGCTGAAGGAAATTACCGACTCAACGGCAGTTATTCTTTCTACAATTAAAGATGAAGGAATGGGGATACCGAAGGAAAAAACGGACCTTCTCTTTAAGCCTTACGCACAGATTTCAAACACATATACAAGAACCCATTCCGGAACGGGCCTGGGGCTCAGGATCTGCAAGGAGTTCATCAATATGATGGGAGGTGAAATCTGGGTGGAAAGTGAAGAAGGCAAGGGGAGCAGTTTCTTCTTTACTGCAAAGCTTAAGATAAATGAGAATTCCCCGGACTGGCCGGGGAAATCAATTAAAAATTAAAAAGTAAGGAAAGAGAGATGAGCATATTAAGATTTGCTCATCTCGAGGATCGACTTTTTAATTATATCCACAGATTCCATAATCTGCTCTTTTGTAATAACCAAAGGAGGGGCAAAGCGGATTATGTGCTGATGGGTAGGCTTTGCAAGCAGTCCGTTATCCCTCATTTTAAGGCATACGTCCCAGGCTTCCTTACCATTCATAGGTTTTATAACAATCGCATTTAAGAGTCCCTTGCCGCGTACGAGTTCAATCATATCGCTTGGGATCTTTCTGATTTCTTCCCTGAAAAGTTCTCCCAGTTCAGAGGCTCTCTGGGCCAGGTTTTCATCTTTTACAACTTTCAGAGAGGCTATTGCGACTTTTGCCGCCAGCGGGTTGCCGCCGAAGGTGGAGCCATGCTCGCCGGGCTTAATTGTAAGCATAATGTCGTCATCGGCCAGAACGGCTGAGATAGGCATAGTGCCGCCTGAGAGCGCCTTGCCAAGGATCAGAACGTCGGGCCTTACATTTTCATGGTCGCACGCCAGAAGCCTTCCGGTTCTTGCAATGCCGGTCTGGACTTCATCTGCAATAAAAAGGACGTTTTTCTCTTTGCAGAGCCTGTAGGCCTCTGAGAGGTAGCCTTCATCGGGCACAAAGACGCCGGCTTCACCCTGAATAGGCTCAACGAGGAATCCCGCCACATTCGGGTCCCCGAGCGCGGTTTTAAGTGCGTTAAGGTCATTGTAAGGTATTTTTATGAATCCCGGAGTATATGGGCCGAAACCCTTGTAAGAGTCGGGGTCGGTGGACATTGAGATAATTGTGATAGTCCTGCCGTGAAAGTTTCCTTCGCAGACTATAATTTTGGCTTCATTTTCCTTAATCCCCTTTTTGTCGTATGCCCATCTGCGGCAAAGCTTCAAGGCTGTCTCATCGGCTTCGGCTCCTGAATTCATAGGAAGCACCTTGTCGTATCCGAAGTATTCAGTTATATATTTTTCATATTCACCGAGGCAGTTATTAAAAAACGCCCTTGAGGTAAGGGTAAGGGTCTTTGCCTGCTCTGTAAGAGCTTCAATGATCTTCGGATGGCAGTGTCCCTGGTTGACAGCCGAATAAGCAGAAAGGAAATCATAATATCTTTTGCCTTCGACATCCCACAAATACACACCTTCACCGCGCTGAAGAACAACAGGAAGCGGATGATAATTATGAGCACCGTACTTTTCTTCCAGTTCCATATAATCCTGCGAGGTCATATCTGCCTGAACTAAATCTCTTGGAGCCATAAAAAACCTTCAATTTGTGTATAATTATTTTGTTTCTTTGTAAATTTATAAAAAATCATCTTCATTTCCGAGTGATTATTAGGTAATTCCCCCTTTCTAAAGAAGCTGTTTTATCTTGTTTATACAATCAGGTTTTAATAATTTGCAAAAGTAAAAAATTGAGCGGAAGGCTAATTCCGGGTACCTTGCAGCAGGTAATTCTTGCGGATTTTGATAAAACAGGCCAAGGGACAGAAAAATTATTGTACAATTAACAGGAAAACAGATGAAACTAAAATACGCTACTGTATTACTCATATCAGCTCTTAACTTCATTCCTACTTCAAACGTTCTTCCCTGGGGGGACAAAGGCCACAAGCTTACGGCTTCAAAAGCATTTGAATGCCTGCCAAGTGAGCTCTCGTTTATGCTGCGATGGAAAAAAGACATTGTGGAGCATGCACCCGACCCTGATCACAGGAAAAAAGGAGACAAGACGGAAGCTCCGAAGCACTTTATAGATATAGACTATTACCAGGAATTCCAGAAAGGGACTCTTATTCTTAATCAGGATTCGCTGAAAAGCAAGTATGGCGAGAAGGTTTTCCTGGAGCAGGGGATTCTTCCATGGGCTACAGAGGCGACACTTGAAAATTTAACCAAAGCTTTCAGGCAGATGGATACAAGCGCAATTAAGCTCTACGCTTCGGATCTCGCGCACTATGTGGCCGACGGATTTCAGCCCCAGCACGCAACGGTAAATTACGACGGGAAGCTTACAGGGCAGAAAGGGATCCATTTCCGCTATGAAATAACGATGCTTGACAGCAATCTGACCGAGCTGGAAAAGGAAGTAAGGCCTGAGGATGCATACTTTGTAAGTGAACCTGAAAAATATATATTTTCTTATATAGACGGCGCGGACATGTATGCCGAGACCATACTTTCTGCCGACAGGTTTGCCTTTAAGGCCTCGGGTGAAAAGTATGACGGCAATTATTACAAGCTGATGTGGTTCAGGACCAAACACATGACCGTTCAGCAGATTGATTCAGCCGCCCGCGCTCTTGCTTCACTTTACTACACTGCATGGGTTAACGCCGGAAAACCGGTTGCACACAATAATTAACCCATAGAAAAAGTGAGTATATGAATAAAATCAAGAAATTTTTAGCCGTTACCTGTTCCCTGGCCTTTTTAACGGGCTGGGGAGGCGCGGGCCACAGCAAGATAAACTATAATACCGTCCTTTATTTCCCGAAAGAGATCTCGCAGTTTAATTCCTGGAATACAATCCTTCAGCAGCATGCCTCGGATGCCGATAACAGGAAAGGTTCCGATCCTACTGAAAGCAAAAAGCATTTTATTGATATTGACAGCTACAGTGAGTTCAACTCAACGGGCAGAATACCGGAAGATTACCAGACAATGGTAAGAACTTACGGCTCTTCTTATGTGGATGCACAGGGAACACTTCCCTGGGCGACTGTTACTGCGGTCGATTCACTGAAAAGCGCATTCCAAAGAAAAGACTGGGCAAAGGCTCAGCTCTTTGCAGCAGACTTAGGTCACTACGTGGGTGACGGGCATATGCCTCTGCATATTACAAAAGATTACAACGGAAGAAACGGTACACAAAAAGGCATACATGGCCGGTACGATGACATAGCCAAATATCTCCCGGATCAGATAGTGTTCCTGCCGGATACAGCGCAATATGTAGGTGATGTTTCAAGGTTTGTTTTTGATTATCTGTATGCAAACAACCGCTACGTGGATTCAGTCTATTATGCCGATAGTATAGCAATAAAGAAAACCAACGGGCAGGCAAACAGCGCCTATTACAATTACTTCTGGGAGAATGGTAAAGGCTACACAAATATGCTCTTTAACAGAGCGGCCAAAAGTCTGGCTAGTCTGATCTACACGGCCTGGGTTAACGCAGGCAAGCCGCAGTTGAGCAGCACGCTTGTTGAAAAGGAGAATAACGCCCCTGAGAGTTTTGAGCTCATGCAGAACTACCCGAATCCCTTTAATCCTGAGACTGTTATTAAGTACCGCATTAATACCCCGGGACACGTGAGGCTAAGCCTTTTTAACGTGCTGGGAAAAGAAGTTGCCACACTTTTTGAGGGTGAGAGGCCCTCGGGAGAATTCAGTTTGAAAGTAAATGCCAATAGTCTTAATATTGAAAGCGGAATTTATTTCTACAGACTTGAGGCCGGAAGCCTTATTGAGACGAGAAAAATGACTGTTCTTAAATAGATATATAACATTCTTAACGCTTAAAAGTATTCTGTTAAAAGGAAAAGTATGAAAGTTAAACTTATACTGTTTGCCATTTTTATTTTTGCGCAGACCCTGGCCGCTCAGGTTGTGACACTCTATCCATCCTTTGCCACTGAAAATGATTCGATCAGGGTTGTATTTAATATTCAGCAGGCCACAAGAAAAGACCTGGTTGGATACACGGGTGATGTTTATACGCATACCGGTGTAACAGTAGGAACATCGAGATGGCAGCACGTTATCGGAACCTGGGGCAGTAATACCACACAGCCAAAATTAAAAAGAATAGGTGTGGACCAGTATGAACTTGTAATCGGAAAGCCGCACGATTTCTACAAAGCCGGTTCTTCGGAAAAAATTACGGAGCTGGACTTTGTTCTCAGGAGTGCCGAAACCACGAACGGGACCTGGAAACAGACAGAAGACATATTTATCAAACTTTTTGAGCCTGGGCTGAGTCTGACCATTCTTTCCCCGAAACAGTTCCCAGTGTTTCTTATGCCGGGTGAATCCGCAGACATAAAGGCCTCAGCCTCAAAGGCTTCAACAAAAACCGTGTTCGTAAATAATGTGCAGCTATTCCAGACCTCAAATGATACTTTAGTATACAGCTATAAGCCGGCAGATACGGGAAAGAAAACCGTCAAAATTGTGGCTCAGGACGCTCAGGGAGGCACAAAGGCGGATTCTTTTTATATTTATGCCAATTCTTCAGTTGTACAGCAGGAGCTTCCAGCCGGTGTGAAAGACGGCATTAACTATATAGATGCAAATACCGTTACGCTTGTTCTTTATGCGCCGTATAAGAAGTTTGTCTATGTTACGGGTGATTTTAACAACTGGGATATAGATCCGGCATATTACATGAAACGCACCTCCGACGGTAAAAGATTCTGGGTTACAATCCCGAACCTGGCTTCCGGGAATGAATATGCATTCCAGTACTACGTGGACGGGCAGCTTAAGATTGCGGATCCTTATACCGATAAAGTGCTCGACCCATGGAATGATAAATATATTACTTCCGATATCTACCCCAATCTTAAAGCTTATCCGACAGGCAAGGGGGACAATGTCGTTTCTGTGCTACAGACCGCCCAGACCGCTTTCAACTGGACTGCTGCGGGCTATAAGCGTCCTGACAAGGAAAACCTGGTAATATATGAGCTCCTGGTAAGGGATTTTGTTTCAACACACAGCTTTAAGACTCTGAGCGATACCATAAGCTATTTTAAGCGCCTTGGTGTTAACGCTATTGAACTTATGCCTGTCTCGGAATTTGAGGGCAATGAAAGCTGGGGATATAACCCAAGTTTTTACTTTGCTCCCGACAAATACTACGGGCCAAAAGATGAATTTAAGAAATTTGTTGATGTGTGCCACGCTAACGGCATAGCTGTTATAATGGATATTGTCCTTAACCACAGCTTCGGCACTAACCCGATGGTAAGGCTTTACTGGGATGATACAAAAAGCGCCCCGTCAGCTCTTAACCCCTGGTTTAACCAGGTATCTCCAAACACAGCTTATTCATGGGGCTATGATTTTAATCATGAAAGCCAGGCGACAAAGGATTTTGTTGACCGTGTGACATCGTACTGGATTAGCGAATACAAAATTGACGGCTACAGGTTCGATTTTACAAAGGGTTTTACAAACACTCCCGGCGACGGCTCGGCTTATGATTTATCGCGCATTACAATCTTAAAGCGCATGGCTGACAAGATCTGGACTGTGGACCCTTCGGCTTACGTCATACTGGAGCACTTTACAGACAACAACGAGGAAAAAACGCTCACTGACTACGGTATGATGATATGGGGCAACTTAAATAACAATTACATGCAGGCTTCAATGGGATACCTCCAGAATTCGGATTTATCCTGGGGCTCGTACAAAAACAGGGGCTGGTCAAAGCCGGGTCTTGTCACATACATGGAAAGTCATGACGAGCAAAGGTTAATGTATAAGAATGTAAACTTCGGCGCTCAGTCGGGCAGCTATAACGTTAAGGATACAAGCCAGGCCCTGAACCGTGTGAAGCTTGCTTCTGCATTCTTCTTTACTATTCCGGGGCCCAAGATGATCTGGCAGTTTGAAGAGCTTGGCTACGACTATAGTATTGACTTTAATTCCAGAGTGGGCAACAAGCCTATACGCTGGGATTACCTGAAGCAGCCCAGGCGTGAAAAGCTATTTAAGGTAATGCAGGCCCTGATCAGTCTGAAAACAAATTATCCGGCATTCAAGAGCAGCAACTACTCAGTGTCGCTAAGTGACCTGGTAAAGAGGATAACGATCAGTGATCCATCGATGAATGTGGCAGTTATTGGAAACTTTGACGTTATAACAAGGAGTTCCAGCATTGCATTTCCAACTACAGGAACTTACTATGATTACTTTACCGGCCTCGGCATTGAGGTTACAAATACGCAGACGCCGGTTGAACTTCAGGCGGGTGAATTCCATATTTACACGAGCCAGAAGCTCCCTCTTCCCGAGAAGGACATTCTGAATACAGTAAACGATAAGGGTGCCAGGATAGAAAGCTACGGACTGGAGCAGAATTATCCAAACCCTTTTAACCCGTCCACGCTCATCAGTTATGAACTTGCCAGGGACTCAAGAGTTTCGCTGAAGGTTTACGACATAATGGGGCGTGAGGTTGCAGCGCTCGTAGACGGATTCCAGAGCAAGGGTAAATACAGCAGGGAGTTCACGGGGAAGAATCTTTCAAGCGGGATTTACTTTTATGAATTAAGGGCAGACAATTTTACCGCAATCCGCAAGATGATGCTTCTCAAGTAGCACACACCCAAATAAATTTTACAAAAAACGGGCGCCCGTAAAAAGACGCCTTTTTTTGTATCCGGTTGAAATGGTACCAAAATTTCCGGCCGGGCTGTAACAGATATAAAACCGCTACGCGGTTTATTTGGGGGGTGATATTTTACCCAGGGTTACGGCATTCCCTCCGGGAATTTGTAACCCTGGGCTACAGATATGAAACCGCTATCGCGGTTTTTTTCTCTATAAACCTTGAACTTTGAATCTGGGACCTTGCACCCCTCTTCCCTCCCTTTCAGTTTAACGTAAAATATATTATGTTTTTATAATAATAGCGGGGAATGCGTTATGAAGGAATATTTTATTAAACTCTTCAGATATAACGAATGGGCAAATAACCAGGTGCTTGAGTCCTTTATTCAGCTGGCGGATAACCAGGACGAGGTAGTACGGCTTTTCAGCCATATTATTTCCGCCCAGAAAATCTGGCTCGACAGGGTTCAGAATAATAAGACTATCTACGAGGTCTGGGACAACTTTTCTGTTGAGGGGTGCATAAAGATATCTAAGGAAAGCTCTTCGGATTGGCTTAAATTCCTGGAGAATCTTCCGGAAGAAGGCTTCTCTGAAAAGATTTCCTATGTGAATTCCAAAGGGGAAGCTTACCAGAATACGATTGAGGACATAATGGCCCACGTCATTAACCACTCCACCTACCACCGTGCCCAGATTGCAATGCTGCTTAGGAAAGCTGAGGCCGTTCCGCCGGTTACGGATTATGTGTTTTATAGAAGATGAAAGGCAGGTCCGACGTCCAACGTCCGACGTCCGACGGTAAGGAAAAGAAAGGGCGGCTTCTTAGGCCGCCCTGTAATCTGCTTGTAGAGGTCTCACTTTCTACTTGAGCAGCATCATTTTCCTGACTGAAACGTTTTCTCCGGCACTCAGCCTGTAGATATACATTCCGCTTGGAAGAGCCGATGCGTCAAATTTCACTTCGTAGTTTCCTGCATTCATCTGCTGATTCATGAGCATCTGAACCCTTTGTCCAAGCATATTATAAATTGTAAGGTTTACAAATCCCGATGCCGGCAGTGTAAACCTGATTGAAGTTGAAGGGTTGAAAGGATTCGGATAGTTCTGCTCAAGAGCGAACTTTTCAGGCCTGTAGGTTTTATTTCCAGCCGACATTACCGCGTCTTTAACCAGTTTTACAATCTGGCCTCTGATCTCGCCGCTTGGGTTCAGGGCTGTGGAGGCATTCAAATAAAGGCCTTCGGTTAAGAGAGCGGCAATGTTATCAAAGTCCAGAGAATCCTGTCCCGTTGTAAGCCATACATCTGAGACGGTTTTGGTCTGGAAATTGGAGTTAACGTTATGAATAACATTTCCATTCTGTCCCAGCGGACCCCTGTAGATGCCAAGTCCTGCCGGTTCAAGACCCGTCAGTGTTGCATCGAGCACCAGGCCTGCAGGTGTAAGTGTCATGGAAGCGTTGCCGCGGGCAGTTGTTGTTACAGGCGGGACTTCCTGTACGCCGTTCATATGGGCGCTGAAGCCCCATCCGCCGTTAAGCTGTATCTGTCCTCTTATTTCTCCCATCGGGCGGCCGGGTGAATGAATTGAGAAGTAGAGTTTACCCGTCATTAAGGCTGTAATTAAATCGGGAGTCAAGGCCTGGTTGCCTGTAGTCTTCCAGATGCCTGTAGCAGTATTGCCCACAAAGTCGGTTATAATGTCTTTTACCACATTGCCCGGAACTCCGGGCTCTCCCATGTGGAAGTGCGCGCCGGAGATGACAATGCTGTCGGCCGTGATCTTATAAGTCAGTCCTTCATTTGTAAGCGTGAAGCTTCCAGTAGCCTTGGCGTTTGTAGCAACTTTAGGCACTTCCTGGCTTCCTGTAAGGCTTGCCCTGAAGTTAGTTCCGTTAGCTAAAAGGAGCTGGCCCCTGATGGCGCCAAGAGTATCAACTTTTGTGCGCACGTTCAGATAAACCTCGCCCTTAAAAAGGCGGCTGATCAGGTCGGGTGTAAGGGCCTGGAGCGAATCGGTGTATTTCCATACGCCGTTTGCGGTATAGCGCACGAATTCTTTTATGCTTCTTACTATGTCCCCGTTCTTACCTAATTTTCCGGTGTGGAGGTGAGCTGATTTCAGGGTGTCTGAATTTGCAAGCGTTATATTAAAAGCGAGTCCTTCATCGGTAAAATAAAAGCTGGCGGTACCTATTCCCTTAGTATTCTGCGGGGCTGCCGTGTGTACCTGGGAAGAAGAAAGGTTTGCCGTAAACAGGGTTCCGTTAACCATTGTAAGCTGGCCTCTGATTTCCCCGGCGCGGTTTTTATCGGTCATCAAATTGATATAGATGTTGCCTTTCATCAGCTCGGCAAGTATATCGTTTGAAAGAGGTTCGGGATCGTCAAATTTCCAGATGCCCGCGGCCTGGCTTCCTTTTAATTCATTTAGCGTTCTTACAACTCCTCCAATCATTCCTGCCGGCGCCCTGTAGAACTGTGCGGCAATAATGGAGTCCTTTGAGTTTACCGTAATATTGAAAACGAGTCCCTTGTGTGTAAGGACAAAATATCCGGTTGCCTTTGCCGTTGAATTCACAGGGGGTACTTCCTGCGCACCGGTCATATTTGCATAGAAGCCGATGCCTCCCTCAAGGTGAATCTGTCCCCTGATTTCCCCTTCGGTATGGGCTTTTGTGTGGACGTTTACATAAAGGCTGTCTGTAAGAAGAGCGGTTATCAATCTATCAGTAAGGGGCGCCGTAGCGTCAGTTCTGGACCAGATGCCGACAATCCTGTTGCTTGAAATTGAGAGCGGTTTTACCACTTCGCCGCTTAAGCCCAGCGCTCCCAGGTGGAAGTGTGCCTCGGTGGGGTCACTCAGCTGGTTTACAGTAATTGAATATACGAGTCCGGCATCAGTTAAAAGGAATGTTCCTGTGCCCGCTCCTACTGATGTTACGGCTGGTACTTCCTGGTCGCCTGAGAGGATTGTGCTGAGGCTTGTTCCGGAAGTCACCAGTACCTGTCCTCTTATCTCCCCATTGGGGTGATTTTCGGAATGTACGTTGACATAAATTTTCCCGGACAGCAGGGCATTGATAATTTCCTCAGTCAGTGGAACTGTATCATTTGATTTCCAGACGCCGTAGGCAACGTTTCCCCTGAAGGTGGGAAGAATTGATATGAGTGCCCGGCCCGTATCGCCCGGTGCACCGAAATGGAAATGAGCATCTGTAATATTTGAGATGCTGTCCACTGCAATTATATAGGTCAGACCTGAGTCTGTGAGCGTGAATGCCGCTGTTCCTGATGCCTTGGACGTATCGGCCGGGACTTCCTGCGAGCCGGTAAGCCTGGCTGTAAAATGAACCTGAGCTATGACTGCTTGTGAAAGAAAAACAAGCAGAAATAACATGCTGAATAACACGTACTTCTTCATCTAGATCCCTCCTTTTGTAATTAATTTTTTCAAAGTCTATTCACTTAATCTGCTGATGGTTCCATGTCCTGCTTTAGAATGCCGGCTTCAGGTTTTGAAAGTTAACGGGACCTGAAATGGGCAGAATGATTTTAATAGTCCTGTTTTTAGTATCTGTTTTTCAGCAAATAACATTTCAGATAAAAATACATGGCTAACTTCATCTGGTTATAATTTTGTAAAACATAGCTGGAATAGTCATAGAAGATTTGCTGCTGAGGTCTTCCGCGCTCCCTCTTAATAATATTATATTTTAATAAAATCAGAGTGTCAAGTTTTTGTTGCATCAGGAGTTATGAAATTTTTTATGTGAGGCACGGACTGGGCCAATTGTGATTTATATAAAGTTTTGTGGAAAAATTAATTCACACTCTGGCGGCTCTGTGCTAAAGATTTATATTAACTAAATGGACCGGACGCAGAGTTCCAGCGTAAACGTGATTAAAGTGCATACTAAAACAGATAATACGGACGCAGAATGAGAACAAGAATTTTATGCCTGATTGCAGCAATACTGTTTATACCGCTTTCATCTTATCCCCTGACATTATCGGCGGGGGATTTTTTCAATATATCAGACAGCCTGCTAGTAAATGGAGGAGATAAAACTGAAACGGGAGTGGCCGGCTTAAGGTCTGATTCAATTTCCGGCAATTTCAATATAAAAGAAAATCCTTCAGGTGAAGAAAAGCTTTCTGAAGGGAAGCCTCAGGATTATCTGCCCAAATGGTATGAAATGATATCAAACATTCCGGGCGATTACGTGAGGTATTACAGGACTGAGCTTACCGAGGAAAACCTTCCCCTTTATGCCGGAATATTTACTCTTACGGCACAGCTTATACTAGCCGATGACATTACCTGGCAGGGGTCTCACGGGATTTATAAGAGCAGTACATTTGCCAAAAACTGGAGCGACATATTTACCGAGATCGGCGACGGCAGAACACAGTTTGCGCTTGCGGCCGGTTTTGCGGCCTACGGCTTTATCGGCGGGAATAACCGCGCCCTTAGAACCGCAAGCCAGATAGTTGAAGCTGTGCTTGCCTCAGGCGCCGTTGTACAGGTGCTGAAGCACCTGACCGGAAGGCAAAGTCCTTATGTTTCCTCTCAGCCCGGGGGGGTGTGGCGGTTTTTCCCCAACCAGATTTTATATCATAAGCACGTGCCTGAATATGATGCTTATCCTTCCGGGCACATTGCAACCTCAATGGCTGCATTTGTGGTAATTGCAGAAAATTATCCTGAATATAAATGGATCAAGCCCGCAAGCTATTCACTGGCCGCTCTGATATGCATAGGCATGGCCAATAAGGGAATCCACTGGTACAGCGATTACCCCCTTGGAATTGCACTGGGATACGCCTTCGGAAAGATGATTGCTCATCCTGAACTGACACCCCGCAAAGAAACGATGGAGAAAAAGAAAAAAGTTGAAGTAAGCCTGATGCCTTACGTAACTCCTGCTGCAAACGGGCTGAGCCTGGGCGTGTCATTCTAAAAAAATGTTTTGTTTTTTTTTATGGCACTGCTCTGCCATAACAAGGACAGTTTTTCGCATTCAACAACTGACATTTGGGAATATGAAATATATCTTTTCCGTTCTCTTAATCTTATTGTCTTTTTTCTGCGGGATAAGTGCGGCTGCTTTTAGTGAACCTGACTCACTTATGGCAGCAAGAGGTGATTCCCTCGTGACAGAAAAAAGGGTCCAGTTAATTGTTCCCCGGGAGGCTGATACCATTCAGGCCATACCCTGGCATCAGATGATTACCCGTATTCCGGAGGATTACAGCTTATTTTTTAAGACTACTTTTTCCTCCAAAGCCCTTCCTGTTGTAGCAGGGCTTGCGGCCCTGACCGGTATACTTATGACAGTGGATGAACCTCTGGGTTCCTGGAGCCATTCGCTTGTCCACAAGTCGGAGGGCTACAATCGTTTTTCCAGGCTGATGGTGGAATTTGGCGACGGGAGGTATCATTTCCTCTTTGCCGGGGCACTTTCGATCTATGGAATTTCAGCAGGCGACTCAAGGGCCCTTTCCACGGCAAGCAATATAGCAGAAGGGATAATTGCAAGCGGCATTGTGGTTCAGGTGTTAAAAAGAATAACAGGCCGTCAGAGCCCCGAGGCATCAGGAAACGATGCGGGCGAATGGCGCCTGCTTCCAAATCCGCAAAAGTACCAGAGGAATCAGCCGAAATATTACGCGTTCCCCTCAGGCCACATAACAACTGCAAGCCTTACAGTTACAGTTCTTGCCAATAACTATCCTGAAATCAAATGGATCAGGCCCGTTGGGTATGCTCTTGTAGGAGGGCTGGGTATAGGGCTAATGTCAAAAGGGATGCACTGGATCAGCGACCTTCCGCTTGGGATCCTCCTTGGATATACTTTCGGCAATATAGTTGCGCCTGAAAAAAGGAGCAGCCCGGGGGAAGCCACAAAAGGGGGATTGTCGGTCCTCCCGCTGTTTTCCCCTGATTCATATTCTTTAATGTTTGCCTACAGGTTTTAGGACCATTTCATGCGAGCATGGGGCGGCTTACCTTTCTCTTTTTTGCATCCGCAGGTGTCTCTGCTCCCTCTTACCGGCCAAATTCCCATATTGGCCGATATTCCCTTTAAAGGCCTGAAGGATCTCATATTTTTGTACTATAGATAAATTCATTAAATGAAAAACCCCTGATTTGGGCGAAATTAGATGGATTTTGTAAAAAGTGAACGGTCGTTCGGAAAATGAATGGTAAAAATAAATACTACAATTGATATTCATCTAGTGAATACATATTTTAGTATTTGAATTATCATTTATATTATGGTTAAGAAAAAATGGAAGATATCAGTAAATTGGGCAGAAAAGAAAGAGAACGCCTGCAAAGAAAGCAGGAAATACTCAAATCTGCCGCAAAACTCTTTGCCGAGAAGGGATTTTCAAATGCTACACTGGAAGATATAGCTACAAGTTCTGAGTTCGGGATCGGTACGATCTACAACTATTTTCAGAATAAAGAGGAGATCTTCAGGAGTATTATAGAAACCATTCTCAATTCTAACCTGGAGATTGTAAGTGAAACGGACCGCACCACTACCGGGCTCATTGAATTTTTGAAGTCATACACCAGAAGCACATTTAAAAACTTTATTGATAACAAAGATGAACTGCTTCTGCTTGTAAGTTACTTTACCGGCATCGGGGAAAAACCGGTTCACCTCAGCCAGGATTGTTTTAAGGACAAGAATTGTCAGATTGACGAGGTATTCAGGAAAAGAATCCGTGAGGGAATTGAAAACAGGGAAATCAGGGATCTGAATCCCGAATACTTCTACTACTTTTATCATACGTTAATTTTCCCTTACGTCGTTACGCAGCTTAAAAAGAAAAGGCTGGATCATTCAAACGTTGATGAGCACTTAAATTTCGTACTGGACATTTTATTTAATGGAATCTTAAACAAGCAGATAGATCGTGAAAGGAGTTAAAGTGAAAAAAAGCATATTGTTAGTTTTAGTATTGTTTGCAGCTAGTCTGTATGCCCAGACCTCTTCAGAAGGCGTTCTGAAGATATCACTGGGTGACGCAGTAAATATGGCTCTTCAGAAAAATAAAGATATACTCATTTCCAGGCAGGATCTGGATAAGTCGGAAGCCCAGATAAGCGAAGCATACGGTAATGCTCTGCCGCAGGTCAATCTGTCGGCCAATTATTCAAGGAATATTGAGCTCCCGGTGCTCTTTCTTCCGGCCGGCGTGTCATTTGGCGCGCCAAAGACTGATTCGCCGTCCGGCACGGCAGCTTCTGAACATCCTACAGCCTTAAAGCTTGGTTCAAATAACAGCTACACGGCAGGTATTACGTTGAACCAGGTCCTTTTCAGCGCAAAGGTTAATACTGCAATACAGATTGCAAAGGAGTATCGCAACTATACTCAATACAACACGGATGCAACCCGTGAAAATGTGGTTGATTCTGTAAAGAGAGCTTATTATAGTGTTCTATTGCTCCAGCAGGTGCTGGAAGTAAGCCGCCAGGGGCTTGATCTTGCAAAGGCTAACTATGATAACGTAAGCCAGCTTTACAAGCAGGGGATGGCAAGCGAGTTTGATTATCTTCGTTCAGGCGTTCAGGTATCAAATACGGAGCCCGGAGTAAGCAAGGCTGAAAACACGCTCCAGCTGGCAAAGAACGGACTCAAGTTCCTTCTGGGAGTGGATCTGAAGGAGAATATTGAGCTTACAGGCGCACTTGAACTGGATGAACTGCCGCAGGGTGTAATTGAAAGCGAGAGCCAGACGGCTGTTGAGAAGAACAGCATGATTCAGGCGCTTGCTTCACAGGAAAACATACTGGAGAAGAACATACAGATACAGAGATCTGATTATTTCCCTACTCTGGCAGCATTCGGTTCCTATCAGTACCAGACGCAGGATAACACATTCCAGTTCAGTAATTACAACTGGGCCAAAAATTTTACGGTTGGCCTTCAGATCAGTTATCCTATATTTAACGGTTTACAGACTAAATACAGGACAGAGCAGGCGGTTATAGACAAGGAAAAGCTTTCTATTACGCGTTCAAAGCTGGAAGAGGGAATTAAGATTCAGGTTGAGGCCGCGCGCCTTAAGATGATGGAAGCCAAGAAAAGAATTGATGCGCAGCAGAAAAGTGTGGAACAGGCTGAACGGGCAGTTACAATTGCAGAAGTCCGCTATAAAAACGGCCTTGGCACACAGATAGAGCTCATAGATTCACAGGTGGCGTTGACAAATACAAAGATCAATAAGGCTCAGGCGGTATATGATTATCTGACTGCACGCGCCGACTGGGAAAAAATAACAAGTTTTGGAAAATAAATCTTTCGGGGAAAGACTCAAAAGAAACAGGGCTTCCGGGACAAAACCCGGTGCGGGATTAAAACAATAAGAGGAGTTTTCAAAAAATGAAAAGAAAGTTTGGATTTTCAGGAGGGACGGCAGTAATGCTGCTCTTAGCTTCTTCGCTGGCTTTGACAAGCTGCGGCAAGAAGGATGCAGAGGCGGAAAACAGGACTGCCAAAAAGGAAAAGTCGGACTCGGTTTCTGTAATTACGGCCAGGGTTGAAACAACCAGCATGTCATTAACCAAGACTTATACAGGTACTCTTGAAGGCGATAAACAGGCTAACATTGTGTCTCAGCTTGCCGAGAGGATTGTGGATATTCCGGTTAAAGTCGGGGATAACGTGAGGGCCGGGCAGGTTATAGTAAAGCTTGACAAGGGAGGCCTTACCTCGCAGTACTATCAGGCGCAGTCGAATCTGCAGAATGTGCAGAAAAGCCTGGAAAGGACAAAGTCGCTCTTTGAAAGCGGGGCTATTGCGCGCCAGGCTTTAGATCAGGCGCAGACAGCTTTTGATATAGCCAAAGCAAATTTTAACGCCGCAAGAAACGCCGTTGAGATAACCACTCCGATAAGCGGCGTTGTTACAAGTGTAAAGCTTAACATTGGCGACTTTACCTCACCCGGCACACCGATTGTAACGGTTGCCACAATAAGCCAGCTTAAGCTTATAATGAGTGTAGGCGAAGGAGACATTCCTTATGTGACGGCGGGTAAGAACGTTAAGATTTATTCCGAGCTGAATCCCGATATAACTGCAAAGGGGAAAATTACAGAAATATCGAAGAGTGCGGACCTCAGCACGCGTACTTTCCAGATCAAGGCCACGTTCTCAAATGCAAAGAACGCCTGGTTTAAGCCGGGCATGTTTGCCAAGGCCGACCTGGATCTTTCAACTCAGAAAGCTGTAAACATTATTCCAAGGGAAGCCGTCGTTTACGCTGAAAAAGGCCCGCAGGTCTTTGTTATTTCAGAAGGCAAGGCTTACTCAAGGAACGTTAAACTTGGCCTGCAGAATGACAAGTATATTGAAGTTGTTGACGGCTTAAAACCCGGTGAAGCAGTTGCACGCGTGGGCATGAATAACCTGAAAGACGGAATGCCTGTAGTTGTTTCTACGGACACGAAGCTGCTTTCAGAAAACTAAAAGAAAGGGAAACTAATTGTATGAAACTTGCTGATGTATCAATAAAGCGTCCCGTATTTGCTACGATGATGATTTTTGCTCTCGTGGTGCTTGGGCTTTTTGCTCTGACGAGGCTTAATATTGACCTTTATCCGGACGTTGATATACCTGTAGTTGTTGTAACAACAGTTCTTCCGGGTGCAGGTCCTGAGCAGATAGAGTCGGACGTTACGAAACTTATAGAGGATGCAATAAATCCTGTTGCGGGCGTGGATCATATATCATCAACCTCACAGGAAGGTGTGTCAATTATAGTCACGCAGTTCAAACTGGAAGTAGATGGAAAACAGGCCGCACAGGAAGTGCGCGAAAAAATAGCTGCAATCAGGAGCACTCTTCCGCAGGACATAAAGGAACCTATTATTCAGAGGTATGACCCTGCAAGCCAGCCGATACTTACCCTTACAGTTGCAGGACAGCGTTCTGAAAAAGAGCTTACTACGTTTACAAAAGACGTTATAAAGAAGCGTCTTGAGAACGTGCCGGGCGTAGGTTCTGTCGATCTGATAGGCGGCGCCGAGAGGGAAATACATATTGATGTTGACCTTGAAAGGCTTAAAGCCTATGCGCTTTCAATTAATGACGTTGTTCAGGCCGTCGGCGCCTCAAACGTGGAGATCCCGGGTGGTAACCTCGACCAGGGTACGCGCCAGTTACTTTTGCGCACGATGGGAAAATTCCAGAACATTGAAGACTTTGGGAAAATTATCATTGTTTCGAAGTCGGGCGGTATTGTAAGGCTTAACGAAGTTGCACAGATCAGTGATGCCGCTGTTGAAAGAACGAGCCTCTCCAGGTATAACGGAAAGCCTGCCGTTGGTCTTAACATCATGAAGCAGTCGGGAGCCAACACGGTACAGGTTGCCGATGAGGTCCAGAAGGAGCTCAAAATACTCCAAGGGGATATTCCGCAGGACGTAAAGGTTTCGGTTGCAGAGGATTATTCAACATTCATACGTGACTCTGTAAACGACGTGCTCTTTGACCTTTTCTACGGCGGTCTATTGGCAGTTATAGTGGTTTACCTCTTCCTTGCCAACATGAGAAGCACGATTATTAGCGCCATAGCGCTTCCGACATCCATCATAACAACGTTTATGGTGATGTACATGCTGAACTTTACGCTTAACATGATGTCGCTTCTGGCACTTTCGCTTGCAGTAGGTTTGTTGATCGATGACGCCATAGTGGTTATTGAAAACATATACCGGCATCTTGATCAGGGCGAGACCCCGATGGAGGCGGCAAAGTCGGCTACAAGTGAAATCGGCCTTGCGGTGCTTGCAACGACGTTCACTATAGTTGCGGTATTCGTGCCTGTAGCGTTCATGCCTGGAATAGTAGGAAGATTTTTCTACCAGTTCGGTATCACGGTTTCAGTTGCCGTGCTTGTGTCGCTTTTTGTGGCTTTTACGCTGACGCCTATGCTTTCATCGCGCTGGCTGAAGAAAGAAGACGAGCATTTATCGAAATCGGGCAACCCGCTGCATAAAATGCTTTATTACTTCAATCATTCATTTGAATGGCTGAACGGCAAATACCGTTCAACACTGGCCTGGTCGTTAAAGCACCGTCTGATGGTAGTGCTGGGTTCAATTGCGGTATTTATCTTCAGCATATTCATGATGCGGTTTTTAGGTACGGCATTCTTCCCTGATACAGACAGGGGTGAATTTACGATACAGGTCAACGCCGCGGCCGGAACATCGATTGAGCAGACGGACAAAATGTGCCGCATTATTGAGGAGAAGCTTCACGGCGTAAAAGAGGTGACAAACCTTCTTACAACCGTAGGCGGCAACAATATTCCGGTAAACAAGGCGTCCATTCTGGTAAAGCTGACCAAGAAAGGCGAGCGCCAGAGGAGCCAGGATGAGATCATAAGCAGCCTGAGAAGCGAGCTGGTAAACTTCCCCGGAGCAAATCTGAACTTTGCGGTTCAGGGAGGTCCCGGAGGGCAGGAGAAGCCCGTTACATTAAGCGTCAGGGGTGCTGAAATAAATAAAATCAACAGCATTGCTGAAAATGTTAAAAGTATTGTTCATTCCACTCCGGGCGCGGTGGATATTGAATCTTCGCTTGAGGCTTCAAAGCCAGAGGTGAGGGTCAGGATTGACCGCGACAAGGCATCGGATCTTGGAGTTAATGTAATGTCAGTTGCTTCTTCAGTGCGTTCGATGGTTGACGGATACGTTGCCACAAAGTACCAGGAAGGTAACGAGCAGTACGACGTAAGAGTGCGCCTGAAGGAAGAAAACCGCAAGTCGATCAGCGATATCGAGAACCTCTCAATCATGAGCAATAAAACGGGTCCAAAGAGCGAAAAGATCAATGTGCGCCTGGGCGATGTGGCAGATGTTTTTGAAGGAGTAGGTCCTTCGAAGATCAACCGCTACGACCGCCAGAGGGAGATCCGTGTTGATGCAAACGTGTCCGGAAGGCTTATGGGCGAGGTTTTAGGAGACGCAATGAAAAAGACGAGCAAGATCCCTCTTCCTGCGGGTTATACAATTTCTGTAGTAGGACAGGGGCAGCAGCAGGCGGAGTCATTCTTAAACATTCTTATATCGCTTGCACTTGCAATTGTGTTTGTTTACATCGTGCTTGCAATGCAGTTTGAAAGCTTTGTCTACCCGTTCTCGATCATGCTTTCGCTTCCTATGGCTATTGTAGGAGCGATCATGGCGCTCATTATATTTAACAGCGCGCTTTCAGTAATGTCGATGATCGGTATAATCATGCTGATGGGTCTTGTGACCAAAAACGCAATTCTGCTTATAGATTTTACAAATACGCTGCGTGAGAGAGGTCTTTCAAGGACGGAAGCACTTCTTCAGGCAGGTCCTACAAGGCTTCGTCCGATTCTTATGACCACGCTGGCCATGATTTTCGGTATGGTGCCTGTAGCGCTCGGTTTAGGTGAAGGAAGCGAGTTCCGCTCGCCCATGGGGCAGGCAGTAATTGGTGGTCTTATCACCTCCACAATGCTGACGCTGCTTGTTGTGCCGGTTGTATATACAATTATAGACGACTTATCGATAAGGAAGGCTTTCGGATGGGTATATAAGCTCTTCCCATTCCTCAGGCGCAGGGAAAAATTAGAGGTTGAACCTAACCCTGCATCTTTCGAAAAATAGTATTATCTTACCAACAAGTTCCGCCATGGCTTAATATCCATGGCGGAATCTTTTCTTTTTTCATTCAACATTCAGCATTCAAAATTCAAAATCCTTTTTTATGGAGGTGCTGCGATGAAAATAGCATTTGTTATTTACCGTGATATTTACGAAGACAGGGTTTCGACTGTTCTTGAGAAGGCCGGAGTTGACTTTTACACCGAATGGGAGAACGTGAAGGGAAAGGGGCATAAGACAATCCCTCACCTGGGTACGCGGGCCTTTCCGGGCTATAATAACGTCCGCATGATTGCCTTCGAGGATGAATGCCAGCTGGAGGAAGTAGCCAGGCTCTTAAGGGAGATGAATGCCGGCATAACGATGAAAGACGACCTTGCGCGCATGTTCCAGATCCCGCTGGAGAAGGTGATTTAAGAATTGAATCCGGCTGTATAAAAATTGCAGCCGGATTTTTTTTTTTTGCGCAGTAAAATAACCGAAATCTCCTTCCCCTGATTTATTTTGCGGGCTTGTTGCTTGCTAAAAATATTTGAATTAACTTTCCATGTAAGAAGTTATACCTGTTGCTATACCTGAGAGATGACATTTTTTACCGGTCCGGATATGTTATTATCCCCATCCGGCAGAGAGAAAACAAAAGTGTTCCCTGCGTCCTTTAACGTTAAGTTAAAAACAATTAAAGGAGAGTATAATGGAAACCGTAGAAAATGCAGAACATGTGGGAAATGAAGCACTGGATAAGGATACTAAGCTCTGGGGTATGCTCTGCCACCTGTCAGCCCTTCTGATGTTTGTTATCCCCTTTGGAAATATTATCGGGGCGCTGGTCGTCTGGATGCTCAAGAAAGATGTTTCCCCTTTTGTGAACGATCAGGGCAAGGAATCGCTGAACTTCCAGATTTCCATGACAATTTATATCTTTGCCGCTTTTGTTTTAATGCTTGTGGCAATAGGCATAGTGCTGATGGTAATTCTGGGTATTCTTGAGCTGATACTGATCATAGTTGCCTCAGTTCAGGCTAACGATGGTAAAGCCTACAGGTATCCTTTAACTGTGAGGTTTATAAAATAAAGCCGCTCTTAAAAAGAGTTTAAGGGAGAGGTCAATTCCCCCTTAAAAATTCCGCCTCCCCGTCAAGGGAGGCCGGAAAAATAGCGCCTTCTGAAGCCCTAGTGATTAAAACCTCAGGAGCCTCATAGTACAAAACTGTTAAAAATGTGTATGATAAGGTAACTAACCTTTTTATGGAAAGGAGCAAATTCCCCTTTTTCTCCAGGCAGGAAGAAATGTCTTTAGTCTATCGCTTTGGAGGAAAAGATTACAATATAATTGAACATAGCATGATTTTGCTGCATGCAAAAACAGGAGTTATTGAATGGACAGCACTCAGAAACCCGGCTCAACGGTGCCCGGCCAGGAATCGGTATCCGTCAAAGGATCAGATTCAATTGACGAGCTCATTAAACTTGAAGAATCTTTTAACCTGCATGACCGTATTTTCGGAATTGACCGCAGGGTCCCTCTTTTAGACGGCCGCTGCATACCTTATGTAAATCTGGATAATGGAGCAAGCACTCCCCCGTTAGTTGAGGTAATGAAGGCCCTTGAGGAGTTCATGCCTTACTATTCCAGCGTTCACAGGGGTACGGGATTCAAAAGCCGCCTCAGCACGGCAGCCTACGATAAAGCTCATGAAATCATCGGGCACTTTGTGGGCGCAGATCTCAGTACAAACACAGTTATTTTCGGCAAGAACACTACCGAGGTATTAAACAAACTTTCATACCGCCTTGAAATCCCGAAAGACAAGGTGGTTATAACAACGCGCCTTGAGCACCATTCGAATGACCTTCCGTGGCGCGACCGTGCAAATGTGGTTCACGTAAAGGCTACACCGGAAGGAAGATTTGATGAAGAGGATTTTGACCGCCTTCTGGAAGAGTATAAAGGGCGCATAGGGCTTGTAACCGTAACCGGGGCATCGAACGTAACGGGATTCATCCAGCCGATTCACCGCCTGGCCCGCAAGGCCCATGCCGCAGGCTCCAGGATCCTGATAGATGCCGCTCAGCTAGCCCCGCACCGCAAGATAGATATGAAAGCCGACGATGATGCCGAACACCTGGATTTTATTGTGCTTGCAGGACATAAAATGTACGCTCCCTTTGGAACGGGTGCTTTAGTAGGTCCCAAGGAAGTATTCTTAAAAGGAAAGCCTGAATACTCGGGCGGCGGCACGGTTAACGTTGTTACGCAGGATGAGGTATACTGGGGCGGCACCCCGGACCGTGATGAAGCAGGAAGCCCTAACGTTCCGGGTGCAGTTGCCATGGCTGCCGCGGCAAAGGCTTTGCTTAAGATCGGAATGGATAATGTTGCAGAGCACGAAAGGGTGCTTACAGCTTACTGCCTGGAGCGCCTGAGGTCAATTCCCGGCGTAACTGTTTACGGCGAGACCGATCCGGCCAGGGCAGAAGAAAAAGTCGGCGTTATTCCATTTAACCTTGAAGGCGTTCCGCACTTCCTTTTGTCCGCAATTTTAGGCTACGAAGGGGGCATTGGCGTAAGAAGCGGGTGCTTCTGTGCGCATCCGTATGTGGTGCATCTTCTGAATTTAAGCGACAAGGAAGCCGAGGACTGGAGAACACAGCTCCTTGCGGGCGACAAGTCGAACATGCCCGGCATGGTGAGGATCAGCTTCGGGTGCTACAATACAATGGAAGACGTGGATAAACTGATAGAAATGGTTGAAAAGATTTCGCGCGGTGAATACCAGGGCAAGTACCGCCTGGTGAAGAAAAGCGGCGAATACATTCCCGAAAACTATGAGGACATTTTTGAGCCCTATTTCTCACTCGGCGAAGAGGCTTAAGGGAAATAAATATAGCCTTTCATCAGGCATAAATTTTCATAAAATTATTAAAAAGTGAATTAAATGGAGATTAAGATGTCCAAGATGAAAGTAAGTGTTCCGCACAATCTGGGTGAAGGTGAAGCCGTAAGAAGGGTAAGCAGCCTTATTCAGGAGCTTAAGAACCAGTTCGGCAGCCAGGTGACTGACGTAAGAGAGAGCTGGAACGGGAACCGAGGGGTTTTCTCATTCCGTGCCATGGGAATGGCTGTTGACGGTGAGCTGTCGGTGCACCCTTCAAAAGTTGAAGTGGAAGGAAATCTTCCCCTGGCGGCCCTGCCGTTCAAGGGCACAATTGAAAGTACAATAAGGAACAAGCTTGAGAATCTCTTAAGCTGAAGTAATCTTAAGCTGAAGTAGTCTCAGGCTGAAGGAATCTGATAAATGAAAATAAGCCGCCTTATGGGCGGCTTTTTTCTTATTATTATGAGGACGATAAATCTGCAGGAAAACTATCCTGAAATATGTTATATTTAGTTGGTCCGCTGTTTTTATCATATTTGCGCGCCCTGACCCGAAATAAAATGAAGACAAAAAACGACATTACTGTAAATAACTGGCTTGAGCTGCAGAAGCTTTTATTCGAGAACTCCTGGGATGAAAACATAATGCGCTACCGCTCCCCTTATGCATTCAGGGGGCTTTCAGACAGGGACTATGACCTTAAGACCAGCCTAATGAGGCTTGGGGGCAAGTACGAGGATATGGAACGCCACCTGCTTAGAAATTTCAGGAAATATGCCCCTAAAGGCACTCTGGAAAGCGATCTGATCTGGGACTGGCTTGCCGTGGCCCAGCACCACGGGCTTCCGACAAGGCTTTTGGACTGGACCTACTCGCCATATATAGCACTGCATTTTGTTACAGATGACCTTAGAAAGTATGAAGAAGACGGCGCCATATGGTGCATGGATTACATGAGGTCCAATGAGCTCCTTCCGGGTCCATTAAGGAGTATACTGAGGCAGGAGAGTTCACTTGTCTTTACGGGCGAGATGCTTGAAAGCGTCTGCAAGGGGCTGTCTGAACTGGAAAGGCTAAAAAGCTCGGCTGATGAATTTGTGGTTTTTCTGGAGCCCCCATCCTTTGACGAACGCATAATAAACCAGTACGCCCTGTTTTCCTTTATGTCGAGCGCCAGGAGCGTACTTAATGAGTGGCTGGAGAACCATCCGGAGCTATTCTTCCGCATCATAATTCCTGCAAAGCTCAAGTGGGAGATCAGGGATAAGCTGGATGAGGTAAATATAACAGAAAGGGTCCTCTTCCCGGGCCTTGACGGGCTGAGCGCCTGGCTGAGAAGATATTACAGACCTCCAAGATAAGGATCACGTAAGATAAGGATCACGCAATATATCGTTCATTCGAGGCAATAGACATACGAACCTGATTTTGGCTTTATAAATAATATATTTTCTTTTATTATATTATCCGAGTAATCACAAACACCGGGGCAATTCCATGAAAAAGAAATTTGCAGTTGTAAGCATTATCCTGCTCGTAGTTATTCTCCTTATGATGTTCGTTCCGATGCTTTTTAAGGATCAGATTGCTGAAGTAGTAAAAAAACAGGCTAATAAACAGCTTAACGCTGTTCTGAACTTCGAGAGTGCCGGACTTAATATGTTCAAGAGCTTTCCCGACCTGACGCTAAGCATAAACAATCTGACAATTGTAAACAAGCCTCCTTTCAAGGGGGATACGCTTCTTAGCGCCGCATCTTTTAACGCCACAATAGACCTGTGGAGCCTTGTAAAGGGCGGCGCAATCAGAATTGAAGAGGTAAATCTCCACAAGCCGAATATCAAGCTCATTGTGCTGGAAGACAGTACGGCAAACTACAACATAATGAAGCCCGATACCGTAAAACCAAAGCCGTCGCAGAAAGAGGTAAATGTAGCCCTGAAATACTATTCGGTTGACGGCGCAAACATTGCCTATATTGACCAGACTTCGGGGATGACGGCAATAATTAAAAACCTCGACCATGAGGGAAGCGGCGACCTTTCGAAGGACAAGTTTGACTTAAAAACGGTAACTAAAATCGACGAGCTTACATTTGAGTATAACGGCCTTACTTATCTCAACAAGGTAAATGCATACCTTGATATGGCCCTTTTTGCCAACATGAGCGAGAAGAAGTTTACACTGAATAAAAATGAGCTCAGGATTAATAACCTTACGGTTAAGTTCGACGGCTTTGTTGCCAGGCCCGACACGAGCAATATTTCAATGGACCTGACATTTGCCTCAAACCGTACGGACTTTAAGGATATAGTTTCACTTATACCGGCAGCTTATTCTGAAAACTTCCAGGATATGAAGTCCTCAGGCAAAATGCTTCTTAACGGCTCAGTAAAGGGCATTTATAACAAAACCCGCATACCTTCTTTTAACATTAAGCTTATGGTGCAGAACGGGAGTTTCCAGTATCCGAAGCTTCCGAATGCAGTCAGGAACGTCAACCTCGACCTGAACGTAAATAATCCCGGCGGCACTCCTGATAACACGGTTGTAAACCTGAAGCAGATGCATTTTGAACTTGGCAGTGATCCTTTTGACGCCACACTGGTTGTTACAACGCCAAGGTCCAACCCTTATATAGATACAAAAGTAAAAGGGCGCCTGAACCTTGGGCAGCTGAAAAATGCCATGCCGATGAAAGGCGTTCAGAGGCTCGACGGGCTCATTCAGGCCGACTTTCAGGCAAAAGGAAATATTGGGGGGCTTAAAAGTAAAAATATCGGTAACCTTACGGCCTCGGGAACAGTCCAGGCAAATAACATTGTCTACGGAAGCGACGAGCTGACGCAGGAGATAAAGATCAACCAGGCTTTTCTTTCTCTAAGCAATCAGGCGTTTAATCTGAGCAATTTCAGCATGAATATCGGTCAGAACAACATAAATGCCAATGGCGGGCTTTATAATACGCTTGGCTATTTATTGAACAAGGGGGTAATAAGCGGCAATCTTTCGCTTAACTCCAACTATCTGGACGTAAACCAGCTCATGAGGCTCAATAAAAAAGAGCAGGTAAAGACGACCCCCTCAGGCACTAAGATGCAGGCCGTGGAGCTTCCCGAGAGAATTAACTTTACCATGAACTCAAGCATAGGCAGGATGATCTATGACAACCTGACGCTTGATAATGTAAGAGGCGTTATTGCCATTAGCGACAGGAAGATTTCCATGCAGAGCCTGAGCATGAATCTTCTTGGGGGAAACCTTGTTGCTACCGGTTACTATGCGACTCCCGCCGGAGCGAATCCGAATATGGCATTTAACTTTACGGTTAGCAACTTCGACATCGGCAAAACATATGAGAGCTTTGTAAGTGTAAGGCAGATTGTGCCTATGGCGCAGTACATACACGGAAACTTTGGCGCAAAGATGAATATCACTTCGGCTCTTGACCCTAGTATGATGCCCGTCTGGAACACTTTTAACGGCAGCGGCATACTTAACCTTCAGAGGGCGGAGGTAAAGGGGTTCAAACCCTTTGAAGCCGTTGGAGGCGCGCTGAAGCTTGACGCGCTGAAAAATCCCGTCATTACAAACGTCAATCCGTCGTTCCAGATCCGCAACGGCAGATTCATCATTCAGCCTTTTTCATACAAGGTGTTTAATTACGACGTCACGCTTTCCGGCTCCAACGGAATGGATAAGAGCATTGATTATACGATGAATGTGCAGATCCCGGCAGGACAGTTAAAGCAGCAGGCCAATCAGGCAATAAACAGGCTTCTTAAAAAAGACATCAACCTGGTCTCAGCAGATAAAATTGACGTGAAGGCATTCTTAAGGGGCAACATTAATAATCCTTCTGTTACCACAAGCGCAGCCGATATTGTAGGCGGCAGTGTAAAGACCGTTCAGCAGCAGGTCCGGGAGCAGGTAAAGCAGCAGGCGCAGCAGCAGATTGAGCAGAAGAAAGCCGAGATACAGAAGCAGGCCCAGCAAAGGGTTGACACCGTAAAGCAGCAGCTGCAGAAAAAAGCCCAGGAGAAGCTGAAGGACATATTTAAGAGGAAATTCTAGGGCGGCGGGATAAATTGTTATTTACGCAGGGGCGAGCGGGGCGGCTCGCCCCCTGCGTAAAAGCATTCGGTTAATTAAATGACGCAATCCGGAGACAATAATTACAAATTTATTGAAAGAAATCGTACATTTGACTTGACGAAAATAAAATATACGAGATCTTTTAATGAAAGCTTTATTACTTGAAAATATACATCCCTGTGCAAATGAGGTTCTGAAGAAAAGAGGTGTGGAAGTTGAAACCCACAAAGGGAGCCTTTCTGAAGACGAGCTGATTGAGGCGCTTCAGGGGGTTTCACTGCTCGGAATCCGCTCGAGAACCTATTTAACCAAAAAAGTATTTGAAAATGCACCCGATCTTCTGGCCGCCGGGGCCTATTGCATCGGCACCAACCAGATTGACCTTGACTCGGCCTCCAAAAAAGGCGTTGCGGTTTTTAACGCTCCTTACAGCAACACGCGCAGCGTGGCTGAAATAGTCATTGCTGAAATCATAATACTGATACGCCGCCTGCACGACAAGATCGTAAAGGCCCACGAGGGGATATGGGATAAGTCGGCTGAAAACGCCCGCGAGGTAAGAGGCAAAAAGCTCGGAATTATAGGCTACGGGAACATAGGAAGCCAGGTTTCAATGCTTGCCGAGGCGATGGGAATGGATGTTTACTACTATGACGTGGTTGATAAGCTGACAATCGGAAACGCAACTAGGATGTCTTTTCTTGAGGATATGCTGAGAATTGTGGACGTGGTTACAGTGCACGTGGACGGCAACCCGGCAAACAGGAACCTTATAGGCGAAAAAGAATTTGAAATCATGAAAGACGGGGTCATACTGCTTAACTTAAGCCGCGGCTTTGTTGTGGATGTGGAAGCCCTGAAGGAAAATATTTTAAGCGGTAAAGTTGCCGGAGCCTCACTGGACGTCTTCCCGGAAGAGCCGAAAGACGCCAACGAAAGGTTTGTTTCCCCATTGCAGCACCTGCCTAATGTTCTTCTGACTCCTCATATTGGCGGAAGCACCGAGGAGGCACAGTATAACATAGGGGAATTTGTCTCCAGCAAACTTCTTGAATATGTTTACACCGGGAGCACCTTTACGAGCGTCAACTTCCCGAAAATTCAGCTGCCCTCTATCAGCGATGTACAGAGGCTGCTGCACGTTCATGAGAACGTTCCGGGCGTACTGTCGCAGATTAACGCCATTTTTGCGCGCAACGACGTTAACGTGGTCTCGCAGTACTTAAGGACCAACGAGAAGATAGGTTACGTTATTGCAGACGTGGATACAAAGTACAAAGATTCGCTCTTTGATGACCTGAAGCAGGTTGTACGCACAATTAAAGTAAGAATACTCTAAAGGTTAATATATGCCTGAAGCATATTACAAATCCCCTTTCGGATGGCTTAAGCTTAAGGCCGGTGATGAGGCTCTTAATGCAATTGAGTTCATAGAGGGAGGCGGGTATACTTCAGGCAGTGACCATCCGGTCTTAAAGGAAACCCTACGGCAGCTTGATGAATATTTTAAGTCTGAAAGGAAAACTTTTGATCTAAAACTTGAGCCTGAAGGCACGCCTTTTCAGAAGAGGGTCTGGAATGAGCTCCTTAAAATTCCTTTCGGCAGCACAATAACGTATCTTGAACTTGCCCGGCGCCTGGGTGATGAAAAAGTTATACGGGCAGCCGGTACGGCAAACGGGAGAAATCCCATTCCGGTTGTTATCCCCTGCCACCGTGTAATCGGCAGCAGCGGCAAGCTGGTCGGCTATGCGGGCGGGCTTCAAATAAAAGAGTGGCTCCTCAGGCACGAAGGGAGTTTTATGGAATTATTCTGACTGCTGTTTTTTTTGCAGTGCCGCCTATAATCGCAGCTGTTACCTCTTCAATTTACCTGATGAATCTCTTAAGTATTACTAATAATCCCTTCTTCTGTAGTATCTTCTTCCGCCGGGCGACATATCGATAAGGAGTGCTATTACAAGACCGATTATGGGAACCGTGCCCCAGGAATTATCGAAGAAGTGAAAGACCACGCTGTACCACAGAAGTGTTACAGGAAGGAAAATAAAACCCAGAATGGGCCAGAGTAAGGTATGAAACATGCCGTTAAACCAGTTTGTTAAAAACCACAAGAGGGCTATGGAAACTCTTGGTATGAGGACTGCAAAGATCAGTATTAAGTAGATCATATCTTTCTTCCTTATGGCTCTTTCATAATAATCTATAATAATATTAAGTAATAATAAAACTTTAAATTCATGCAAAAAATTGCGGAAAAAACTTCCTTCCATGCAATTTATTTACATATGAAGCCAAAAATGCTTTGAAATACAGGATTAATTTTCATAGATTTGATTTATCAGTTATGAAAAACATTAATTTTAATATGACCCATTCAACCGGCTGCCTTAAAGCGGCTTTACATCATCATGCTCATCATCTTAACTGCATTGCCGGTGTCGGATTGTATTAAACTCTATAAAAAAGTTTGAATTTTAATAACCCCGACACACTTGCCGGGGTTTTTTGTTTTTAAAGAATAAGGATTAAAAATAATAATGGAAAACGGGAACTTAAAGCTGGCTATTCAAAAGAAAGGAAGACTTTCTGAAAAATCGCTCGAACTGATGAAACTTTGCGGGCTGGATATAGAAAACTATTCTGACAGGCTTATCGTCTCTGCCAAGAACCACAAGCTGGATCTTTTATTCTTAAGGGATGATGACATACCTGAGTATGTTCAGGACGGCGTTGCGGATATTGGCATTGTAGGCGAGGATGTGGTTTATGAAAAACAGGCAAATATTACGGTAAGCGAAAAGCTGGGCTTCGGAAAATGCAAGCTCATGATTGCCGCACCGCAAAACGGGCTTCCCAAAACGCTCGAAGACATTAACGGCAAGACCATCGCAACCTCTTACCCCAACATCTTAAAACTCTTCCTCAGCGCAAATAACCTCCAGGCTAAAATAATTGAAATCAGCGGATCTGTTGAAATTGCCCCCTCGCTCGGCGTGGCAGACCTTATATGCGACATCGTCTCAACGGGCAACACGCTCATGATGAATAAGCTCGCGAAGTCGTTTAACGTTTTTGACTCGGAAGCAGTTTTAATTTCCAACAACGCCCTTAAGAAAAATGAGGAGAAGTATGCAATTCTTCAGGACCTGATAGGCAGAATGAGAAGCGTGCTCTCGGCAAAGAAATCGAAGTATCTTATGATGAATATACCGAAGGATTCTCTTGAAAGGATTTCAGAAATTATTCCTTCGCTTAAAAGCCCCACTGTGCTTCACCTTGCAGACGAGGCTTCACTTGCCGTTCATGCCGTAATTCCGGCAGACCGCTTCTGGAGCATTGTTAACGACCTTAAGGATGCAGGAGCAACGGGAATCCTTCTTCTGCCGATTGAAAATATGATATTCTGAAACTAAACGGATTGGACTAAAAATGAAAATCTATAATTTCAGGAATTTAGACCCAAAGGAAAAAGAAAGCCTTTTAAGACGCCCGGCAATAGACTTATCGAAGTCTTTTGAAGCCGTAAGGCCTATCTTAAGTGAGATAAAAACTATGGGTCTTGAGGCTGCACTTAAATATGCCGCGAAGTTTGACCATTTTTCGGGAGAGAACCTCCTGGTATCCAGGGCTGAGTTCGATGAGGCCGAGAAAAATCTGGATAGTGAGGTAAAGCGTGCAATAAAAAAAGCAGCCGACAACATCCAGAAATTCCACATCAAGCAGATGCCTAAGCCGTACGCGACTGAAACTATGGAAGGAATTTTCTGCTCAAGAGAATACAGGGCAATTGAAAATGTGGGGCTCTATATCCCGGGCGGAAGCGCCGTACTGCCCTCAACAATGCTAATGCTTGGAATACCGGCACGCATTGCGGGCTGCAGAAGAATTGTTGCCGTCTCCCCTTCAAAAGATAACAGGGTTAACGATGCGCTTCTTTATGCGGCAAAGTACCTGGAGATAACCGAGTTCTATAAAATAGGAGGCTCTCAGGCAATAGGGCTTCTGGCTTACGGCGACAAGGAGTTTCCGAAGGTAAATAAAATATTCGGTCCCGGCAACCAGTATGTTACGGCGGCCAAGCTCCTGGTAAGCATAGACCTTGAGGGCTGCCCGATTGATATGCCCGCGGGTCCAAGCGAGGTGCTGGTAATTGCGGATGAGTCTTCGGAGCCGTCTTTTATAGCAGCGGATCTTCTGTCGCAGGCTGAGCACGGAAGTGACTCACAGGTGGTGCTTGTTACAACCTCGCAGAAGGTTTTGTCAGGCGTGCTTGAACAGCTGGAGCTCCAGCTGCAGCTTCTTCCAAGAAAAGACACGGCTATTAAGGCGCTTGAATCATCTTTTGCCCTTGTAACTGAAAACGTGGAGGATGCCTTTACTTTCAGCAACATGTACGCCCCTGAGCATCTTATTCTCCACCTTGAAGAGCCGGAGCAGTATAAGGCGCTAGTAAATAATGCGGGCTCGGTTTTCTTAGGCGGATACTCCCCTGAAAGCGCGGGCGACTATGCCTCAGGCACAAACCATTCACTCCCCACATACGGCTATGCAAAGTCTTTTGGAGGAGTTACGGTTGAAAGCTTTATGAAAACAATGACATTCCAAAAATTAACGCGTGAGGGCTTAAAGAGCATCTCGGGGGCAGTTGAAACCCTGGCCGAGACGGAATCTTTAAGAGCACACAAGAACGCTGTAACTATAAGGTTAAATCAATTATGATAGAAAAGTTAGCCAGAAAAAATATACTGAACCTGAAGCCGTATACTTCGGCAAGGGACATGTATTCAAAGGGAATACTCCTGGATGCAAATGAAAACAGCCTGGGATCTACGGCTGAATACTACGAGGATCTTTATCTTAACCGCTACCCCGACCCTCACCAGGAGGACCTGAAAAAAGCGGCAGGAGAATACCTGGGCGTTGAGGGGAAAAACCTCTTCTTCGGCGTTGGCTCCGACGAGATTATAGACCTTATAATCAGGATCTTCTGCGAGCCGAAAGAAGACTCGGTTATGATACTGGATCCCACATACGGCATGTACCAGGTGGCCTGCGACATAAATAACGTAAAGACAAAGTCAGTAAACCTGACCGAAGAGTTTCAGATAGATTTTGAAGCCGTAAAAAAGAATTTCGATGAGACGGTTAAAGTTATTTTCCTCTGCTCGCCAAATAATCCGACGGGCAACCTGTTAAAGAAAAGTGACGTCATAAAGCTTGCTGAGAGCTTCAATGCCATCATTGCTGTTGACGAAGCCTATGTTGATTTTGCAGGGGATAATTCATTTATTAAAGAGGTTAATAGCCATGAGAACCTGGTCATAATCAGAACCTTCTCCAAGGCGTGGGGACTTGCGGGCATAAGGCTCGGTTTCTGTGTGGCAAATGAAGAGGTAATTCAGCTCCTGTTCAAGGTTAAAGCCCCCTATAACGTCAGTTCACTTACAAGGCAGGCCGTGATCGGTGCTATTGGAAACTACGGGAAAAAAGACGAGTTTGTTCAAAAGCTCATCTCAGAAAGGGAGCGCGTTAAAAATGAGCTCATGAAAATTCCGGGCATATTAAAAGTCTATCCTTCAGACGCCAACTACCTTCTTTTTAAGTGCAGGGATGCAAAGCTCATTCAGAAGAAAATGGCAGACGAAGGGGTTATAATACGCGACAGGAGCTCCTACGAGATGCTTGAGGGATGCCTCAGGGTTTCAATAGGTACAGAATATGAAAACAATAAATTTCTGGACATAATTAAAAAACTCTTATAAATAAATCCAATGAATAAAGTTGTAATAGATAAACAATTTTTTGATCTTACCTCTCCTCTTTCAGGGGGGCTTGTTACGGGCTTAAAAAAGCTGAGCCGCAAGGGCCTTCTTCTTGAAGTAAAGAACGGAAAAATCAGTGGCGCCCTGGAAAAGGTGCTTACGCTGGAGGCAATTAGTCTCGGCAAGGCTTCAGACGGAAGCACGGGGGATTTTTATATAACAGCCTCCGGGAGTTCAGAGCCCGGTGGCGGTATAATAGCCGTAAAAGAAGGGTCGAAGACGGACACTTTCGGCAAAGCAGCCCAACAGGTTATAAAAAGCCTGAGGCACTCCATAAAGACGAGGAAGACAAAAGAGACCGATATAAATGTTGAAGTTTCTTTAGACGGTGAGGGCATTTCTGAAATCTCAACCGGCGTCGGGTTTTTTGACCATATGCTAGAGCAGATTTCAAAGCATGCCAACATAGACCTCAAGGTTCAGGTTAAAGGGGATCTTTTTGTGGATGAACACCATACGGTTGAGGATACCGGCATAACGCTGGGCCAGGCGATAAGCGAAGCCCTGGGAGACAAACTCGGCATCAAGCGCTACGGGTTTTTCCTCCCCATGGATGAATCCAGTGCAAAATGCGCAATTGACTTAGGGGGCAGGACGTACCTCAACTTCAAGTGCAAATTCAAAAGAGAGAAAGTAGGCGACTTCCCCGTTGAGCTGACAGAGGAATTTTTCCGCGGACTCTCCTCCGGCCTCAAGGCAAACGTATTCCTGAGGGCCAAGGGGAAAAACGACCACCATAAGATTGAAGCCATGTTTAAGGCTTTTGCAAAAGCCTTAAATGAGGCCCTGAGGATGGATGAAAGAAATGAAGATAAATTACCATCAACAAAAGGAGTTTTATGATAGCTCTTATTGACTATGACGCCGGAAATACCGCCTCGGTAGCCAACGCCCTGGAGAAGCTGGGGCACGAGTTTGTGCTAACCAACAAGGAGGCGGATATCTGCAGGGCGGATAAGGTTATATTCCCGGGGGTCGGAGAGGCATCATTTGCAATTAAGCAGCTTCACCGCTATAACTTGATTAATCTCTTAAGAATAGTTAAAAAGCCCCTTCTTGGCATATGTCTTGGGATGCAGCTCTTGAGTGAATATTCAACAGAAGGAAATATCCCGTGCTTGGGCGTTGTGCCGGGGAGGGTTGAGAAGTTCGATCCTGCAGAGGTTAACGTTCCGCATATGGGCTGGAATGAAGTTTTCCAGAAGAAGGAGAGCAAACTGTTTAAGGATATTAAAGACGGGGAGTTTTTCTACTTCGCAAATTCCTATTACCTGCCCGCGGGTGAATTTACAACCGCCGTGGCAAATCACGGCATCGATTTTACGGCAGCGTTGGAAAAAGATAATTATTACGGGATCCAGTTTCACCCGGAAAAGTCGGGCGAAGCGGGTCTTAAACTATTAAATAACTTTCTTGAAATATGATTGTAATACCAGCAATAGATTTATATCAGAATAAAATTGTAAGACTTAAAGAAGGGGATTTTAGTAAGGTCACCTTCTACGAAAACAGCCCGCTCGAGCAGGCAAGGATTTTTGAAGAGAGCGGATTCTCCTGGCTCCACATGGTGGATCTGGAGGGCTCCAGGACGGGCAGCGTCTCGGTGCTTGAGACTGTAAGGGAGATAAAAGCCAAGACAGGACTTAAGTTGGAGTTTGGCGGGGGCGTAAGGGATGAGGCTTCAGTGGCCAAAATCTTTTCCTCAGGCGCCGACCGTGTAATAATCGGGTCTTTATCGGTAGAAAATAAAAAGGAATTTGAAGCTATAGTTGAAAAGTACGGAGCAGAAAAGGTAGTGGTTGCAGCCGACGTTAAAGACGGCATGATTGCCGTCAGAGGGTGGACGGAGAAGACCGCGATGTCATTAAAAGACCATATTACGTACTGCATGGGCCGGGGTGTGGATACTTTCCTTTGTACCGATATTTCGCGCGACGGAATGCTCTCGGGCACAAACATAAAACTCTACCAGGATATTATTAGTGAATTTCCGGGCATTAAGCTGATTGCCTCGGGAGGCATTAAGGATATTGAGGACGTCCGGAAAGTGGCGGAACTTAATGCTTACGCGGTTGTAGTAGGCAAGGCAATTTATGAAAACAGGATCAGCTTAAAGGAGCTTTCAGAAGTTGGTTAGCAAAAGAATTATTCCGTGCCTGGACGTTAAAGACGGGAAAGTGGTTAAAGGGACGAACTTTGTAAATTTAATTGATGCCGGGGATGCAGTCAGTCTTGCAGAACGCTATAGCAGTGAAGGCGCAGATGAACTTGTATTCCTTGATATAACGGCTTCGGCCGAGAAAAGAAAAACACTCCTGGGGCTGGTTGAAAAGGTGGCAAAGGCTATCCGGATCCCTTTTACAGTGGGCGGCGGCATTTCGGAGCTGAAGGACATTGAAAGCCTTCTTAAGGCCGGTGCCGACAAGGTATCGCTTAACTCATCAATTGTCCGCAATCCTGAGCTTATTACACAGGCCTCCAGGCGCTTCGGCAGCCAGGCCATAGTAGCTGCAATTGACGTAAAGCGGGCGGGCGGCCTCTATAAGGTTTATGTAAAAGGAGGACGCGAGGAAACTGAGCTCGAAGGCCTCAGCTGGTGCAAAAAGGCGGCTGAACTCGGGGCGGGTGAAATACTCCTTACCTCGATGGATAAAGACGGCACAAAGGATGGCTACGACGTGGAATTCCTCCGGGAAATTACCTCGTCTGTAACAATTCCTGTTATCGCCTCGGGCGGAGCCGGGAAAAAAGAGGATTTCCTGGAGGCTTTCCTTAAGGCCAGGGTGGATGCCTGCCTGGCAGCAAGCCTGTTCCACTTCAGCATTCTGGAAATAAAAGAATTAAAAAAGTATCTAAAGGAAAATAATATAAAAGTAAGGCTTTAAGGTTAAAAAATGATTGATATAAGCAAACTGGACTTTAATAAAATGGGCGGGCTTATACCCGCAGTTGTAACAGACAATTCAAACGGCGAAGTCCTTATGCTGGGCTTCATGAATAAGGAAGCCCTGGATAAAACCATGGAGTCGGGGCTTGTTACTTTCTTCAGCCGCTCAAAAGGGAGGCTCTGGACAAAAGGAGAAACTTCAGGCAATTATCTTAAATTAGTGAGTGTAGCGCAGGACTGTGATAACGATTCACTTCTGATTAAAGCCAATCCTGAAGGCAACACCTGCCACACTGGGGGCTACTCGTGCTTTTTCCCGGAAAAGCCAGGTTCAATTAACTTCCTAAACGAGCTTTTCTCACTTATTAAGGACAGGAAAGAAAAGCTTCCGGAAGGCTCATACACAACAAAGCTCTTTCAAAGAGGGGCCAACAGAATAATACAGAAGGTTGGTGAAGAGGCCATTGAAACCGTAATTGCAGCCAAAAACAGGGATAAAAACGAGCTGATAAATGAGACCTCGGACCTCATCTATCATATGTTTGTAATGCTCGCTGAGCAGGAAATTGAATTTACGGACATAGTAAAAAACCTTGAAATGCGCCATTCCAAGTAAAACTGAGTTTAATGTGGGGCGGAAAAGAGCTGTTTTTCTCAAATCCGCCTCAAAATACCCCCTAATACTCCTACAAAATTCTCATTTTTGAAAATCCTCAATTACTTTCATTGTTTTTTTTCTTATGTTTGCTCTGTATTAAAATTAAACTTTCAGAAAGGCGTTGCTGTTATGCTAATGATAGAGATTCTGCCGGATAAATGCGATTTTTGCGGCTGTTGTGTGGGCGTCTGCCCTGAAGATGCCATTGAGCTTAAAGAAGCTGAGATCAGAATTATTGAGCAATTGTGCACGAACTGCTGTAAGTGCGTCTGGAGCTGCCCTTTTGAGACCCTGAAATTCAACAAGAAAGAAACTGTGAGGGTAAACGTTGAAAGCTGAATATGATCTTATTGTTGTTGGCGCCGGTCCGGCCGGATCGATAGCAGCCAAATTTGCTGCCGAAAAGGGGATCTCGGTACTGATGCTGGAAAAAGACAGGGACGTTGGCTATCCGGTAAGGTGCGGCGAGGCCGTAAGCAAGGCCGGAGTTGAAGAGTTTTTAACACCCGACCCCAAATGGATCGCTTCTTCAATAGACAAGTTTTCTCTTATTTCTCCTGATAATTCAGAAGTAATAATAGGGTTTACGGACACGGGTTACATACTGGAAAGAAGAGTTTTTGACTATGAACTGGCCAGAATGGCCTCCAATGCGGGCGCCGAAGTTTTGACTAGGGCCTATGTCTCGGGGCTCCTAATGGAAGATGGCCGCGTTTCAGGCGTAAAATACCAGTACCGCGGGGAAGAAAAAGAAGTCAGGGCTAAAATTGTCATTGCAGCCGACGGGGTTGAAAGCCGCGTAGGGCGCTGGGCGGGCTTAAAGACGCATGTGGATTTCCGCGACATGGAGTGCTGTGCACAGGTTACGGCTTCCAACATTGATGTCGATCCCAATACGTGTTATTTTTATTTCGGGCAGGATGTTGCCCCCGAAGGATACCTCTGGGTTTTCCCCAAGGGTAACCGCTCGGCTAATATAGGTCTTGGCGTAAGCGGCCTTACAGGCAAAAAACGCTCTGCGGTGTCTTACCTGAACAGCTTCATGGAAAGTAACTTTCCGGATGCCCCGGTGCTGACTTCAATTGCAGGCGGTGTACCTTGCTCTGTTACTCTGGGCAGGATATCTGCCCCCGGCATTATGCTAACCGGCGACGCGGCGCGCCAGGTAAACCCTCTTTCGGGGGGAGGCATAATAAGCGGCATGATAGGCGGATCAATTGCAGGCAGAATTGCAGCGGAATCTGTGCTTAATAATAAGCCTGAGCACGTAATGACTTACGACAGGGCCTGGAACGACAGGCTCGGAAAACGCCATGAGGTATTTAACCGCATAAAGAACGGGATTTATAACTTTTCAGACGAAAAGTTTAATTCCATTGCCCATTCTTTTCTTAAGGTGCCGGGGGATAAAAGGACGCTGGGCAGCCTGTTCAGGACGGCGCTGTTTAATCAGCCCTCCCTGCTTTTGGATGTAGCAAAGGTGTTTTTAGGATAATGAAAAAGATCATATTAGAATTATTAAAGAAGAATTTCGATTTTATAAAGAATAACTGGACGAGCGTTCTGCTGAGGCTCTTTGAGGGGAAGCTGACGCAGGGCCAGGTTAATCTCTTCGTCGAAAGCACGCTTGAGGTGATAAGGGAGATTCTGGAAAAATCCGACTATTCTTTGGCCGATAATTATCTGATTGATATCTTTAATTTATTTGAAAATGCCAAGCTGAACCTGCTGGAGGTAAGCCAGCTGTTTAATAACGGAAGGGTTTCCATTCTGCACTTTATAGACAAGGACAAGAACTCTGGCTACGACCCTATTATAATTGTGGAATTTGTTGACGAGATAATTGAAAACCTTTACGCCCGCTACAGCATGCTTCACCAGGAAGCGCAGATGAAGGAAATCTCGCATGACCGCGACAGCCTGGCTCTTAAGCTTGAGATTAACCAGCAGTACCTGAAAAATATACTTCACACTTCAGATTCCGCCATAATGCTGATAGACCAGAATGAAAAATTTATCGCCTGGAATAAAGGCGCCGAGATAATCTTCGGCTATAATGAAGCTGAGGTAATCGGGCAGCCCTCTTCCCTTCTGCTTCCCAAGGAAGAGAAGTACTTTAAGGAGCTGGAATATATAAGAGGCGAGGTTATAAGGGAGGGCTTTGTAAAAGTAGCTGAAACTGAAAGAATGACAAAGCTCGGAAAAATAGTCTCGGTTGAACTTAATATTAAGCTTCTTCCAAGCAGCGACGGCGAGTACATAGGCCGCTCCGTAATTATAAAGGATTTTACGGAGGTCAAAAAGCTCCAGCAGCAGATAGACCAGTCGGAAAAGCTTGCCGTCATAGGGCAGCTTGCAGCCGGTGTGGCCCATGAGATAGGTAACCCGCTTACGTCAATTTCCTCGATCGTGCAGATACTGCAGAGGCGTTCTGCCGACTCGCTTTTCAGTGAGCAGCTTGCAAACATTAAGCTGAATATAGACAGGATCTCAAGGATCGTCCGCGAGCTCGTGGATTTCTCAAGGCCACCCAGCCATGAAATGCTGCTTATTCAGATTACGGACGTTATAAAAACCGCCCTTGGAATCGTCAAGTACGACAAGAGGGTTAAAAAAGTGCTTTTTGAAACCAGGCTCGACAATGATCTGCCTAAAATTAACATTGTTCCCGACCAGATACTGCAGGTTTTAATTAACATCCTTTTTAACGCCTTGGATGCAATTAACGGGGAAGGTAAAATTGAGGTTATCTCCTCGCACGACAAGGAAAATGTATATATTGAAATCAGGGACAACGGCTGCGGAATGGACAAGGATACCATGGGCAAGATCTTCGATCCCTTCTTTACAACCAAGGAGGTTGGCAAGGGTACGGGCCTTGGGCTTTCGGTCAGTTACGGCATAATGAAGAAATTTAAGGGTGACATACTGGTTCAAAGTCAGTTAAAACAGGGCAGCAGCTTTACGGTTAAACTGCCTTTACATCAAAGTGTAAATTAAATAATTGGAGTTATTAAATGTGTGCTAAAGTGCTTATTGTTGACGACGAAAAAGTAATCCGCGAGTCGCTGGAGATGCTCCTTAGGGATGAGGGCTACAAAGCGGAAACCGCTGCCGATGGTGAGGAAGCACTTCAAAAAATCAGCAATGATGATTATGACGTTGTTTTAACCGACATTAAAATGCCCAAGGTGGATGGAATTGAGCTCATGCAGAAAGCTGCCAGGATTTCGCCTGAGACTTTTTTTATTATAATGACGGCTTATGCCTCGGTTAAAACCGCAATTGAGGCCTTAAGAGAGGGCGCATATGATTATTTTATTAAACCGGTTGAGTTTGACGACGTGATTTTACGCCTGAAAAGGCTTATTTCATATAAGAAGCTCTCAACTGAAAACAAATCGCTCCGCCAGAGGCTTTCCTCTGAGGTGGGCTTCCAGAACATTATAGGTAAAAGTGAACCTATGCAGAGGGTTTTTGACCTAATCTCCAGGGTTTCACAGACAAACAGCAACGTTCTGATAGTAGGTAAAAGCGGTACCGGAAAGGAGCTGGTTGCAAAGGCAATCCACTTTAACGGCCACAGAAAAGACCAGATATTCCTTCCTGTAAACTGCGGCGCAATTTCTGAGAACCTGATTGAAAGCGAGCTTTTCGGGCACAAAAAAGGGGCATTTACCGGGGCAACCGAAGATAAAATGGGTCTTTTTAAGGTAGCCGACGGAGGGACACTTTTCTTAGATGAAATTGGCGACCTTCCTCTTAATATGCAGGTGAAACTCCTGAGAGTCCTGGAAGACAAGCAGTTCATTCCGGTTGGTGCAACAAGGCCCGTTACAACTGACGTCAGGATTATTGCAGCAACAAACCAGAACCTTTTTGAGAAAACCAAAACCGGGGAATTCAGGGAGGATCTTTACTACAGGCTGAACGTTGTGGAAATTAAACTCCCCTCTCTTAATGAAAGAAGAGAAGACATACCGGTCCTGGTGAGCCATTTTATTGAAAAGTTCAGGGTCGAGATGGGGCGCAAGATAGTCGGGGTAGATAATGAGACCATGAGACTTTTAATGAACCATGACTGGCGCGGCGGTGTTAGAGAGTTAGAAAACGTAATTGAAAGGGCAATAATATTCGCCAGAGATGAAGTAATTACAATTAATGATCTCTCGGATTACTTAAAAGGCAACACATTCAGCGATAATTTCCCCGATGCCCTGAAGGACGCGCTTAAGATTTTTGAGCGCGAGCACATAATAAAAACAATTAAAAAATATAATTACGATAAAGAAGAAGCGGCCAAGGCTCTTATGATCGGTCTTTCTTCCTTATACAGGAAAATGGAAGAGCTGGATATTCCCACAAAGGCACCTAAAGAAGTGGAAGAATAATTAAGGCTTAACCCTTTTTAAGAATTGAATTTAACATTAGTGTTATTTATATTTGAAAATAATATTTTTAGAAGGCAAGGTACAATATGAAAGCAGGAATTCATCCCTCATACAAAAAAGCTACTGTAAGTTGTGTATGTGGCAATACTTTTACAACCCGCTCAACAGCCGGTGACATAAAACTCGAAATTTGCGCAAATTGCCATCCGTTCTTTACCGGTAAGCAGAAACTTATCGATTCAACCGGTAGAGTTGAAAGATTTAACAGAAAATACGCTAAAACAGCAGCAAAATAATAACTTTTCTTGGGTTTCTTTAACGGAAAATTTTTTTCCGTTAAAGAGCTCCCTATAGCAGCTGATCCTGCCTCAAGACTCTCAGTTTTTGCAGTATCCCATCTGATTTTGAACAAATTTGGTGCTTTGAAGCCATTTTACGGTGTCATCTTCCGGTTTCTGCATTTTAGGCCGGGGCATTTAAAATTCCAGCCGTCTGGCATTTCTCATAGCAGTGTGAGTATATTTAATTAAAATACATTTTCACAGAACTAAAGAGGGTGTCATATGCAGCTATGCATTTTCGAGGATATATATTTTGACAGGCTCGAACCCCTGATCTACTCAAGGCCTACGTACGATCTTATCTGCGGCATAAATTCACTGAGGGCGAAAATACTTCGCGCCTATCCGGAAGTCAAATACTCGCTTCATTGCAGGCAGTATCTTGAACCGGTTGTAAAGGCAAAAAATCCAAATGTGGACGTAAATAAAATTGAGGACGATGCATGCCTTTTTGTCAATGGCCGCATTCTGGCTCCCCCGGACATGATGGGCCAGATCCCCTTAGAGGACACAGGAAACAAGCTTTATCTTAACAAAGGGACTATTATTGCAGCCAGGGTTTCAGGCTCGAAGCTCCAGGAACTCAAAGGAAATCTTTTCGACCTCTTCTCCATGGCTGATTTTGACGGCATTCCGGCCGAGCAGGTGGAAATCAGGCACATCGATTACATCTGGGACCTCATTACAAATAACCGCCAGCAGCTCCTCTGCGATTTTGAAATACTTACGCGCGATAAAGAAGAAAAAATACTGGGAAAAGTCTATCCGGGGGCACATCTTCTGGAAAAAGGGAACATATTTATTGATGAGGGGGCCGAGATAAAGCCCGGTGCGGTTCTGGACGCTGAAAAAGGGCCAATATATATAGATAAGAACGCCGTAGTTGGAGCCAACGCAGTAATTGAAGACGGGGTTTATGTAGGTGAGGGCAGCCAGGTTAAAAGCTGCGCAAGAATTTACGATAATGTCAGTATTGGCAAGATCTGCAAGATAGGCGGCGAGGTAGAAGATACGATAATACTGCCCTTTACAAACAAGCAGCATTCGGGCTTTATGGGGCACGCGTACCTGGGAAGCTGGGTCAATATAGGTGCCGATACGAACTGCAGCGACCTTAAGAATAATTACGGGTCGGTTAAGATTTACGTTAACGGTGAGGTTGTTGACTCAGGGACGCAGTTTCTGGGTGCCATAATGGGAGATCATACAAAAACCGCCATTAATACGATGTTTAATACGGGCACAATTGTAGGTTATTCATGCAACATCTTTGGAGCAGGGTTCCCGGCAAAGTACCTCCCCTCTTTCTCCTGGGGCGGAAGCGATGCAGTAACGACTTACGACCTGCAAAGGTCGATCGAAACTGCAAGGCGCGCCATGCTAAGACGCGATTATAATATGACAGAGCAGGATGAGAAACTTTTTAGAAAAATATTTGATTTAACTACTAAGGAAAGAAGGAAAAAAGGTTATCCTTATTGATATATTTGTGTAATATATTTGTGCAGTAATTATTTGATTTTTAACTCTAATTCTCCGGAAGATGTGATTACCTCTCAGCTTTCGGACAAGTACGGAAGGGAAACTCTATTATATATGGTACATGAGGAAGATCAGACAAAGTCTGATTTGTATGCGGGTGCAAGAGGCATAGCAGTCAAGGTCTTAAACAGAATTGACCGCACGGATGCCTATCTGGAAAAGCTCCTTGAAAATGAAATGAAGACCTCAGGACTCTCGGGGCAGGATAAAGCCCTGCTTTACGAGATAGTGCACGGCGTCTGCCGCTGGAGCGGCAGGATCGACTGGATATTAAACAGTTTTTTCAGGGGGCAGTTCTCCAAAAGCGTTCCGAACGTAAAGAACACACTCCGTGTGGCAGCTTATCAGATCCTGTTCTTAAATAAAATTCCAGCCTATGCGGCAGTCAACGAGGCCGTGGAGCTGATTAAAAGGCTACAGGGGCAGAAGTCTGCAGGTCTTATTAATGCCGTCTTAAGAAACATAATACGCAGCAAGGACGTTATCCGTTATCCCGATCCCAATGAGGACGCTGCGCTTTATTTAAGCGTCTACTATTCCCACCCGCTCTGGATGGTAAAGCGCTGGATAACAAGATTCGGTCCTGAGGCAGCTGAAAAGCTGCTGATTGCAAACAATGAAAGGCCGGGGCTCTCCTTAAGGGTAAATACACAAAAGACAACCGTTGAAGAATTCAAGGAGCTTCTAGACAGCGTTTCATTGAAATATTCGCCGGGCAGGTTCCTGCCTGAATTCATCAGGCTTAATACGGTTACCAATATCATGGACTGGGAGTATTTCTCTAAAGGGTATTTTAATATTCAGGACGAAAGCACCGGGTTTTCATGCAGGCTTTTAGATCCAAAGGCCGGCATGCGTGTCCTGGACCTCTGTGCCGCCCCGGGAGGGAAAACCACCTATATTTCCAACCTGATGAATAATGAAGGGGAAATTGTTGCAATAGATAAGTATGAGAGCAGGCTTAAGTCCTTAAGGAAAAATCTTGAGCGCCTTGGTATTACCAACGTCAGGACCTTAGAGGCCGACGCATTAAGGTATGAAGATGAGCCTTTTGACCGTGTCTTGCTGGATACACCGTGCTCGGGGATGGGGACGCTGTCGAAGAAGCCGGACATCAAATGGAAAAGAGATCCCTCTGATATCAGAAACCTGAACGCCCTGCAGTCTGAGCTCCTGGAGAAGGCGGCTTCCCTGGTTAAGGCCGGAGGGGCATTAGTCTACAGCACCTGTACAATTGAGCCTGATGAAAACTTTGAAATAGTAAGCCGCTTCCTTTCAACACATCCGGAATTTGTAATTAACAGGAATTGCGGCGCGGTTCCTGAGGAACTGATAGATGAAAACGGGTGTCTTCAGACACTGCCGCATGTAAACAATACTGACGGCGCCTTTGCATGCAGGATGGACAGGGTTGGTTGATTTGGCTGGCAAATGTTGCCAATTTTTCTCATAATTGCATATCTATTATAAAAAGTTTTTAATATTTTAATAATGAACAATTAAAAGTTGTATTACATGGGTCACTAATGATGAGAAAATTAGCAGAGGAATTGAAAGAAAACAGGCTGAAGCAGGAAATTACGCTTCAGCAGATGTTTGTTAAGACACGTATAAGCATAAAATACCTTGAAGCTATTGAAAATGGTAATTTTGAGGTGCTGCCTGAGGTATATCTGAAGGCTTTTATTAAATCATATGCTGCCGCAGTTGGCATGGACGAAGAGGCTGTAATCCGGAAATTTGAGGCTGCAAAAGGCGGTCACGAATACCAGGAACGGCAGGAAGAGGAAACTCACCATGCTCAGAGGGAGGAAAGACCACCGCAGCAGCCAAAGCACCCCAAAAAAGAATATCATTCTATCGATACATCTGCCCCGCTGTCTGAGGACGACTCCTTGTCTCAACAGTCAGGCAGAGGTAATCTGATTGTTGCAGGAATAGGTATTCTGCTTTTTATTGTGATTGTAGCTGCTTACTTCATGTTCTTCCATCATTCTTCAAAGGAAATAGTTACAGAAAAGCCTTATGAGGAATATATTGAGAACAATAAACCTAAGACCGACAGCCTTGCAGCTACTGCTCCAGCGCAGACGGCTCCTCAGTCTGCATCAAATGACAGTCTTACCTTAAAGGTAAAAACCAAAGATCTTACGTGGGTTAAGATTACAGCAGACAGTACACGCGTAAGCGAATTTAACCTTCAGCCCAACACGGAAAAGGACATAAAGGCCAGGAGAAATTTCAAAGTAATTCTTGGAAACTCCGGTTCCGTTGAGCTGATGTTAAATAATAATCCGCTCAGTTTCTCTGGCGGCAAGGGAACTGTAAGAGTGCTTAGAATTGATTCAAGCGGAGTAGCTTCTTCGAGAGCCGTCAAATCATCAAAAGACAAGAATGAGTAATATCGCCCAGAAAAGAATTGAAGAACTCATAGAACTGATACGGGAACATGATTACAAGTATTATGTTCTCGCCGAGCCTTCCATAAGCGATTATGATTATGATATGCTCGTTAAAGAGCTCCAGAGTCTTGAGGAGGAGAATCCAGAGCTGATATCTCCTGACTCTCCGACGCAGAGGGTCGGGCGTGACCTGACCAGGGAATTTAAGCCCGTTACGCATATTGTACCGATGCTGAGCCTTGCAAACACGTACAGCGAAAAAGAGCTCCTGGATTTTGACAGGCGTGTCAGAGAAGGCCTACCGAAGGGCGAAAACGTGGAATACGTTGTGGAAATGAAAATTGACGGCGTTTCGGTGAGCCTGAGGTATGAAAAAGGCGTCCTTATAACTGCAGCTACGCGCGGCGACGGCACGATCGGCGAAGAAATTACGGCTAATGCCAAGACGATCAAGTCTGTTCCCCTGCGCCTGAAAAGAGAGTTTGTTACAGATCACAGGCTGGATAATATTGAGGTCAGAGGGGAAATATATATAGAGATAGAGCACTTCAGGAAGCTTAACCGTGAGCGCGAGGAAAGAGGCGAAAAACTCTTTGCAAATCCAAGAAATCTTGCGGCCGGTACAATAAAGCTCCAGGATCCGAAGCTTGTTGCCTCACGCCCTTTGAGCATATTTGTTTATTATCTCTTAAACCCTCAAAACGGTTTTGAAACGCACGCTGAAAACCTGAAACTGCTGCAGAAGCTGGGCTTCAAGGTTAACAAGGAGTACAAACTCTGCAGGAATATAGATGAAGTGCTCTCCTTCTGCAGGCATCTTGAAGAAATAAGGAACACTCTTACCTATGAAATTGACGGTGCCGTTATAAAGGTAAATTCACTGCGCCAGCAAAGGATTTTAGGTACAATTGCCAAAAGCCCCCGCTGGGCCGTGGCATTTAAGTTCAAAGCGCGCCAGGCGGTTACAAAACTAAGCAGGATTGTCTGGCAGGTTGGCCGCACGGGCACACTGACGCCGGTAGCGGACCTGGAACCTGTGTTCTTATCCGGCTCCACAATAAGCCGTGCCACTTTGCATAATGCAGATGAAATTAAAAGAAAAGACATTCGCGAAGGGGACTCCGTCATAATTGAAAAGGGCGGCGACGTAATACCCAAAGTGGTTGCTGTGGTCCTAAGCGAAAGGCCCGCTAGCAGCAAAGAGCCGGAGGTACCATCGGTATGTCCTGTGTGCGGCTCTCTGCTGTTCAAGCCCGAAGGCGAAGTTGCAATTTACTGTGAAAACCACCAGTGCCCGGCCCAGATTAAAGGGAGGATTGAGCATTTTTCATCCCGCGGGGCAATGGATATTGAGGGGCTTGGAGAGTCGCTTGTGGACTTGTTTGTTGAACTTGGATTTTTGAATACTTATGCGGATATTTATAAGTTAAAGGATAGAAGAAGTGAGCTTATTCAGATCGAGCGTTTAGGGGAGAAAAGTGTTGATAATCTTCTGAAATCTATAGAAAAAAGTAAGCAGCAGCCATTCTCAAAAGTTCTCTTTGCTCTTGGTGTAAGATATGTGGGGGCAGGTGCTGCACGCAAGCTTGCCGAGCATTTCAGGTCTATAGACGATCTTATGAACGCCTCTGAAGAGGAAATTGAGTCGGTCTATGAGATCGGGCCAAGCATCAGCAAAAGCGTCAGGAAGTTTTTCTCCGATGAAAAAAACAGGCAGATAGTTGAAAGCCTTAAAGAAGAAGGGCTTAACTTCCAGGCGGAAGGGAAACTTCAGGCTTTAAGCGCAGTTGAGAATAAAACCTTTGTACTTACAGGAACTCTTTACCGTTTTACGCGTGAGGAGGCGTCCGATAAAATAATTGCTGCAGGGGGTAAAGTAGCCTCCAGTGTCAGCAAGAAAACTGACTTTGTCCTTGCCGGCGAAAATGCCGGTTCAAAACTGGCTAAAGCTGAACAGCTTGGCGTGAGAATCATAAATGAAGACGAATTCCTTGACCTCCTTAAAGGATAATAACCGCTTCTTCGAGACACTCAGAAGCCGTTTGGGTTATCTGATTGCCTCGAGGACATTCTTAAAGAAAAGTGACGCTAAGGAGTCTTATGCGCCGCAGTCTTTCTCGGGCTTTGTTGCCGATGCTGAAAGCTTCCTGATTGTAATGCCCGAGAGCAGTGAGGACTTCAGCAATGCGCTTGAGTTTGCCGGTTTAATTATGAAGAAGGGAAAGAAAGTCAGTCTGTTTGTGAAAGAGGATAAGATAGCAAACCTCTGGCACAACAGCTATTATAATTATATTCAGGTCAAGCCTGAGGACATGACGCGCCTGGAGCTGCCGAAAAGAAGGTTTGCTCACATGCTCAGGCAGGAAAAGTTTGACGTTGTTGTGGATTTGAATATCCCTGAGAATATTTATTGCAGCGTTGCGGCGAATTTGGTGGATTCGAAATACAGAATCGGTTTCCGGAAGAGAAATTCGGATAAATTTTATAATCTGCAGATTATAAATAATGAAATTAACTCTGCATTTTCATATAGAAATTTATTAAATTCGCTACAAATGTTTTAACAGAGAGAATAAATATGGACTTTGAAGTAAAAAGAGTTGGGGATATTTCAATCTTCAAATTAAACGAAAAACGTCTTAATTCTTCTCTTGCCGGAATGGTTAAGGGAGAATTTACGATTATGCTTCATGCAGAAGAGATAAGTAAGCTTATTGTCGATCTGTCTGAAGTAGAAACGTGCGACAGTTCTGGTTTAAGCGCCCTGCTTCTTGCCTACCGTATATTAAGCGGAAATCAGGGGCACATCAGGCTTGCCTCCCCTTCAAAAAATGTCATGACATTAATTCGTATTTCACAGCTCGACAGGGTTCTGCCGGTCTGCAATACGGTTAATGAAGCTATTTCTGAACTCGAAAAAATATAGGTATAATTTTGGACCGTACAATTGATTATGTTATTATTGTGGCCTATCTGATAGGCATTGCAATTTTCGGTGTTGTCTCGGGCGGAAAACAAAAGTCTGCCAAGGATTATTTCTTAGGTGCCAAGGCTGTTCCATGGTGGGCAGTCTGTTTTTCAATTGTTGCCTCGGAAACAAGCACACTTACTTTTATTTCAATTCCGGGCGTTGCGTATCTGACAAATCTCAATTTCCTGCAGCTTACCTTAGGATATCTGATTGGAAGAGTTGTCATAGCATATTTCTTTTTACCACAGTATTACAAAGGTGAACTCTCTACGGCTTATGCCTTCCTGGAAAACAGGTTCGGCGTTAAGACGAGGTCTTTTGCGTCTGTTGTATTTTTGCTTACCAGGACACTTGCCGACGGCGTAAGGCTCTTTGCAGCAGCAATTCCCTTGAAGCTGATGCTGAACATCAACTATCCGGTGGCCATTGCTATTATCGCCTGTGTTACTTTAATCTATACATATACCGGCGGCGTTAAAGGGGTTATATGGGTTGAGGTAATTCAGATGTTTATCTATCTTGGCGGCGCTGCTATTGCAGGAATATTTCTTCTGCAACTGCTGCCTGAAGGCTGGACATCAGTTGTCAATGCCGCAGCTCCGAACAATAAATTAAATGTTATCAACTGGGGTTTTGAAAACGGCATATCGGGATTTTTCTCGACGCCTTATACTTTTATAGGCGGCATACTGGGAGGTACTTTCCTTTCAATGGCTTCGCACGGAACAGACCAGATCATTGTTCAGAGACTTCTTACGGCAAAGAATCTTTCAGGCGGAAGAAAGGCTATCATTGGTAGCGGTATAATAGTAATCGTACAGTTCGCACTGTTCCTCTGTGTCGGCCTTGCGCTTTATGCATACTATGGACCGATGAATGTAAAGTCGGATGAGATATTCCCGAAATTCATTCTGGACGTTCTTCCCGTTGGAATCTCAGGCATCATCATTGCGGGTCTTTTTTCTGCTGCAATGTCGACTCTTGCAGGCTCGATGAGTGCGCTTTCATCTTCGACTATGCTGGACCTGTTTAAGAACTACTTCAAAAAACACAACGTCGATGATAAAAAAGAGCTCAGAATATCCAGGATAGTTACAATAGTATGGGCTGGAATTCTGGTTCTGTCCGCAATATTCTTTATGAATTCATCGCGTGCAGTAGTTGAGCTTGCCTTAAGCATTGCATCATTTACTTATGGAGGGCTTCTGGGCACGTTCCTTTTAGGCCTCTTTGTTAAAAAAGCCACGCAGGAAGATGCTCTTGCAGGCTTTACCTCGGGTATATTTGTAATGATTACGGTCATTTCACTTAAACTCGTTGCCTGGACCTGGTACACCATTATTGGTGTGGCTACAACGATGTTTATCGGCTGGTTTTTGAGCAAGCTTTCTGTCAGGAAAGATGAAATTCCTGATAAATCGAACGGTACTGCAATAGCGAGAGAAAAACTGGCTCCTGCGGTAAATGAAAATAAAAATTCTTAAAAAAAGCGTAATTTTCTGTTATGATAAATAAAGATAATCTAAGTGAGCTTAAACTTATAGTATTTGATCTCGATGGTACACTGCTAAATGACAAGGGAATGATTGGTGAGGAAACACAGAAGCTGGTTAAAGAGCTTAAGAACTATGACATGCGTTTTACGATGGCCTCAGGAAGGCTTCAGTGTGCAATAACAGAATATGCGTCTTTGTTGGAACTTAAGACCCCGCTCATATCTCTGGACGGGGCCCTGATTAAAAGTAATTACGATGCTGAAACGGTATTTAATTCGTATGTGCCTGAACGCTACGTCAAAAAGGCTATAAAGCTGGCAGATAAGCTTTTCCTTAAAATTGCGCTCTGCCATGACGAGGCGATTTTCTTTACGGAATATAATTCCTCCATACCCAATATACTGGACAAGTTCGGGGCGGAATTCAGGGAAGTGGAAAGCTACGACGGGCTTTCAAAAAAAGTTCTTGAGGTGGTTGTTGCAGGCGATCAGAACGATGCGGTCAAATTCCTCAAAAACAAAATGAGCTTCCCGTACAGTTTCGGTATCAATGCTTCTTACTTCAAGTCGCATTATCACGACGGAATTTACTATTCAGAAATAAGAAAGTCCGGGGTTTCAAAGGGTTCCGGCCTTGAAAGGCTTCTTAAGCACCTGAAAATAAAAATTACAGAGGCAGCTGTCCTTGGCGACTGGTACAACGACAGGAGCCTTTTTGAAACAGGAGCACTGAAGATTGCTATGGCGAACGCCGTCCCGGAAATTAAAAGAATGGCTCAGTATGTCACCAAAAGAACAAACAATGAAGATGGTGTGGCTGAGTTTTTGGAGATGGTATTAAGAGCAAAAAAGGAAAAGAATGGGATTCGCAGATAAGTCCGTTCTGAGAAAAAGTCTGAGAATAAAACTGCTTATTTTATTCGTTACAGTTGTTCTGATAGTAATGATGTTCCCCGGAGGAGAGTCAATCGAATCCGAGGTCACCGTGGGGTCAATCTGGCTGCACGACGATTTAATCGCAAACAACAGCTTCCCGATTTATAAAAGTCCTGAAGCATATAAGCAGGAAAAAAGGCGGGCTGCCGAGAGCGTTTTACCTATATTTCAGAAAAGGGAAAACGTAATCGGGCAGGTGCTGGATTCTCTTTCGAAATATAACGAGTACCTGATATCTGTAATTGACCGTGACCTGGCAGCCAGCCAGCCGGAAGAAGACCAGATATTCCTAAGCCCTTCTTCATATAAAAGCTTCAGAAACCTCAGGCAGTCGGAAAGCACCTTCTCAGCTCCCAACAATCAGAATCTCCGCTACATACTCACGCTTGCCGAAAATATTGTAAAAGACGTATATAAATCTGATATACTGAACCTGCTTTATAATGAAATTAAAAAAGACAGCATTGCCGTCAGGGCAGGTAAGTTTGACCAGATAGAACCCAAGACGAAGTTTCAGGATATTACGCGTGTGCGCGAGGCTGTTGCCGAAAGGGCCGCAAAGATAAGCGGAGATGCGCAGCTTAATAACGCGGTGGCAGAGTATATTGCTCATTTCATCAAACCGAATCTGATATACAGGGAAGACCTTACAGAGCAGGAAGTAAAGGTTGCAGAAAACAAGGTTTCTCCTAATATCGGCATTGTAAATGAGAATGAAAGAATAATAGCAAAGCACGACAGGATAAGCGAGGAGACAAAGCTCAAAATTGATTCTTACAGAAGAGCTAAGGCCGAAAAACTTGGCTTTATTAACAGCTATACGCAGCTTTTGGGAAAGTTTCTGCACGTACTTCTCATACTTGCTCTTTTTGTAATATACCTGTTCCTGTTCAGGAAAAAAGTTTACGGCGACAACGTTAAGATACTCCTTATTTCCATCATCGTCTTGTTCATAAGCTTTGTTGCATTCCTGGTGCATCAGATAAATGTCGACTCGCCGGTTTACCTGCTAATAATTATTCCGGCAGCTTCAATGCTGCTTACAATAATATTTGATTCCAGGGTAGGTTTCTACGGTACGGTTGTTATTTCTCTTATTGCCGGGGGTTTAAGGGGTAATGATTATTCTTTTGTTGCAATGAATATCTTTGCCGGTGCACTGGCTTCCTACACGGTGCGCGATATCAAAAACCGCACACAGGTCTTCCGCTCTTTTGTTTATATACTGCTCGGCTATGCCGTCAGCATTTTTGCCTTCGGCCTGGAAAGGTTTGATACAATTAATAACATTGTGCTCGAACTGGTCTTTGCCGCTTCCAATGCACTTATCAGTCCGGTATTTACGTTCGGAATGATAATTTTCTTCGAGCGTTTATTTAAGATTACAACAGACCTTACGCTTCTGGAGCTTACGGATTTCAACAGGCCGCTTCTAAAAGAGCTGGCGCGCAAGGCTCCAGGCACTTTTACGCACGCAATGACGGTAGGTTCACTGGTTGAAGGCGCTGCCGAACAGATCCACGCTAACCCCCTTCTGGCAAGAGTCGGTGCTTATTATCACGATATAGGCAAGACAAAGGATCCGGCGAACTTTGTTGAAAACCAGCTGAATGATGAAAACCGCCACGAGCACCTGGACCCGAGGGAAAGTGCAAGCCTGATTATTGATCACGTTAAGCAGGGTATTGAACTTGCCAGTGAGAATAATATTCCGCAGGAAATTATAGACTTTATTCCAATGCACCACGGAACGCTCGTTGTAAGCTTCTTTTATGAGAAGGCAAAGGCGTTATACGGCGAGGATAACGTTGATATAAACAACTTCCGCTACAAGGGTCCGAAACCCAATTCAAAGGAAACTGCGCTTGTAATGCTTGCCGATGCCTGTGAATCCACGGTAAGATCGATACAGAATCCTGATCCCGTTAAGGTTGAAAATGTAATCAACAGCCTCATTAAAAACAGAATTGATGACGGCCAGCTCGATGACTCCCCGATTACATTGTCGGATATTAAAAAGATTAAAGAATCTTTCCTGAGTATATTACTCGGACAGCATCATAAGAGGATACGCTACCCGAAGCAGGATGAAATGGAAAACCTCAAGGGAATCTGATAACTGTAATCAAAATTACTAATGAAAAATTTAATAGACGAATATCTAACTGTCTTAGAGCTCGAGAAAAATCTTTCTGAAAATACCATTACGAGCTACAGGAACGACCTCATGAACCTGGTAAATTTTGCCGCCGACAGGGGTGTCCTGGACGAAAGTGATATTGACTACGGACTTCTTTCCGACTTTTACAAAATGCTGAGCGACCTGGGTGTTGCAGGAACAACTTCTGCAAGGTATCTTTCCTCGCATAAGGGTTATTTTGAATATCTTCTTGCGAGCGATTATATAAAAAGTAATCCTGCAGAGAAGATCATGCCGCCAAAACTCTCAAGAAAGCTTCCCGAGGTGCTTACCTTTAACGAGGTTGAGAAGATATTATCGCGTCCTGACACTGATTCAAAGCTGGGGCTGCGCGACAGGGCGCTTCTTGAAGTGCTATACGCTTCAGGCCTGAGGGTTTCCGAGGCAATAGGGCTTCACCTGCAGGACCTTTTCTTAAGTGAAGAGGTTATACGTGTCTTCGGCAAAGGCTCGAAGGAAAGGCTCGTCCCGATCGGTTCAAGCGCAATAGAATGGATAAACATTTATCTGAAGCACAGCCGTCCCCTGCTGGAGAACAAAATGAAAAGCCAGAACGTGCTTTTCCTTAATAACCGGGGAAGCAGGCTCTCGAGAATGGGATTGTGGAAAATTGTTGACCGGTATACACGCGAAGCGGGCATTATGAAGCCGGTACATCCGCATACATTCAGGCACTCATTTGCCACTCATCTGCTTGAAGGAGGAGCTGATTTGCGTGCAGTGCAGGAGATGCTGGGGCATGCAGACATCTCAACCACACAGATCTATACCCATATAGACAGGGAGTACATTAAACAGGTCCACAGGGACTGCCATCCGAGAGGAAAATAAATTGCCTGAGATACAAGTTAACGATAAACTGATAAATTTTATCCTGTTTTTGCCGGTGTTTTTTATTTCACTGGCTTTTCATGAATTTTCGCACGCTTTCTTTGCCTCGAAGTTTGGCGACGATACGGCAAAGAACCAGGGGCGCCTGAGCATGAATCCTATAAAGCACATAGACATGATCGGGAGCGTTCTGATGCCACTTATTTCTTTTGCTTCATCGTCATTTCTTATAGGATGGGCCAAACCGGTTCCTGTTAACAGAAGAAATTTTAAGAATATGTTAAGAGATGATGCTGTTGTGTCCTTTGCCGGTCCCTTTGCAAACTTTTTTCTTGCTGTTGTGCTGTTTCTGCTTTATGCTCTTCTGGATTCCCCTTCTACGGCACAGACCTCCATGCTTCAGAGGCTTAGCGGCATTCTCTGGATGGGAAGCTACTTTAACGTATTTCTTTTCTGTTTTAACCTGCTGCCCATTCCACCGATGGACGGCTCACATATACTGTTTGACCTGTTTCCGAATGAGGTTACATCAAAAATTGCGGGCTCGGGCCTATACGGCTTCTTTATACTTATGATATTTATGTTCAGCCCGCTCTGGGGTTATTTTATAAGAATTGTCAATTTTATCTTTAAAATGTTTATCTTTGCCTTTGGAAAACTTTAACAATTATGAAATGGTCGCTTTATCTGCTGTCTTTTTCTGTTTTCATTATATCGTGTGGTAAAAAAGACAAACCGGAAGATACGAATAAGGGAATTTACTATGTTCAGGTGAGGACGTTTGGAACTAAGGATAGCGCTGAAGATTATATAAGAAAACTGGAAACAAAGACAAACCAGCCCCTTGCGGTAAAAGAGATTCCCCAACAGAATGGGAAACAGCCGTATATTGTTAGACTCGGAAATTTCTCCTCATCCTATGAGGCCGGGCTGGCTGCCTACAAACTCCTGAACGCTAAAGCTATTGATAACTACCTTATTACGCGCGACCTGGCCGCTATTCCGGATGAATTCTCAAGAGTTGTTGTTGTAGGAAATTTCAAAGGTGCGACAGCACTCTATGAATATGACCTGAGGACGGGCAGGAAAAAGAAGCTGTGGGGCCATCCGGGAGAAATGATAACCGACTGCAGCTACTCTTCCGATATGTCGGGCGCTCTTTTTACTACGGTCGGCTCTTTCGGAAGGAAAAGCATTTTCCCGTATGTCGATAATGTTAAGGTTTACAGGATTGACCTTTCTTCCATGAAGATAGAAAAGCTTCAAAATCTTGGAAGCGGTATTCAGATTTATACAAATAACGATCTTGGCAAAGCTTACAGAATTATAATGAACGTATTTGACAAGGCAAAAAATACGTTTGTTGTGCAGAATACTTATACTTACGACTTTAATGGCAGGCTTGTAAGCAATGAGAAGAAGAGTTTTGACCTGGCAAAAGAAAATTACCCTGCTCCGCCGGAGCTGATTTTCGACAACCGTTCACCTGACAACAAAAATCAGCTTGAGGTCTCCTTTAATGCGGGTTCATATACATTTTCAGTTACCAGAGTTGCAATATCTTCTAAAAGGAACATACTTACTACCAGGCAAAGGCTTAATGAGGCGGCCTGGTCGAAAGACGGAAGATATCTCGTATTTTCAACCGTGGATCTTTCGCCGCGTAACAGGAGCCTTTACGGCAGGAGGCCCGAGACATCAAACCTTTACCTTTTTTCGGCAAACGAAGGTAAGCTTTTGAAACAGTGGGCAGGCGCAGGCTATAAAAATTTTCTCTTAAGGGGCGACCTGATTTTCTTCGACGACGGATTCAACGAAAAGTCACAAATAATAGTTTACGATTACAGAAACAACAGGATAATTGATACAGTTGCCATTGCCGGCGGCTGTGGAATAAGAAATATCCCATATATACCCGATTTTGGAATAGAGTGAAAACATACTATAGAATATTAGATTTTATAAAACCTTACTGGAAGCATCTTTCAGCTTCCATATTCTGCACAATCTTTTTTGCACTGCTTAATGGCGCATCCATATACCTGATGATACCTCTGCTCGATACACTTTTCCAGGAGCCTGGAAAAGTCAAGGCTCCGGATCAGACCCAAATGATTGACAAGGCCAACGGTCTTCTGCCCCACTGGATTACTGACTTTAAGGAGTCAATATCGCATGCCTTCAACAGTTATATTTTCTCGGGCAGCAAAACAGATTCTCTTGTAAAGATATGCATACTAATACTTGCTTCATTCCTTGCAAAGAATATCTTCGGATACATGCAGGCATATTATCTGGCAACGGTTGAGCAGGGGCTCATAAAAGATATGCGTAACAGCGCATACAAGCACCTGCATAAACTTCCAATGAGCTATTTTAAGAATGAAAAGACGGGCAATCTAATCTCGCGCATTACAAACGACGTAAATGCCGTTCAGGCAAGCGTCTCTGCCGTGTTTCTGAACCTTATACGCGAGCCCCTTACGATCCTTGTATTCCTGGGAATTGCGGTTTCCATCAGCTGGAAGCTGATGCTTTTTTCCATACTGATCCTCCCTGTTTCTCTTTTTATTATCAGCTGGATCGGCCTTATACTGCGCCGGCACAGCATACTGCTGCAGGAAAAAATGTCCGACATCACGACAGTGCTCCACGAGACGATCTCAGGTGTCAAGATAGTTAAAGCTTTCGGCATGGAGGAATATGAAAATAAAAAGTTTACAAAAGAGACCAAAAGCTATTTTAACCTGTTCCTTAAAATTGTAAGGATCAGAAATGCCTCAAGCCCGATAACGGAATTCTTAAGCGTTGTAGTTGGAGTCTTTATAGTTTACTATGGCGGCAGGCTTGTCCTTGTGGACGGAACGCTAAAGGCAAGTGAATTCCTGGGGTTCCTTTTTGCGATATTCCAGCTCATGCCTCCGATTAAGGAGTTAAGCGGCGTAAATAACCGTATACAGGAGTCGAGTGCCGCGGCAGACAGGGTTTTTGAAATACTTGATACAAAGCCCGGAATTGAAAACGCGGCTGATGCTGCGGAGGTAACTACACTTCAGGATAAAATTACTTTTAAGAACCTCTCATTCCACTATGAGGATTCAGATCAGCTGGTTCTTAATGACCTCTGTTTTGACATTAACAAAGGCGAGATCGTGGCCCTTGTGGGCAGCAGCGGCTCAGGCAAGACCACACTCGTGGACCTGCTTCCGAGGTTTTATGATCCCACTTCAGGAAAAATTCTTATTGACGGCCTTGATATTAAAGATATAAAGATTGAAAACCTCAGAAGCCTTATGGGAATTGTAACTCAGGAAACCGTGCTCTTTAACGACACGATAAAAAATAACATAGCCTATGGGCTTGATAACTATCCCATGGAAAAGATCATTGAGGCTGCCAGGGCCGCAAACGCCCATGATTTTATTATGCAGATGCCTCACGGATACGATACGGTTGTAGGCGAAAGAGGAGCCAAGATTTCAGGAGGCCAGCGCCAGAGGATTTCAATAGCCAGGGCGCTTCTGGTTAATCCTCCAATTATGATTTTTGATGAGGCCACTTCGGCCCTTGACAATGAAAGTGAGGTCTTGGTGCAGGAGGCCATTGAAAGGCTCATGAGGGACAGGACCACGGTTGTAATTGCCCACAGGCTGAGTACAATAAGAAATGCGGACAAAATTCTGGTGCTTGAAAAAGGACGCATTATTCAGCAGGGAAAACATGAAGAGCTCATGGAAAACAGCAAAAGCGTATACAGAAAACTTTATGAACTTCAATTCAGGGATTAGCAGAATGGAAAACAAAACCTCAGTCATAAAAATTTTGGACGGGATTATTTTTGGTTGCGCGATTCTTTTCCTCGTAAGTACCAATAATTCCATTTTCGTAAACCAACTCGGCTACTATGGAGCGCTTCTGTGCATCATTGCAGAGTACTTTCTTGGTAAGAACAGGTTTAAGAGAACCGGCCTGGAAGTGGCCTTCCTTCTTTTCATACTGATTGAAGTAGTTGCCGCCTTCTTTTCGTTTAATGAACGCCAGGCATTCAGCAATGTACTCAGAAGATTTCTCCTGATACCTACGGTCTATACAATTATGGCCTCCGCAGATGATTTTTCCAAGGCAAAGCTATTTTTCAAGGTTTACCTTGGAGCGGCTTTTCTTACAATAATATTTTATCTCGGTTTTGCCGTTAAATACTTCCTTTCCAACCTCTATGTGGTGCAGGGAAAAGGGCCTTCGGTTTTCCAGTATGTTATGACTGCAGGAGGGCTCATAAGTTTTACCACTATTTTCTTCTTTGCCTTCCTCATAAATGAAAAGGGAAGTTTTAAGGTTAGAATATTTTATCTGGCGGGTTTTTTATTGTCCCTTATTGCCCTCGTTGCAAGCGATACGCGTGCGGCATGGATCGGAACAGCTGCGGCTTTATTCCTGATTCTCGTTGTAAAAAGAAAGTGGCTCATACTGGCCCCAATGATTATCCTGCTTGTTGCAGTTATTTTTCTCCAGAAGAACAAGAGCGTGCTGCACGTTTACAAATTTGACGGCAATAGCCTGGTGGAAGAAAAAGCTATTCCTACAATGGGAAGAGCCACCGGGGTATACAGTGAAAATGATGATGTTTACCTCTGCGATTATGACAACGGCATACTTGAATATAAGAACCTCAAACTTACGGGCAGGATACCGACACCTTTCCCCGTTCAGAGCATGGAATACTGGACTGACAGCACTTATGTGGCAAGGCTGTTGGATTTGAGATTCCTCCTTTTTAAGAAGTCCAACGGGAAAATGAAGCCCGCGGGGGAGTTTACTGCCCCCGGCTTAAATGTTGACTATTTTACCTCCAATGGGAGACTTTATCTGGCTGATTCCGACAGCGGGCTTACTGTCCTTTCTAATCCTGCTAATCTTAAGGAAAAAGTCAGGTTCCCTGAAATAAACAAAATTAAAAGAATGTCCGTTGATTCATCGGCGGCTGCAGTCTTTGACGGAAATAACAATCTTGAAGTTTACAGATTGAGTAATGGCCTGCCGAAAGAAAAAATCTTCAGCCGGAAATTTAATACCAGTTACGGATTTCTTTATCTGAAGGGAGACAGGCTCCTCTTTACAGATAACAGCAGCCTGAGGCTCTTCCGCATAGATAATGGCGGCCTTAGCCTAACAGATTCAAACAGTAAACTTCAGGGCGTTTCGGTTTTCGGCTTTTCTATGGGCAAGCTCGTTGCTGTTGACTATAAAGGAAATGCCTATGATCTGGAGTACCCGATAAAGGATAAATTAGTCATTAAAAGTGAGATCCATATTAACTACCAGCCTTTAGGCCTTGCCGTTCTTGATGGGGGCTTCGCGGCCTCAGAGGTTAAGCGCAGCCGCATCGGTTCTATGGTTGATCCCTACCATCCATCAAACGTAGAAAGGATGAACCTCTGGAAGGCAGGCTCACGCATTGTAAGGGACCATCCCCTATTCGGAGTGGGCGACATCGATATGCAGAACATATACAAGCTGTACAGGGATTATTACGACAAGGAAACATACGGGCACTTCCATAATAATTATGTGCATTTTCTGGTTGCCTTGGGCATTCCGGGATTTATTATTGTAATGTTTCTTATTATCAGCATCCTGGCGGTACACGTAAAGATTTACAATGCACTCAAGTCGGTTGAATTTGCTTCTTCTTATGCCCTGGGGGCTATGGCTGCATTCATAGGGTTCCTGGGTTCAGGTCTTGCCGAATGGAATTTCGGCGACCATGAGATTATTACAATGGTCTGGTTCACGCTTGGGCTTAACCTGGCTTTTTATCTTACTTCCAAGAGAAAAGACCTGAAGGCTGAGGCGGGCAAAATTGAAGAAACAGTTCTTAATCCGAAACAACTTTAATGATAAAGATATCTTCCATCATCCTTGCAAAGGATGAAGAACATAATATTGCTCGATGCATCGACAGCCAGGCGGGCTGTGTTGACGAAATTATAGTCATTGTAGACAGCAGGACCAAGGACAATACGCTTAATATCCTGAAGGAAAAAGGTGTAGTCTACGAAGTCTGCCAGTGGCAGGGGTATGCCAGGACAAAGGAGTATGCTCTTTCGAAAGCCTCAAACGACTGGATATTCTGGATTGATGCCGATGAAGCCCTGACGCCTGAGCTTAAAAATGAAATACTTGAATTCAAAATGGGCAAGCCCGCATTCAGCGCTTATTCAGTTCCACGCAAGGCAAATTTCCTTGGAAGGTGGATTATGCACAGCGGCTGGTATCCGGGGCGCGTTGAAAGGCTTTTTAGTAAAAGCCGTGCGCATTTCAGCAACAAGGATGTTCATGAGCATCTTGTTGTGGAAGGTGAAACAGGGAGATTGAGGCACGACCTGGAGCATTATACCGATCCTTCAATCAAGCATTACTTCGATAAATTTAACATTTACACGTCACTTGCTGCTGAAGAGCTCTTTAAGAAAAACAGGAGTGCGTCTTTGAAGGATATACTTCTCAGGCCGCCATTTCTTTTCTTTAAGATGTATATAATGAAACTGGGTTTTCTGGACGGCCTTAACGGCTTTATGCTGGCCGTATTTTCATCACTTTATGTTTTTACAAAGTATTGCAAGCTCTGGGAATTAAACAAGGCTTCCAAAGAAAAGGCGTAAGAGTTTAATAAAGGTATTTACAAAAAAAGCATGGCAGCTTAAGTGCTGCCATGCTTTTTTTTATAAGTACTTGTTATGCCTTAAAGATTAACACCCAGTTCGCTTAAGATAAAATCTGCTCCGCCAATTTTCTGTGTAACCCAGAGCACATAGCGGATATCCACGCCGATTGAGCGGCTGTAGTCTTCATTCCAGGCGTAGTCATTAATTGTTGCCTCATATGTCCTGTCGAAGTTAACCCCTATTAGTTCCCCGTAGGCATTCATTATAGGGCTTCCTGAGTTGCCGCCTGTTGTATCCATGTCGTAGAGAAGAGCAACCGGCAGGCCTTTAGCTTTTTCGCTGTAGAAGCGTCCGAAATCCTTATTCTCATAAAGCTCGCGGAGTTTTTCAGGTATTCTGTATTCACCTCCAAGGTAGCTCTTTTCAATTACCCCCTGAAGAGTGGTAAAAGGAGAATTATAAACAGCGTCTGCAGGTGAATAGCCCCTGACGTGTCCGTAGGTAAGCCTGAGCGTAGAGTTGGCGTCAGGAATAAAGGACTTTTTCTGCCAGAGCCTTTTTACTTCAATGAGTCTTGCCGAGAGTTCATCAAGTGTTCCTTCAAGCGCTCTTTTTTCATCTTCATAAGATGAAGCCTCTTTTCTTAAGTCTAAGGCCAGAGTAATGATGGGGTTATTTAATGAAACAAGCTCGTCATAGCTTTTTGTAAGAAGTTTCAGGAAATACTCTACATCGGAAAGTCTGTTGTTGTTAAAAGCTTTCTCAATATATTCATCAATAGCTTTAGCGTTGCCTTTTTCCCTGGCTATCTTATCTACAGAGCTTATTCTGGATCCTTCAGGAAACTCCGAGGCATCCTGAAGCATTCTTTTTAGGAAGACCTTGTCTGCCTCAAGGCCGAATGTGCCGTAGATAACGGAAATATTTTTCTTTAGCTCAGGCATATTAAGATAAGCCTGCTTTCTTTCACTTTCGGGTTTTTTTGAATCAATTGCATAGTCCAGTGCCAGGTCGGCAAGCCTGAGGAGTGTGGAAGATCTGTAAATCTGTCCCATCCACAGGTCGCGTTTTGCAGTTCTGAACATGCTCTTATAAGCCTTTTCGGTTTCCGGGAGCACACTTCCGTACTGTGCTTTAAGTGAAGGGTCATTATCTATAAATGCCTGAAGGTCCTTTTCCTCACGGCGTTTTTTATCTACAAGTGAAAGCGATCTGAGGCCTTTCAGCTTCCCTTTATAGTTCTTTGTCACGTTTGCAAGCCCCTTAATTCTTGAAGCAAAGCGGATTGCAAGTTCGTGATTATTCTCTCCCATCTTCTCCATTGCGGCAATCTGGAAGTCATAAAGTTCAGAGATGTAGGGGAGCTGATATTTTTCCTGGAACTTCAGGAACTCTGAAGGCTTATGGCGGAAAGTCCTGCCCGGGTAACCTAGAATAAAGACAAAGTCTTCCTCGTTAACGCCATTGGGATTAACCTTCAGGAATTTTTTCGGCTTAAAAGGAACGTTGTCCTTTGAGTATGGCGCGGGGGAGCCGTCTTTTGCAACATATGCTCTTACAAATGAAAAGTCACCCGTATGGCGCGGCCAGACCCAGTTATCAGATTCTCCGCCGAACTCCCCTATAGAGCGCGGGGGAACGTAAACTATTCTTACGTCGCGGATAAGCCTGTACCTGAAGAGGACGTATGTTTGTCCTTCAAACATTTCAGAAACTTCAGCTCTTATGGTTTTATCCTTGCTTTCAGCTTCTTTTACCAGCTCTATTCTTTTTTTCTCCATTGCCCTGGATCTTTCAGCAGGGTCGGTAATTCCATCGGCTGCTTTCAGGATTTTTGCCGAAACGTCTTCATATGAATCCGTAATACGGCAGCTGAGCCCTTTGGCTTCAATCTCCTCTTCCTTTGCAGAGGCTTTGAAACCATTTTCAATATAGTCGTGTTCTAGTGTACTGGCGGCCTGCAGAGCGCCGAAGACGCAGTGGTGGTTTGTAATAATAAGGCCTTCGCCGGAGATGAAGCTTCCTGTGCATCCTCCTACATTTACCAGTGCATCTACGAGGCTGATGCCGTTTGGATTATATACTTCCAAAGGATCAATCCTTAAGCCCGCCTGCTTTAAGGCGATGTTATGGATTTCACTTAAGGGGTACATCCCTTCATCCAGATCCGGCATGCCTTTTTCGGGCAGTGGTTTTTCGGGCACAGCCTTAGCCGCAAAGAACGATATGGAGACAATACCGATTATAAGAAGAAAAGTCTTCCTGTACTTGTTAAACAAAAACATTAATACACCTCTTTCAGTGGAAAGATTAAGATTTAAGTCCTAAAAATATGAAATTAATAGCCATAAATCATTTGGTAAAGGATTCTCCGGCGGCAGCCTATAAGTTTGCATGTTCATTTCTAATGGCTTATTTTTGAAAATCATGAATAACCCGAATACAAATACACTGGAACATTCTGTAAAGTTCATTAAGTCCGTAGGGCCCAAGAGGGCTGAATCGTTTGCCAAGGTGGGTATTGAGACCATAAGGCAGATTCTTTACTATTTTCCTACCAAATACCTGGACCGTTCCACTACGCTGAACGCCGCAAAGGTATACGGGCACATTGTAAACGGCTACGAGGGTGAAGTTACCATAATAGGGCAGGTGCTCGATAAGGAGAAGATCCGTTATGGTAAAAAAGAGATACTGAAAGTAAAGATGCGCGACGCAAGCGGATTTTTTGAATGTGTCTGGTTCCAGGGTATCAGGTACATGCAGCTGCTTTTTAATCCGGGCGAGCATTATGCTGTTTCATCCAAGCCTGTACTTACAAAATACGGCCACCTGCAGTTTGTGCATCCCGATTTCGACAAGATCACCGAAGATGAGTCGCAGCGTTTCTTAAACACCGGCAAAATTATTCCTTTCTACCGCGTTTCAAAGGAATTACGCTCGACAAATATAGGGGACCTGAGCCTGAGAAAGATCATCAGTGCTGCCGTGGAAACCTATGCTGATGACTTGGGTGAGACACTTACGCCTGAAATAATAGAGCAGTATAAGCTCCCGGGCATTCGGGAGGCGGTAAAGAACATACACTTCCCTCCTTCAAAAGAAGAGCTTGAACGCGCGCAGCTGCGCTTTAAGTTTGAAGAGCTCTTTTATATTGAGCTTCTTGTTGCCTTAAGGAAATATAACATTCAGGAGCAGCTTCCGGGCTATTCCATGAAAGTAAGAAGCCATCTTGTAGCTGACTTTCTTAAAACGCTTCCTTTTGACCTTACACGGGCACAGCTCGGGGTCTTAAGCGATATAAGGCATGATATGGAAAGGAATAAGCCGATGAACCGGCTTCTGCAGGGGGATGTAGGCAGCGGCAAGACCATTGTAGCCCTTATTGCAATGCTGATAGCAAAGGATAACGGCTTCCAGTCGGCGCTCATGGCGCCCACGGAGATTCTGGCAGACCAGCACTATAAAAATATCACGCGCATGCTGGAAGGATTTGATATAAAGGTGAGCCTGCTTGTAGGGGGGCAGAAGAAATCCGAAAAGCAGAAGAATAAGTCAATGATTGAAATGAATGAAAGCGACATTGTTATCGGCACGCACGCACTCTTTGAAGAAGCGGTTACTTTTAACAACCTCGGCCTCATTGTAATTGACGAGCAGCACCGCTTCGGAGTTGTTCAGCGTTCAAGACTTATTACCAAAGGGCACTCGCCCGACGTGCTGGTTATGACTGCCACACCAATTCCAAGGACTTTGTCGATGACAATTTACGGTGACCTGGATGTTTCAGTAATAAAGGAAATGCCTAAAGACAGGATTGCAATTAAAACCTCTTTAAGAGGCGAGGCAAGTCTTCCAAACATATATAAATTCATAGTTGATAAGGCCAGGGAGGGCTATCAGTCGTTTATTATCTATCCCCTGGTAAAAGAATCCGATAAAATTGAGCTTAAGGCAGCTGAAACCCACTTTGTTGAGCTCAAGGAGACGCATCTGAAGGAGTTAAGGATAGCCATGGTGCATGGACAGATGTCCTGGCAGGAAAAAGAAGAGGCTATGATGCGCTTTGCCAGAAAAGAGTTTGACGTGCTGGTTGCAACAACTGTTATTGAGGTAGGAATAGATATTCCGGATGCCAATATAATAGTTATTAATGATGCCGAACGTTTCGGCCTTTCACAGCTGCATCAGTTAAGGGGAAGAGTGGGAAGGAGCAACAAGCAGGCATACTGCATTCTTGTAACAAAAGATGAATACGCCGAAAGGACAAATAATTTCAGCGCCGACTTTGAGTATATGTCACCTTCGCAGATAGAGAAGAATAAAGCCGTGGCAAGGCTGCATTCCATGGTAAAGTATACGAGCGGGTTCGAACTTTCGGAAATTGACCTTAAGCTAAGAGGTCCGGGTGATATATTCGGGACAAAGCAGAGCGGCTTTCCTGAACTGAAGTACGCAGACGTTGTAAATGACACTCAGATACTTGTGGAGGCTAAAGCAGCTGCATTCAGCCTTATCAGTTCAGATCCTAAGCTTAAGGCTCCGGAGAACGGACTGATTAAGGAGAACCTGCTTAGAAGCTACCGTGAAAATCTCGCCTATGCGAGGATTGCATAGGTAGAGTTTTCAGATTCCTCTTAAAAGTTTAACGCCCGGTTTCGTTTTATAGTTAACAATCCCCATTATATCCCCTTGCATAAGTTCCACCTTCGTAATTTCTGTATAGTGAGGCTTCATTGCATGAAAAGTTTACTTAAGCCTGGAATGTTCATGCGTTAAAGAAAAAAATAAAAATATTTTAATATGTTGTTTTATTTAAAGAATAACTTTTTATATTTTTACAAAATATTTTTTCCGAAAGAATTTTTAAAAATATTTTGATTTTTAGCAAAATATTTTCCTTATTGCTCCAAAAATATTTTTAAATAATAAAGAATGTTTTATATTACAATTAAGTGTTCTTGCAAACTGATTTAGAAAAAATTTTAGTCATAAATTTTTTATCGCTTAACTTTGGGAGCAGTTATTACATCACTTAATAATAACATTCAGATGAATGTTGCAATTACATTTAATGTTAAACCCGAAGAGGAGTCTTTAACAGAACCTCCGTCTTCGAAAGAAGAATTAACCTCAGAACGATCTGTCCTGCCTCAGACTTCTACTTCATACAATGACGTTTATGCTGAGTGGGATTCCTTTGAAACCATAGATGCTGTAAATAAGGCGCTTTCACTTTACCACAATGTAACCTTAGTTGAAGCAAATGACCTGGCTTTTGAGAAATTAAAATGCCTTAGGCCCGATATTGTATTTAATATTGCCGAAGGAATGAACGGCATTAGCCGTGAGGCACAGATTCCGGCAATGCTCGATATGCTGAATATACCATATACAGGAAGTGACCCGCTTACGCTTGCAACATGCCTGGATAAGGCAAGAACAAAAGAAATTTTATCATTTTATAACATAAAGACCCCGCGCTTCATTACGGCTTCAGGCCTGGATGATCTTAAAGACTTTTCCTTGAGATTTCCTGTCATGATCAAGCCCGTAGGTGAAGGCTCAAGCAAGGGAATATTCGATTCTTCGTTTATCAGAGACTTTGAAGGGCTGAAGGAAGCCTTATTAAGCAACAGCAGAACATACGGACAGCCTTCTTTGATCGAAGAATTCCTTCCCGGAAGGGAATTTACAGTAGCCATAATCGGTAATGACGATGATGCCACGGTGCTCCCGATCGTAGAAATTAACTTTAGTGAACTTCCCGGCGGAATGGCGCCTATCTATTCCTACGAGGCAAAGTGGATTGTGGACAGAAGAGAAAATCCGCTGGAGATTTTTACATGTCCGGCCGGGCTTAGTGCTGCTCTGGAAGAGAAGATCAAGAGTGCTGCATTAAATACATATAAGACTCTGCGCTGCCGCGACTGGAGCCGTATTGACGTAAGGCTTGACGCGGAAGGTGAGCCGAACATTATTGAAGTAAACCCTCTGCCGGGTATACTGCCCGACCCGAAAGACAATTCCTGCTTCCCGAAGGCAGCACGTGCCGCAGGAATGAATTATGAAGAGATGCTAAACCGTGTTTTATATGTTTCAGCTAAAAGGCATAACCTTATATGAGCAGTGAAGCTAAAATATTAGTCTGTTATAATGAACCCGCAAAGGTATATAAGAACTATGTAGGGAAAAACATTTCCTCGGATGATGAGAATGTCGACATGTCTGAAACGGGAATGCTGGAGCATATAAATGATATTGTAAGCGGGCTTCAGCTTTACTTTAAGAACGTGGATACTTTTGCATTCAGTTCAGACGTTGAACGTGCCATCACCTCAATAGTCGCATATTCGCCGGATGTGATCTTTAATTTTGTGGAGTCTGTTGAGGGCAAGGCGAACTATGAAGCCTACACGGCAGGTCTTTATGAGCTCCTGGGGTATAATTATACGGGCAATGTTCCATTGTGCCTGGGGCTGTGCCTCAACAAGGCAAGGACAAAGCAGCTTCTTCAGTCCGGAGGGATCAAAACCCCGGGCTTTTACATAGCAAAGTTTAATGGTGTCATAGATCCTGAAAGTTTTGGCCTGAAATTTCCGGTTATACTGAAACTTCTTAACGAAGATGCCTCGATAGGTATCTCCGAGTTCTCGGTTGTAAACAACATTGATGAAGTAAACAGGCGCCTCGGATTTTTATTTAAGACTTACAGGCAGGATGTAATTATTGAAGAGTTTATCAACGGCAGGGAATTCAACGTCTCGATCTTAGGAGGAGATGTCCTGCCGATATCTGAAATTATTTTCAACGGTTTACCAAAAGGTTTACCAAAGATTGTTACTTATGAAGGTAAGTGGTCTCCTAACAGTACTTATTACAAGTATACGAATCCGAACTGCCCGGCAGATATTGATGATGAGCTTAAAGAAAAGATTGAAACTGCTGCCCGGGAAGCTTATGAGCTGATGAACTGCCGTGATTATGCGAGGATAGATATTCGTCTTAGCAAAAGCGGTGTTCCGTATGTAATTGAGGTTAATCCGAATCCGGATCTCTCACAGGATGCCGGGTTTGCAAGAGCTGCAAGAGCCAAAGGTCTTTCGTATCCGGAATTGTTATACAGCATAGTCAGCCTGGCATTGGAAAGGAAGGAACATGATACGAAAACTGAAGCCTGAGGACAGGGATACAATAGAGGAAATGCTGCGGCGTATAGAGCAGTTTAATCCGCAGGAGGTAGAAGTTGCCATGGAACTGGTGGATGTGGCTATACTGAGGCCCCTGCAGGAGGATTATCTCATTTATGTTTACGAGCTGGATGGAAAAGTAAACGGCTATCATTGCACCGGAAGAAGACCTCTAACTGATGGAGTTTTTGACCTTTACTGGATTGTGGTGGATCCATCCATCCAGTCGAAAGGAATAGGGCGTCAGCTGTTGAAGCATGCCGAGGGCATTGTTTCAGAGAACAAAGGCAGGTGGCTTCTGGCTGAGACCTCCTCAAAAGAGAGTTATCTGGCTACAAGGAGTTTTTACATGAAAAACGGCTATTCCGTTGTGGCAGAAATAAAGGATTTTTATTCGTTAAAAGATAACCTGGTAATCTTTGGTAAGTACTTTCAATAATTTAAAGGGTTAATTAAATGGAACTATGGCAACAAATGCTTAGAGACAGTGTCCACACCGTGGATGAGCTCGTCGATAAATTTCAAATCGATAGAGCAACTGCCGAACAAATAGACCAGTTTTTTCAGGCCCGAATCAATCCTTATTACATGAGTCTGATAAAGTATCCTGGAGACCCGATCTGGAAGCAATGCGTTCCCGACAGGGTTGAACTGGAAGACTTCGATGCCTTTGAGGACCCGCTTAATGAAGATGCTATGAGCCCTGTTCCAAACATTACCCACCGCTACCCTGACCGCGTACTGTTTCTTGTGACAAGCCAGTGCGGAATGTATTGCAGATTCTGCACAAGAAAAAGAAAAGTTGGTAATTCCGACAAGATTTCCATGAAAGGGCTGGAATCGGCCTTCAAATATATCGAATCGCATACTGAGATCCGTGACGTCATCCTTTCGGGAGGCGATCCTCTGATGCTCACAGACTTAATGCTGGAGAAAATACTTGCACGCCTGCGTCAGATACCTCACGTGGAAATAATCCGCATAGGCACCAAAATGCCATGTGTGCTTCCGCAGAGAATTACACCAAAACTCTGCAACATGATAAAAAAATACCACCCTGTTTATATAAATACACATTTTAACCATCCCTGGGAAATTACCGCTGAAAGTTCACGCGCATGCCAGATGCTGGCCGATGCAGGATGCCCCGTGGGATGCCAGACCGTACTGATGAAAGGCGTTAATGACGACCCCGACGTAATTAAGGAACTGATGCATAAACTCCTTATGATCAGGGTTAAACCTTACTACCTCTATATGGCAGATGAGACCAAGGGGGCAAACCACTTCAGAACATCCATCAGAACGGGCATTGAGATCATGGACAAATTAAGGGGACATACGAGCGGACTTGCAATTCCCTACTTTGTAATTGATGCCCCGGGCGGCGGCGGAAAAATTCCGATTCTGCCGGAATATGTCCTTCATCATGACGATGAAAAAATTATACTCAGAAACTATAAAAATCAGATCTATGTCTATAAGGATGCTATAGATAAAAACCATCCCGAAGTAAAACACCCCGTGGAGGTGCCAGCTAAGGAAAAAGTACACCTTGCTGTACCCGTAAACGGGAATGGTAAAAACGGTAATGGAAAGAATGGAAACGGTAAAAATGGCAAGCATCCTGAAGAGATAACTAAAATTTCATCAAAAGAAATTAAGGAGATGACGATTATAGACAACTGATACTTTAGAGACAAAAAAAGGCGCTCATTTTTGAGCGCCTTTTTTTTACTCATTTCCCGCCTGTTTCAGTACTATCCTTGTCCCCTGATTCATTTTCCTTTTTTGCGGCTCCCGTAACTATGTTATAGGTGTCTTTTTCCAGCGTTTCCTGCGGGGCCTCTGTAATACGCCCTTCTTCTTTCCCGTCCTTATAGAAAATAATTGTAGGCACAAGTTCAATATTCAGGCTGTCCGATTCTCCGGTAAGGTCCTTCCTCTTTTTGTCTACAAGTATCAGCTTTAGCCTGCTCCCCGGAAACTTCAATGTATCCAGTATCTTATAGAACCTTGGTATTTCGCGGTGGCTGTCGCTGCACCAGGTTCCCATTACAATTGTAATATCGTAATCTTTAATTTTGTCTGAAAGGCCCTCAAGGTCCTTTGTCTTTACGCGGTAGTTCTCATATTCAGGGTCAAACCACCTGGAGTAGCTCGTATCCCGGAAAGCGCTTCTGTCTGCAACTCCAACAAGCATAGGCCTGCCGGACTTCTCGTCGACTACAGTTCTTACTTTATCCTGTGCATTGAGGCTAAGCAGAGCTGCAAAAAACAAAATAACAAATGTTTTCATTTTATCTCCCTTAATTGGGCAATATTATGGGTGCATTATTCTTCTTAAGTCCATTCCCCAGAAGAGTTTTTCTCTTAAAGTCTTAAAGTAATTGGTGGAAAATGTATGTACAAGGCGGACATGCTTTTTGCTTTTCCTGACCGTAATATCTATCGGCGGAGTGTAGTTATAAACCCTCTGCCCGTCGCAGTTGATCTGAACCGAAGTATGCATTGAGCTTACATGTATATTAATTGTATGGCTGCTGGCAAGAACAAGAGGGCGCATTGTAAGGCTGTGAGGCGATATTGGGCTCATTGTAATAACGTCGGCCTGCGGGCTTACAATGGGGCCTCCGGTTGAAAGAGAGTATGCCGTTGAACCGGTGGGGGTTGCAAGTATAAGGCCGTCGGCGGCAAAAGTAGTTACATAATCATCATCCACTTTAAGCGAAAGCTCAATCATCTTGGGCCAGCCGCCCTTTTCAATAACAATGTCATTTATGGCAAACAAGTACTTGTTGTCGCAGCCTGAACATTCACCTTCAAGCACCATGCGCTCGTCAATTGTAAACTTGCCTTCTTTAATTTCCTTTAAGAGCTGGTCCATGTGGTTAATGTCAAACTCCGCCAGGAAGCCCAGTTTACCGAAATTTATACCAAGAATTGGAGTTTCCCATTTTCTTGCCTGGAAGGCTGTATGAAGCATTGTGCCGTCGCCTCCTATGGAGGCCACCATGTCGCAATGGCTGAAGATCTCTTCAACGTCCATATACTCACAGCGCCTGAATTCATCAGGGAGTTCTTTTAATGAATGGTTAAAGTTGCTGCTGATTGCATAATCAAAGCCATTCTCCCTCAGGCTTTTGACCAGAATTGCAACTACTTCTGCAATATTCTCCTTTGAGGTGTTTGGCAATATACCAATAGTCATATTTTTACGATCTGCCCGCTATTTGAAAATTAAGCCTCACGGCATCAAGGGCCTGAAGGCTATTTACTCTCATTAACATAATTAAGTTTTAAGTCTCTTACAACGTCCTGTATGAATTTTTCTTCATTCGGGCTTAGGTTCCCCTTCGTTTTAGTGATAAGCATATCGAGCATGTCGATTGCCAGCTTGGCCTGTTCCAGATTTTTTTCAGTCTTATTGGAAACAGGATTCATTATTTTTCCCAAACCCATCATGCCAAGCTGCTGATTCTGGTAAATTAGCTGCATAAACAATATTTCGTTAAGCTGATTTGCTTCCATTTAGCATCCTTTTTTGTTTTACGCAAGATACTAAATAACGGTGTATTTTTGAAATCTTTATCCTCGTGTGGAGTTTATGAGGTATTGTAAGATGCCCGGGAACATTTTCCCCGCGGCATACGCAGGAAGAGATAATGCGGAATTAAGAACAGCTTTTTGGATAAGCCCTGCGTGCCTGATGCGCCTGGAGAACGTCCTCTTCCACATCAGGCGGTAGAATTCCTCTGCATGGGGCACGCTTAACTCCTTTCTGTGCAATTTTATCAGTGCCTCCGAGGCGAGCCCTGCGCTTTGAAGTGCCATTGCAATGCCGTCGCCGGCAAGGGGTGCAATTACACGCGCCGTGTCCCCGGCCATGAAGACGCCATGTTCAACAGAATTCCTTCTCCCGAAATAAATATTCCCGGTTCCGTAAACAGGAAGTGAATCTATGAGGTCAAAGATTCCGGGAGAGAAGATTTCCTTAAAGCTGCCATTTTGAATTAAGAGATCCTTAAGGTGCATTTTGGGGGAGGCCTCATATCCCCTTCTGTCTTCAAGAAAGCAGACTGTTAATATTCCGTTATCCACCCTGTTTACCCCGCAGTAGATTCCGCTTCCGGCATAAATATGAATTTCATCTTGCGGGAATCCTGGAGCGTACTTTGCCGGGATGTGCAGCTTTACCCCGTTAATGCGGCTTTTTATTCCGGCGAAATCGCGGTTGAGGACCCGGTCCAGTGGGCTCTGCCTGCCATAGGCTGCGATCAGATGGGATGCATGGAGTTCTTTCTGGCTTTCCCCGGAAAGTGCAAGGTGGAAGAGCTCATTAAGGCGCTTTACATCTTTTACTTCCATAGGCTGGAAGCATGTTGCCCCTTCCTTAACGGCCTGAGTTAAAAGAAAGTTATCAAAGGCTCCGCGGCTTAAGCCGTATGCTGTAAAGAAGAGCGGGGCTTTAAGCGTCTTTCCGTTCTTAAATATAAATTTCAGGCTATGAATTGGATTTGGACAAAGTGCCAGGAAGCCATCCCAAAGCCCCAGCTCCTGCAATATAGCTACAGCCTCTTTTGAAATAAATTCCCCGCAGAGTGTCTCTCTGGGGAAGATTTTCTTTTCAATAATTGAGACATTAAGTCCTGCCCTTGCGAGGTGCAGGGCTGAGGTTGAGCCTGCGGGGCCTCCGCCAATAACTGCGGCATCAAATATTTGTGTAGTGTCCATTTTTATCCTGCAGCCTGGATTATTCTTTTATGCAGTATATGAGCCACCTGAAGGCCCATTTGCGCCTTATATGGACCCTGCATTGTTTTATTCCGGAAAGAATTGCCATAAGCTCACTTTTGATAAATCCTCTTCTTACAGAAAGCGGCCCGTCATTTTTCACCATCCGGCTTTTGGAAAAGAGCTGAGTCAGGATTTTAATTCCGATAAGGGCAAAGACCGAACGCCTGAGGTCGTTTATTATTATTCCATGTCTGGCAATTAAACTGCACTGCCTTAAAACCGCCGCCATATCCTCCTCTTTGAAGTGATGAAAAAATAGAGAGGCGTGGATTATGTCAATTGTACTAACTTTGAAGGGGAGTTTTTGGGCATCGCAGCAGACAACCTTTGCCTCCGGGTGTAGCAATTTAGTATAACGGCATGCCCGGATATTCATGTCGGCACTAATGGGCTCCACGTTTCTGCCCTTTATCTTCATCTTAAAAAACAGGTCGGATCCTCCCGATCCTATGTCCAGAATTAGCGGAGTATTCTTAAAAGTGCAGGCCCGGTTTATAGCTGATAAACCAGCACGGCTTACAGAATTTCCCCCAAGGAAGAAGTTAATAACTTGTAACTCATGCAGTGCAAGGTCCAGGCGTTCATCAGTAATCGAAAGATCGTCAATTATTTCTTTGGCATAACTTCTTTTAAGAAGCATCAGACTCCTCTGAAGAAAGCCGCTTCCATTGTAAGTCCGGGCCCGAAGGCAGCAGCCAGGAGTATATCCCCTTTTTTTATTTCGCTGTTTTCAAGCAGTTCTTTCATGACAAATAGTATTGAGGCCGAAGACATATTGCCGTAGTTTTTAAGAACGGTTCGTGAAGGTGTCATTTCTCTATCTGTCAGGCCCAGTCCCGTCTGCATGGCATCCAGAATTGCGCGTCCTCCGGGGTGAAGGGCCCAGTGTTTAATTGAGCTTTTACTGAGGTTCATGCCGTCAATAATTCTTAAGAGGGCCGGGGCGGCCTCTTTGAGTATAATATTCGGAAGTTCGGAAGAAAGCAGCATTTCAAAGCCGTAGTCGCCAATTTTCCACCCCATGAGCTCATCTGAGTTATCGAAAAGTACCGACCTGGTTGCCAGGAGTTCCAGGCGGGGATTCCGGGGTAAGGTGCTTAAATCAGAGAACAGTGCGGCAGCGCATCCGTCGGCAAAAATTATGTTTGAAAGGATGTTATCCCGTGAAGCTTCTGTCTGAAGGTGCAGGCTGCACAATTCCACCGATACCAGGAGTGTATTTGGTGCAGGGTTCCCCTTTTGGGAATTCATGGCTTCAAGTACTGAAGTAAACCCTATAATTGAAGCAGCGCATCCCATAAAGCCTATATTCGTTCTTTGTGTGCAGGCCGGCATTCCGAAGGTTTTCATCAGGTGGTAATCCAGCCCGGGAGCAAAAAAACCAGTGCAGGAGATAGTAATAAGGCGCCCGATATCAGAAGGCTTAAAGCCTGTCTTCTCAAAAAGGTCTCCCGCGGCTTTTACAGTCAGCTCTTTTGACCACTTCTCATACTCCTGCATTCTTTGCCTGGTGCCGGGGTGCGGGACGTCTTTTGCATAAAATCTCTTCTGGGGATTATCTTCGGCGTCGGGCACAACAACGTACCTTGAGTCAATGCCTGAGTGTGCGGCAGCCATATCTATCATTCTGGCAACTGCAGGCCGTTCAGCCATTCTTTTTTTTAGTTCCTCAGCCGCCTTTGACTGGCTTACTTTGAACGGGGGAAGTGCGGTTGCAATATCTATCAGCATAATATACCTGAAGTATTAAAAATGTCTTTTATCCAATTTAACACATCCGGGCATATAGTCAACGAAGGAATATTTGAACATGGGAAATGGAGCCTTGAGGCTGGGGAAACGTTTAAAAACAAAAAAGCCGGTCTTTTCAGACCGGCTTTGAAAACACTTCAAAGAAAGAAACTCTTACTTTGTAAGAACCATCTTCTTAGTCATGTTGAAGTTCTGACCGTTCTGGCCAACGCCTTCGATGCGGTAGAGATAGATACCGCTGGCAGCCATTGAACCGCTCATGTCTCTTCCGTTCCATGTAGCAGTATAGTTGCCGGGAACGAATTCACCGTTAACCAGTGTAGCAACCAACTGGCCTACGATGTTGTAAACATTCAACTGAACACGGGCTGCAGAAGGAACGCTGAATGCAATCTGTGTTGAGGGGTTGAACGGGTTAGGATAGTTCTGGCTTAAATCGAATGATTTAGGCATTTCGTTATTTCTAACTGCAACGCCAGTTGGATTAAAGCTAGCAATAGCTGCTCTTAAAATGGCAGTTGTATATTTAGTATTGTGCATACCGCCAGATTTATCATTCAGAACATACAGGTAGTCGTAAAGAGCGCCCATAACTTGTTTGCTCAGTTTTATTCCTGCTGTATCAGCAACGTTAGCAATAACATCACCGTTCTTCTGAGGCAGTTTAGCTTTCAGTGTAGCCATCATGTTGGCAACTTCAGTCTTAACGCCTTCAACTTTACCGTTACCATCATAATCCAAGCCCTTGATATCACCGAATTCTTCAATAGAAGAACCATGGCATCTCTGGCAGATTTCAACTCTATCCTTACCCTCGCTGGTAGTCATAGTCCATTCATGGTTAGTGATTGTAGCGCCGGCTTCAGTACGTTCCTGCATATGGCAGGTAGCGCAAGCATCATCCATGAAAGCGTGAGTTGTGTAGTTATCCATAGTCTGTCCAAACTGATAAGCATTCTGTCCGAAGTACATATCAGCCTGTGGGTTTCCGTGAGGGCCATAGTGAGCTGCAAATCCGTATAATGGAGCCTTGTCTGTAACTTTAGTAGCAACGTCATAACGTGAGCTATGGCAGTTCATACAGATAGCGCCTTTACCGCCGCCGTTAATGACGAATCCGTTCTTAAGAGGAGGAGTTGACATGGTACGGATCTGATTCGGGTTGCCGTTTCCGTGAGGATCGTGGCATGCAGCGCAAGTTAAAGCAACGTTACCTTCTTCAACACCATTAGTGCTGTACATGGATTTATCTGTCATAGCAGGTTTGCCTTTATCAACCCATTTCTGGAATGCAAGACCGCTGTGGCAGGGATAGCAGCCAGTCTGGGCTGTGTGTGAACCGTTCTCCCACATAGCGTGAGCTGAAGCGTTGTAATAGTAACCGAGTCTGTGATGAGTCATAGCGTCGTGGCAGGTTAAGCAGACGCCGGCGTCGATTGAGTAAGAGATCTTGTTCACGTTGCCGTTATGATCAGCGCCAGCGCCGTGGCAGCTTTCGCATCCGATAGTGGCAACGCCTTCCATGTTAGGGTCCATTGCTTTCATTGAGTTCCAGTTGGTCAGATCACCAGAAGTTGTCCAGTAGTCACCGCCTCTGTATTCAAGAGTCTTGTACCATGTGGTATCGAAACCTGATTTATGAGCAAGGAAACCGAAGTTACCGTTATCAAGTGTCTGGTCATAGCCCTCTGTATGGCACTTGAAGCAATTGCCGCCATAAGCGCCTTTGCCGGCTTCAACTTCCAGCTGACCAGAAATACCGCGTTTGAAAATAGTAGCGTGGTTTGTCTGTTTCCATGCATCATACTTATCCTTGTGGCAGGTACCGCATCCGGGCTGGATATTGCCCTCGGCGTCAAGGAGCCTGCTATAGAAAGTACCCATAAAGGTGCTGACAAAGAAAGTATCTATGGCAGTTTTTCCGGCACCTTCCAGTTTCACAATATAACGTCCGATAACATCGGGAGTGAAAACGGTCGGCTTTCCAGCTGCGGAAATAAAATTAGCCTGTGAGCCATTAGGTTTTTCAACGAAAGACCATGTAAGGCTGGGAACTGTACCGGTTGTGTCGGCATTTAAGTAAATGTTCTGACCCTTTCCAACAGTACGAAGGCCGGTGTAGACCTGGAATGTACCGGCAGGAGCCTTACCAGGAGCATAAAAGGCAGTAAGCCCGGTAGAGGACATAGGTACTCTCTTAATCTTTACTGTCTGAGCGAAGCTTTCCATTGTAAAGAAGCTTGCCAGCAGTACGATCGTACATAAAAGTATCGATCTTTTCATAAAACGAACCTCCAATTAATTAAAGAAATAATAACCATGCGCATGTTATTAGACAGAAAGCCTGAAGCTTTCCGTTCCTGCTATTTATAAATAGCTTCTATGGTCGTGCTTACATCCTCAAATTGCATACCAGTGCCCCAATTGGGAAAGTGTTGAATATTGAAATAGATCTTTCCAACTATTCCCAATATTAGTAAAAACGGGTTCTTCTTTCTGGAAAAAATTGTGTTAAATGTAAACAGTCAAGTGTTGAAAAACTAAGCATTTACGCAATGGAGTGAGGTGGTGAAGTGCTTAGAATGTTTACAGGGGAAGAACGTGGGAAACAGGACGAAATTATGCATGGAAATTCCTGTCCCTTTGGGCTTTTCTAAGAATCGGGAAAATCTTGTTTAAGATTGCGAGGTAACGGAGAAAAACTCTGCCGGCGTATTGGCCGGCAGAGTAAAATTCAAAAGTTTATGATCGGTTCGAGTGTGAGTATAATGGTCAAAATTACCAGTATTGTTATTGTTGACCATCCTATAAAATTCTTAAGCGGGGTATTTGTAAGTGCCCCCATGATTTCTTTCTTATTGACAATGATCATCATGGAGATCAGTACTACGGGCAGAAGAATGCCGTTTATCACCTGTGTCCAGATTGTGATCTCAATTAATGGAGCGCCCGGGATCAGGATTATTAGCACCGAAATAATGATGATTGAGGTAAAGAAAGTGTAGAATTCAGGGGCCTCTCGCGGTTTTTTATCTATTCCTGCTTCAAAGCCGAATGCCTCGCAGATATAAAATGCTGTTGCAAGGGGCAGAATTGTAGCGGCAAAAATGGAGGCAATAAAAAGGCCGAAAGCAAAAAGCTGGCTTGCAAAGGCTCCGGCCAGAGGGGCCAGGGCTTCTGCGGCATCCTTGGCGTCGTTGATCTGTATGCCCTTCTGATGCAGTGTGGCGCCGCAGGCAACAATTATGAAAAATGCAACAGCTACCGTTGCAATACAACCGATAACCACGTCCCAGAGTTCGTACTTGTACTCATCGAGCTTGATGCCTTTTTCAATTACAGCCGACTGCATGTAAAACTGCATCCATGGGGCAATTGTGGTACCTACGATACCGATCACCATCCCGATAAAACGGGTATCCATATCAAATGATGGCCTTGAAATGGCTGTCCCTATCGCAGCCCAGTCGGGCTTGGCCAGCACGGCGGAGACCACGTATGAAAGCAGGAAAACACTGAAAACGAGAAATATTTTCTCGGCCGACTGGTAGGTGCCGTGAACCACAAAGAACCATACCAAAAGTGCAGAAACCGGTACCGAGATATACTTACTGACCCCGAATATCTGGAGGCTTCCTGCAACACCTGCAAATTCAGTTGTCGTGTTGCCTATATCGGCTACAATAAGGCCCAGGAAAATAAAAAATGTAACCTTTACGCCAAAATTCTCGCGAATCAGGTCGGCCAGTCCTTTGCCGGTCACTATACCCATTCTGGCATTCATCTCCTGAACTACCAGCAGGACTACAAAGGCTGGAATTAAGGTCCACAATAGCCTGTAACCATACATTGCGCCGGCAACCGAGTAAGTTGTTATTCCTCCGGCGTCATTATCAACACTCCCGGTAATAATACCGGGTCCCAGTATGCTTAAGAATACCAGCAGTGTAGAAATCCACCCTTTTTTCTTTCCGTTTTTTTCGACAGTCAGAACCTTTATCCTCCATCTTTGAAGTGCGGAAACCAGTGATCTCCGCCCAACCAGCCCAAAAAAATCATTTACTTCAATTTCTAAAACCAGCAGCCCTGCGGGGCTATTGCCTGAAAGGATCTTATCTTTCCTTCAGGATTTCGTACATAATATCGTTAATAACAACGTTTCCCACCAGGTTCATTTCCTTGTCCACAATAGGAATTGCAAACAGGTTGTATTTTGTAACGATCTTGATCAGTTCCTCAATTTCATCATTATCATACATAAAGATTATATCCTTATGCATAATGCTTTTCAGCGTTACGTTGGGGTCGGAGATAATAATATCTCTTAAGGAAACTTTACCAATCAGCTTATTTTTCTGGTTTGTAATGTAAATATAGCTTGTTGTTCCCTCTTCGGGCTTCTGTTCCCTTATGATATTTATAACCTGTCCCACGCTTGTGTCGCTTCTGAAGGCAACAAACTCCGTGCTCATAAGGCTTCCGACAGACTTTTCATCGTACTCCATGAGTTCCCTAACCTCATCGGAAGCTTCTTTTTCCATATTGCTTAAGAGTTCTTCAACCCTTTCCTTGTCCATTCCGTCCAGTATGTCTGCCACCTCATCGGCAGGCATTTCTTCCAGGATATCGGCGGCCTTATCGGTAGAGAGGTTCTCCAGAACTTTAACCTGTGTTTCCTCTTCCATTTCCTCTAAAACGTCGGCGCCGCGGGCCGTATCCAGGTGTGCGAAGATGGTCATACCGGTCTTCGTGTCAAAATCCTCAATAATATCGGCCAGGTCCGACGGGTGCAGCGTGGAAAGTTTATTATATGTCTTTGAAAGGACTATATTTTCACTTCCCGAGAACACGGTTTCAACGTCATTCCACAAAATGAGCTTTGAGGGGACTTTAATGCCGAGCTTAAGGATCGGTTTTGCAATTCCAAGGCGTCTTAAAAGTCCCTCGGTGCCGATATCTACGGCGACCACAAACATTCCGGCAGAAAGAAGAGCAAGCCTGATATCATTAACGCGGACGACCTTGCGTCCGTTGACGTCAATAATCTGTTTATCCATAACCTGCTTATTGAGCATTATGAGGTCCTCTATAGGGATTTCCTCCAATTTTGCGCAGGAAAGGTGGTACTGACCGTGTTGTTTGGTAAGGGTAATATAGTCCCAGTTAATGAATTTTATTCCGTCTTTGGTTTTCACCTTAGCGGCTCTCACGCGCGGATTTCTGACATCGTTAGTAACTGCCACATCTTTGAGCTTACCAATAATCTGGTAATCGTGAGAAAAGATATTAATGTCTAGTATTCTGCTGAAATCAAAACTAATAAACTGCATTTTAACCTCCCCTTTAGAGAGAAATTAAGCGTTAAGAAATAAATCCTTGTCATTTAATCCATGGCATTGATACACCGTATCCCGGCTTAATTACAAAACCAATAGCAGCAAGAAAAGGCACTGGAAAACAGGTTCCCAATATGTCTTTTTAAGCAAAACGCCTGGAGACAGAAGAGATGTTACACTTGTAAAAATTGGAATTGGAACAAAAAAGATTATTCCTGCTCCGAAATTTTGATAGATGCAATCTTTACAAATTCGCTGGAAGCACTAACCGGGGATTAAAATAGGGAGTTCAGAAAAAGATCAGCCTCAAACCCGGAGATTGTACTTCCCTGGAATATCGGGATAAATTCTTCGAGCAAAATAAGCAACGCTTATCACCGCCAGAATCGTCCACAGTATCTCCTCTGTTTGTTGCTAAAATTTTTTTCCTGCATGTAATTTTAATTAAAATATTAAGTTTTGTCAATTATTTTTTGAAGCAATGCGGAATAAAATTCACGTTCGCAACAAAAAATCCCGGTCTGGCAGACCGGGAATCCGTAATGCAGTGAATTCCGGATTGTAACCGGGTGTAATATTTAGTATTTTAGAACTGCAAATTTTTATAGTCTGCGCGATTAGCAAATGAATTCTGGTTTTTCCCTCTTCATTTTTATAGTTGACCTGGCCTAACCTGCTCTTAATCCTCTTTGCAGATAATCTAACATGCAAAATTACCTGGTGAGAAAAAGTTACCAAAAGCTATGTGCTGATCAGTATGAACAAACTATCTTTAACCTTAAATACAACAGAAAAAATATATGATAAGTACTAGTAATCTGTCACTCAGATTTGGTAAAAGGGCATTATTTGAAGAAGTTAATCTGAAATTTACTCCCGGCAACTGCTACGGCATTATTGGCGCCAATGGCTCAGGCAAATCCACCTTTATTAAAATCCTTTCAGGTGAGATCGAGCCAAGCTCAGGAGAAGTCATTATTACTCCCGGGGACAGGCTTGCCACATTAAAGCAGGACCATTTCCAGTATGATGAGTTTCAGGTAATTAAAACCGTACTGATGGGGCACCAGAAGCTGTTCTCAATTATTGAAGAAAAGGACAAACTGTACGCTAAGGCTGAATTCAGCGATAAAGACGGAATAAGAATTTCAGAACTTGAATGTGAATTTTCAGAATTAAACGGCTGGGAAGCTGAATCCGAGGCGGCTGAACTGTTAAATGGACTTGGGATCGGCAATGACCTTCATGAAAAACTCATGAAGGACCTCTCGGGAAATGAGAAGGTAAAGGTCCTCCTGGCGCAGGCATTATTCGGGAACCCCGATATACTGCTTCTGGATGAACCTACAAACCACCTTGATATTATTTCCATACAGTGGCTTGAAGAGTTTCTTGAGAAATTTAAGAACACCGTTATTGTTATTTCGCACGACAGGCACTTCCTTAACCAGGTATGTACGCATACAGCCGACATTGATTTTGGAAAAATTCAGATGTACACCGGGAATTACGATTTCTGGCTTGAAAGCAGCCAGCTTGCGGCAAAGCAGGCCAGGGATGCAAACAAAAAAATTGAAGCAAAGAGGGCTGAACTTCAGGAGTTTATTTCCCGGTTCAGCGCCAACGCTTCAAAGTCCAAGCAGGCAACTTCCAGAAAAAAGCAGCTTGAAAACCTTACACTTGAGGACATAAAGCCCTCCTCGCGCAAGATGCCTTATATTGCTTTTAAGCAGGAACGTGAAGCCGGAAACAACCTGCTCGATATTAAGGATCTCACCAAATTCTACGGCGAAGAGATACTTCTGAATGATATTTCCTTAAAGGTGGATAAGGGGGATAAGATTGCCCTTGTGGGGCCCAATGACCTGGCAAAAACTACGCTGCTTAATATTCTTATGGAGAAAGAAAAAGCTGATAAAGGCAGTTTCGAATGGGGAACTACAACCAGACAAGCCTATTTCCCCAAGGACAATGCTGATTTTTTTAATGTTGATTTGAACCTCATCGACTGGCTGCGCCAATACTCGGCAGAAAAGGAAGAGACTTACATAAGGGGATTTCTTGGACGAATGCTTTTTAGCGGAGAGGAATCCTTAAAAAAAGCCAATGTACTCTCCGGAGGTGAGCGAGTACGCTGCATGCTTGCCAAAATGATGCTTACAGGCGCAAATGTCCTGCTGCTTGACGGCCCGACAAATCACCTTGATCTTGAATCGATCTCTGCATTGAATAAAAGTCTGATAGATTTTCCCGGGACCATCCTTTTCAGTTCACACGATCATCAGTTTATTCATACAATTGCAAACAGGATAATTGAAATCATACCAACCGGAATTATTGACAGGAACATGACATTTGACGAGTATTTAAATGACCCGGAAATCAAAAGGCTCCACATTGAAGTATACCAGGCTTCTGCGATTGACCTCTGAGAAACAGCTGGTCATGTGCTTAACGGCAAATATTCCGGGAAAACAAAATTTTTCAATAGATTCTAAAGAAAAAAATAATTAGCTTAAATTTATCTGAAGAAAATTGGGATTAATTAAAAAATTAATCCTTTTATAGCTTGACAAGTAGCGATTAATTACATATTTTTATAACTCAAATTTTTGCTCGACATAAAATTTGATTTACACTCCGCGATAGCTCAATGGCAGAGCATTCGACTGTTATCCCGAAAGCTTTCGGGATGCAGGTTCGAAAAGCGGAAAACATAGATTTTGATTTTTACACTCCGCGATAGCTCAATGGCAGAGCATTCGGCTGTTAACCGAAGGGTTGCAGGTTCGAGCCCTGCTCGCGGAGCACCAAGGGATTTATGGTGATAGAATCACTGTAAGTCCCTTTTTTTATTGGTACTTGCACAGGTTCGAGCGGACTGTTTTCAGCCTCATTACCCTTTAGTGAATCATTGATTTCTTTTATCAGCAAAATTGGTTTTTCTAGCGAAATTATAAGCTTTCTGTCCTTTAAGAGGAGGTTCGAGCCAAGTGACTTTAAAATCATACGCTTCTGTTCAATCGTCCCATTTTTAAATGCTTCGTTGGCTGCCTGGCCAAACCTCATCAGACTTTCTACCGATTCCATATCGGCCGATTCATCCTTCTCAAGCTTACTAACCAAAGCTTGCAGCTCTATTTCCCTGTCCTTAAACTGCGCCTTTTTCTGCAGAAATTCTGAGTCACTGAGTGTCCCGCTTAATTTCAGATCAATAAGCTTATCCACATTTCTCTGGATAACTGATAATTCAGTGCGATGGGCCTTAAGCAGATTCTTTCTGTCACTTATAGACTTCATAGCATCCTTTTTTAGCATTTCCATAGCCCACGAGATGAAGTCCTCTGGAATAGTGATGCTTTCAAGCACATCAGAAATCTGGGCTTCAAGGCTTTTTACTTCAACCGTCTTCTGCGAGCAGTCTGGTTTTAACTTCTTGGTGCAGTGATAGTATGTATAGCTGTGGACATTCCCGTTTTTCTGGTGCTTTACTTTGTCCTCGGCTGTTATCGATGATCCGCATTCTGCACACTTAATAGCACCTGTAAAAGCAAATTCTTTTGCTTCTGGCTTCTGCTTGTATCTTTGATCGAGAAGCCTTTGAATTTTGTCGAATTCTTCTTTTGTAACCATAGGTTCATGTTTTCCCTTTATCCAGTTACCGCTTTTTTTGGGGTATTCAAAGTAGCCATAATAGAAGGGATTCCTTAAGATCTGATAAACAGTTGTTTTACCTATTTTCCTTCCGAACCTGTTTCTGAGCCCCATTTCGCTATCGACCAACCTTACAAGCTGTGATGGCAGGTAGGCTCCTGTCAGCATCAAATCAAACATCTTTCGCGTGGCATCAAATGTAACGGGATCTTTAACCATTTCTTTGTCACCTTTTCTCTTTAGGGGATTATGCAGGTAGCCAAGCGGAGGTTGCGCGGGGTACCATCCGCGTTCTGCTTTTGCCTTAAGCCCCCTTTGGGTATTTTTGCTCAGGTCTCTTATAAACTGGTTTGCCATTCCCTGCTCAACGCTCATCAGAAGAACATTGTCCTCTGGGTAGTAGCTTCTGTCGCTGCACTGTATGTGTTTTATTATACCCTGCTGAAGCATCCAGCTTATACTTCCAAAATCAATTGGGTTTCTAAATAGACGGTCCAGTTTCCAGCACAAAATTCCCTGGGCCTCTCCTGCGTGAACTCTTGCAATCATCTTGTTAAAGACTGGACGCCCAGGCGCCTTAGCCGACTTTGATTCTGTCAGGACGTCAGAAATTTCAAGCCCTCTCTCCTGTGCAAGTTCTTTTAGAACTTTTAGCTGCGAATCGATGGACGCTACCTGCCTGTCCTCAGTTTCCGAGGACTTACGGGCATATAAAAAATATTTTACTTTGTTACCCATTTACTTTTCTCCCACATACTTTTATTGAAATTTTAATTATAAGGTGATGGGCCGCTCAAAAACCCATCACCTAATTCAATTACAGAGCTTTGTTCTTTGTGGAAACAACCGCCTTAAGGAGGCTTAACAATTTTGAAGCCCTATCAGTTGCTTCTGAAGCGGAAATTTCTTCACCAAAATATTTTTTATATAATTCCTGAAATTCCCTTAGCTCATTATCCTTAATAATCATTGTTGTCTTCTGGAAATACCGTCAGTATAAGTGCTATCTGACTCCTGTATAATGACGGCCCATTTGTAGGCGCTATGACTATCCGCACTTATCATAATGCACCTGGGTTCTAAGCTGGTCTTTTTCTTTCAATGCGGCGATAGCACAAAAAAGCCAGCCTATCAGGTTAAACTACTTTCTTTATTTTAACCCTGCGAATAATAGCCAATTAAAGGTTACATCTAAATGAAAAATTTTATATTGTACTTTTATAACATATATCCTCCTTACGATTACTGTACATAAATGAGTCCTTTAGTTTAAGTTCTTACCGAAAAGAGCATAGAATTCCCTTGTAGAAGCCTACCAATTTTTCAAACAGAATATTTTAATGTTACTTGAAAAGGGTTTTAAGCTACAAGATCAACTGGTACCCTGTAGACGATTACGGCATCTGGGAAATTAGGAGCAAACCGCTGTCTGGAAGACTGTATCCCTGCTCTTTTCAAGGCTTTTGTCACATCTGCCTGGTGTGTGTAAGAATTCACTTTGTCTTTCTCAGTTACTTCGACGGTAAACTCCTCTGCCAAGACATAGTAAAAGTTGCTGTCCATTTTGGGGACTTTATTTACATCGGTCTTGTTCGACTTAATAAAGTCAATTATCACGCATTTGCATACATTTTCAGGTTTAGTGGCCTGGGCCTCACTCTTTTTCATAATTATCTCTCTCGCATAGTTATTCAGCATGGCGAGATAATCGTTTCCTGGAGAGCTTAAGATCTGTGACAAGACAAGCAAGGGAAACCATTTATCCAGGTCTCTGTTTTTAATTAGGGGGTTAATATAGATGCCGCTCTGCAAAGTTGAGTGCTCATAAACCGCCTTCCCATTTTCTTTTAGCCACGAATAGATAAAGGCTTTTATTTTGGTGGTTTCTGCCTGATCTGCCGCGGTGTTAAGAAATGGTTTGATCTGGGCCCCTTTAGCCGAATGCATATTTAGGATATGGCACCTGTCTTCGATTGTAGGGATAAGGCGGGCTATTGCTCCCAGTATTTTGGGGCAGTATGTCGAGAACTCGACTGTATCGCCTTTTATGGTCCTTACCGCCTTGCCATTTTTCTCATACCCAGAGTTGATTATTTGGAAGGTCTGAAGGTTGGTGCTGACATGGCTGCCTAAATTTTCCACCTCATCTAAAAACAGGGTTGGCTTCTGCTCATTAACGACTCTGATAATTGAAGCGTCGGTTGTATTAGAAAAGAATTGCGGCTTTGCAACTAACAATCCCATAACGTGCATAAGTGTGGTCTTGCCTGTGCCCTGTTCTCCAGTGATGTTCAGATATGGAATGCGATTGAACATTTCAAAGCAGTAAGTCAGCACCGAATAAACAGAAACCAAGAAATACTCTTCCTCTCTTTCGAGATAAACGTACTTTTTAATGAAAGAGGCAATCATCTGAAGTAAATCTTTGCCGTCACTTTGATCAGTTCCATCTTTGTCTTCAATGTCCGATGCCTCCTGCCCTGATGCTTTTGATAAAGACTTTGCATATTCCATCGCCGAATCATGGTCGCTGAATTCTTTGTCGATTGTAATTACCGACTTATACTTTTTTACCCCGCTTCTAACCGTCACATGGAACGGCACCCCAAATAACATTACCAGAGAGGCCTCTTCGGGAGATTCCTCCTCGGCAGATTCTTTCTTGGCAGATTCTTCCTGAGGGTTCTTATCTTTCTGTTCATCTGAAGTTTCATTCAGATCATCGGTAGTAAAATTATCACTCATATGTTCTCCTTTCTTGTACAAGCTGTACACTTGTACAGATTTGTGTTGTTATGTTACTATCCCTTCATTACAATCAAATTGATTTTGCGAACGATAGTTTTTGAATTAAAACGTTCAACTCACATGTACATAAGCAATATTTTTATTGAAATAGTTTCATCGATTTAAAAAATATTTAAAATTTTATAAATGTGCTTGACACATTCATAATAATTTATTATATTTATTAAATAAACATATAAAAGTTCTATGTCACTAATGACCATAAGAAAACAGAGAAAGCTGACGGGCGAGCAGGTAGCAAAACAGCTCGGCATTTCAAGAGCGCACTATACTCATCTTGAGAACGGTACCCGACCTCTTACTAATGAGCTTATTGCAAAGATAGCAAAGGTGCTTGAGGTTAGTCCTAAAATTGTCAGGGCCGAGACAGAAGTTCAGAGGTTGCGCAATCTTGTCCCGAACAGTTGGATTTTTAAAATAAAAATAAACGGGCAGCCTTTCATTAAGGCCTTCCTTGAATACTTAAATGAGTCAGGCAGGTACTCATCCTTAAATAATGATGAGCTTTCCGAGAGACTCATTAAATTTATTTTTCTTCACATTGAGCATTCCTTAAGCCAGGAGCTCATGGAGAACAGTGAGATAATTGGATTTATCTCTCGAAAGTTAGGGCACAACCAAAATACCCCTAAATAACCCGAACAGGGTTTATTAACTTCTAATCAAAATCACAGATGGAAAGACACTTCGTTACGCAGGATTTCTACCTGGCCGCGGCGGCAATGGCCAAAAACTACGACCTGGTAGATTATTACCGTGAAGGCGGTTTTACCACCTTCCTATTCAGAGAGACACCAGAGCTCCATCAGTTTATAAAGGAATATTATTCCGAACTGACTACAATTGAGCCCGTAAAGCATGCAAGAGCAATAAAATCCTTAAAATCTCTTTGCCACAGTCTCTCTTTATCAATATCTAAATCAACATCTAACAATGAATTACACAACAAAAAGAAAGGATTCAATTGAATTATCTGTAAAAGAAAAAACATACGACACATGGGATAATATTCATTTTAAAAGTGAAGTCACCCCATATTCAGATCTGGAGAAGACTTTCAAATCGAAGAACTTCAGCCCAATAATATGGAATGGAACAAGGGCGCAGGGCAATTACTCTTATGCCACGGCTTTCGTCGTCGACATTGACAAGCACGGCTGGACAATCGAAAAAGCCGAGCAAATTCTTAAGGACCACAATCTAAATTATGCTCTTATCACGAGCAAGCGCCACACAGATGAAGCACACCGCTTCCACATTCTCCTACCATTTAGCAGACCTGTATTCACACTAAAGAATTATGAAGAAATAACTGCAAGGATCTACAAAGACCTTTTCCCGAAGTCAGACGACCAGGTTCTAGGTGGTGAAAGATTCATATTCGGAAGCAGGGAGGACTCTTATTATTCAGCCCATTTCAGCGGAGAGAATTATCAGGTCGATGTAGGACCCCAAATAAATAATGCCTGGGATGACGAATTTGAAGTGACTCTGCCTACGGGAGAAAGCAAAAGGGCAACAGACATTGAATTAGCCGACGGTGAAACAAAGCCCATTTACTGCCCATTCCACGATGACAACAGCCCCTCGGCATTTCTGGCATATTCAGGGGACAGTTTTAATCACTTCATTCATTGCTCATCCTGCGGAAGAACTTACTGGAAAATACAGAGCAAAGATATAAAGGAATTAAGGTGCCGCGATTTCTGGTCCACAGGTACGGGAATTTTTGAAGCTGGCATCGTGAATGATACCTTTTCACTGGAGCTAATCGGGGAAAAGAAATTCTACAGCAAGGTTAAGGTAAAGACAAAAGAGCAGAAAGACAGCTATTATGATTATCTGGTTCAAAACAAAGACCTTCACCGCCTGGACCGCATTGACTATGTGGGTGATCTCACGGTAGATGAATCGGAATATTCAGCTGATGCAGGATCGGGGATTTTTACGGTGAAAGTTAAGGCCATTGCTGAAAGGACAAGAGATAATCAGTTTATTGAGAACTATCTTGAAGAGATGTTTGGTCGGCATAAACAGTTCATCAAAGAATGGCTGGCTGTATTCTGCTACACTAATTATGAAAAACTTCCGACCATTATCCTGACTGGTCCGCGCGGCGCTGGGAAAAATACCTTTGCTGAGATGATACAGGCAATTTATCCGACGCTGTCTACCGTGGCTGGCGACATTAAGGGCAGTTTCAATCCCTTTGCAGAAAAAAAGTTCGTCTACATCGATGAATCTGCTTCCGACGGTAAAGTCCAGTACCAGATGCTGAAAAAATTCTCGGGACAGGGTTTCGTTGAGGTGAATAAAAAATATATACCGCAGTATCTGGTCAGAAATAATTTGAATATAATGCTTCTGTCAAACGATGATCTGCCCATTTATGTCTCACGGGATGAACTGCCGACAGACGAAAAAAATAATCAGTTCTTCGTCTTTCAGGTTAAATCCAGAAATACATTTGATCCGAGAATAAAGGAAAAGCTAATTGACAGGCTGGGGTATTATATTCGCACCGAACTGAAAAATGTCTTTGAGAATCTAAGCACAGGAGGTTACAGGTACTCAATTAGTGTGCCGATTACAGATGAAGAGAAAAAGCTCTTCAATAACAGCCTTACTGACATTGAAGCAGAAGCTGACAGGGTGATAGACCTTTTTGAAAGCAGGATAACTGACCCGTCATGGCAGTACAATGCCTTCATAAAATCAGGGCTAATTCCTTCAGAATTCTTTGATGATGCCGTCAGGAATTATAATGTAAATAAGGTAAAGGTAATCCAGTACTTTCAGAAAAAGCAGTATCTGGCAAATGAAAAGGCTGACAAGTACCAGCAGATAAACGGAAGGCGCCCTTATTCATACAAACTGGGGAAGATTTGGTTGGATTTAATAAGCAGACAGCCCAACTACCAAACCCCTAAAGTGCCTGTTGACCTTTTTACCGACAGGCATCTGAACGGGCAGTCATAGCCATAACAGGCGCCAACGCAACAAAAAGCGTCTGAAATGTGCCTGTCCTGTCTGCTGAAGTGCCTGCCTATTAGGTGACGGGCAGGCACTTTATGCTTTGAAAACATGTCATATTCAAAGAATTTACCTAAAATGCCTGTTGTGCCTGTTGAAATACATAAAAATGGGAAAAAGTAAAATATGTGTATTTAATGGTGAAAATAAGAGCAAACAATATAGTTATAGAAAGGTTCCACTTTTGGACAGGCACTATAGGCACTTTGGGTGCGCTTGTTGCGCAGGGAAAGCAAGCCGATGCCGATGATGCACAACAAAACCCCCCTATTAATGACATGTACAGCTTGTACAGCGTGTACATGGGTTAGCAGGTATTGACCATTTAAGGCCATGGAAAAGATAATTCTTACCATGGTAAATTTTTTGAGGAGGTAAATAACAATGAAAAAATTAGATTTAACACCCAAGCCTTAAACAGCAAAGCTGAACAGGCTTACCTTAAACTTAAAAAACTTTACAACCGCCCGCCAGACTTTCAGTTCGGCAGCATGGAGAGCAAGGTGTCTCAGTATGCAAGGGCGGAAAAAGAGAGAGTAGAGGAACAAACAAACACTTCTACTCCAGAACTTATACATGATTGGATATACAACAAATAAAAGGAGGTAAAATGAATGGTACTGGCAGAAGCCTATTCGGTCATAATAAGAACACACGCAATAAAAACTAATTTCAAGGGAGGCTATGAAGCTTTCCTATACAACCTACCCAACAAAACCCACTGCTCGGATAGTGACGAGCTGGATCGTATTGGATTTATGGTATGGGATGACATGATGATCTACGTGAAATCCCTGGTGGAGAATAATCTTTCGCTCTCAGCCGACTTTACATTATTCCACATGTTAGATGGTCCGATCATAAAAGCAGACTGGCTTGAATGGGCAAGACTAGCATGGTTTGAAGAGTCTATTGATGAATTCACCTTTGCATGGTTAAGCCCAAATTACGGCGGCGAAGAGGAACTTCTCTTTGCATACCCAAACGACTGGACGCCCGAGAAGAGCATCAAAGCGACGGACTACACGCCAGAAGGAGAATTAAGGAAGAGATTCCAACTGCTAAAGAATGATAAAGGATTCTGCACTTACTGGGATCCATTGTCAGGAAAGGTCAGATATGTCGGACGGTCATAGGTAAAAGGCTTTGTCAGAATTTACGCTGGCAAAGCCGAACTTTTCTTTTGCGGGAATTGTGAAGGGGTACCCGTACCTTCTGTTTGCACCTGAGCAATCAAATGGAATTACATACCCCCTATTTAGCTCCTCCAATTTTTTGGTGCCCTAACATTTTTGTCTTCTTTTAGCGCTCCAGCAAAAGTTACTGTGGTTTTAGGATTATAAAACCCAAATAGAAAATTTTTTAGGTGATCATAAAATGTCTATATAGAGCTCAAAAATAATTTAGATTACGGTGAATTCAATTTCAGGGATTATTTCACTCACGAATTATTTTACCTCTGGTGGATGGATCTTTATCTATGTAATCTGTTAAATTTTTTAGTAGGGATATTTCATGAGTATCCAAGTTAGGGAAATTTGAAAAATAAAACTTGTAATCGATTAAATCGGTTTTGTACAAATGTTCCATCTTTCCTAACCAGGAATTGTTACTTTTATCACATTCACCATATGTGAGCTTGAAAGCCTTCTTTAGAACATACTGTATTTGGGTTTCAAGATATTTAGCCACTTCTTTAGTCTTAAAGTTTTCATTATTCTCTACAGGGCACACCCAAAGCTCTACCTTTGATAGAAAGTCATTTATTTCCTTTCTTTCCCAGTCCCCGAAGGTATGAGGGTAGGCGGGAGAATATAACTGTCTTTGATGGACTAATGCAAAAAAATCACTTCCAAGTTTTTTATAGTATGTATATGGGTCCTCAGTTTCAACTAGTCTGAAAAAAGATCCTAATCCAAAGTAAGCATTCCCCACATGCTGTGCGGTCCTACCTCTGAAGCCTAAACCTGAACATGCTGTCCCTACATAAATGATCCTGTTTGGGTTCCCTATGTAAATCCATAAATAAACCCCAAATTTGTTAAACAATGGATCTGATGTTATGGGATTATTAAGAGTGCCAAGAGGGTGCCAGGCAAGGTTAAAATTATGAATTGACATAGAAACTCCTTGTAACTAAAAGATAAAACGTGAGAGGAAGATATTATTTTAAGGATATTAAAGCAAGAATACTGCGTTTATTTATGTTTAACACTCATTGCTGGTTATAGCTCTTTATTGTATGCAGCTCTTATCAGGTCATACATGCAGGCATCAGGAATAATCTTCTCATGGGTTTTTCTGTTAATCACCGCCGAATAGGTGTGATAACCTAACTCGGGGGATAGTGAGCCTAACCAGAAATTCCCTATGCGTGTGCGGCAGGAATGTTGTTCGGCGTACCAGTCCTGAATCTTATACTTCTGGAGCAGATAAGTGATGACCGCCGCCTGCAAAGATCCATACCCTAGGCAGTTTACATTTCTGGTCTGCCAGGCAAGGTTCGGATTGCGCACTGAAGAAGAGTATCGGTAGCTTAGATGCTCCGATACAATCTGGTTGGAGAAGTCACAAATGTCTTCAATGCCAGCAAGCTGTTTCCCGTGGGCCTCCTTTTCGATCCAGGCTATGACCTCGGGGCTTATTTGTTGTGCAGGGTAGGTTTTGGTGTGCTGGTAGTTTACTTGGCTTAAAATGAGCCAAATGCCAGGCGGCAAGAGAAGTAAGAGCAGAAAAAGCCTCTTCATAAATCCTCCTTTTATAATTATAATAAAAAAGAGCAGGAACTATCCTGCCCTAAAGTCATCATCTGGACTCAACCAATTTGCCCTGCCAGGACTTTGGCTCCTCGATAATACGATCCAAGAGTCCGTCATAAATGAAGCTTTCTATACTGTGAAGTGTATCATTTTGCTGGGGACCAAATATGGCAATGCAGGGGCTGTTCAGGTGATAAGCATTGCTTTTAACACCAGTGCCTTTGGACCCATACGCCCAACAAATGTCATATTGTGAGACATCGAGTGCCCTTTGATATATTTCTTGGACTCTCCTGGTAATGCGGTTTACCTTAGGTCCGCCAATTGAGATGATGAAATATCCGTTTGACCTGTAGCTTCTAATAAACTCCTCGTCTGTTATGACAGAAGCTTCAATGTTTCTTTGTCTTAAGCTGTTGCATACAAGTTCAGCTGCATCCACATCACAATCCATATGTCCGTGAACGATTAAAAAGTGCATGTTAAACCTCCAGTCTTTTTATTTATTATTTCCAGATAGAATCGCTATCAGTATCTCGATTACGATAGTAGTCATCGGGCGGATTATATTCCTGCAATCTATTCTCATTTTTAGATTTCCTTTCTTCCAGTTCATTTTCTACGACGGTCAGGACCGCCTTAATAATTCTTATAACTACGAGTGCCATTTTCACTTCTACTTCCTCTAAGCTTTCCCAGGTATCCTTTGGCGGCCTCATAGGTTGAAGCTGCAAGGGGTTTACCTGCTTCAATGATACACTCACCTAATTTGCGTAAAGTCTGTTTTAAGACCTTCGGCATTGGCTGATAAATACACATATACATTCCTTTCTAAAACCTTAATAAATCCGTTAACTAAATACCAGTATATACAATCAGTCCAGGCGGAAATCTTCTGTCCACTCCTGAACAAGATTCTTATACCAAATCTGGGGTAAAGGAAAGGCGTGTGGGCCTTATCCTTTACCCAGTATTATTACTTGGGACCGCCCTTCGATTTATCCTCTTCTCTCTGGATATACTGTTCTATTGCCTCCTGGACTAATTCTGTAATGGGTTTTTTCTTCGTCTGTTTTAGCTGGTACAATTTTTTAAGCAATTTTTCATTTGATATTTTGGGTGAATACATATTACTCCTCCTTACATGATTTTAGAAACTGGTGCGCTGCATCAAACATTCCTGGTATTCCCTCCAGACCAAATGGACGTATAAGGAAGAGTATGCTGCCCGATGCCTTTTTGAGTATGCTATTAAACCCAACTGCCTCACATAGTATTATGGTTGGGATGGACCTGATATAAGGGAATATTTCAAATCCAGCTTGCATGACAATGCCGTCTCCGACCATCAAAAGTGAAACCTGCTCGGATTTAATTATCTCAAGAGCTTCAGTAGCTGAGTTGCAGAATATTAAATTAAAAGGCAGTGCCTGGAAAGAAGTTATTTCTTTTAACATCGTATTATTTGCTATGCTGTCGAGTATAAGAATGTTAGAACCCAAGTTATTCTCCATTGTTTGTTTACTAATTCTCTTATACCGAATACATTAGAGGATTTTACTAATGAGAGCAAATAAGTTTATGTTTTTTATAATAAAATATCTAATTTGGGTTCAAAAAGGAGAGGAAGCATGGCGACGTTTCATATTTTACCTGGCCAGACTTTAATTGATGACTCCTGGCTTAACAGGATGAATGATTTTGAGCGGACAGAAACTATTAAACAGTGTGAATTCAAGGAAAAGCATTTTGGACAAGTCTCGTACGGCAAATTTATTAAGAAGCCAGAGCATTTTTATCCACATATATTGCCCGATGGATATGAAGATAAAGTTTATTATGGAAAATATGAGGAAATTGAGAACTATTTTAAGACAAATAACATTGAATTTCACAGCGAGTCTCTGAACCTTAGGAGTTCCCAGGTTTGCTGCATTAACTTTCTGTTTCCATTATTCCTTGATCATAATTTAGCCACCAAGTCCCTTTCTAATCTATCCCAAAGTCATAAGAATATATTTACAAATATTAAAAATGTATCAAGAGTTGAATTTGAGTATACAGGAGACAATAATGAATATAAGATTCTTGGAGAATCAGACAATGGCAAGAGAGGACAGAACAGGACAAGTATCGATGTCGCCATATTTTGGACGGATGACGCGAAAAATCATCTGACATTAATTGAATGGAAATATACCGAGAAGAATTTTGGAGGTTGTAGAGCCTGCGCCGACGCTAAAAAGAAGGGAAATTACGCCTGCCTCAAAGTTGACGTATTAAGTAATCCCAGTAATAATTGTTTATTAGTAGGTAATCCTCCTTTAAGAAATCGTACTTACTGGCAAATTATGGACAAAGCTGGAATTGATCTTAATAAGTTAGTATCTGATAATGGCTGCCCGTTTCAGGGACCATTTTATCAGCTGATGCGGCAGTATCTTCTGGCTTATGCGATAAAACAAAGCAACCCAACACTGGAAATTGATTTAATCTCGATCGGATTTAAGAATAATATAAGTTTGCATAAAGTTCCAGATCATTTATTAGAATTACAGCAGATAGTAGGCAAGAAGACAGACATAATCAATTTATGGAACAATTGTTTAAGTAATGTTGCTCCACTTCAACATATCTATGTAGAGGATCTTACTAAAGCTATCGAACAAACTAAAGCTTTTGATGATGATTGGAGAAAATATATTGCCGCAAGATATTCCCTTTGAAAGGAGAATAATGTAGTCATATTTATGATATTTGCATTAAAAAGGAAATGTAAAAGAATACAGAATGATTTCCTAATCGGAAACATACTATAATCTACTGTTCAATAAACAAGGCAGGTTGGTAAATTTCCACCTGCCTTAACAACTTAAATTATTTCATAGAAGTCATGCCGTTTCTTTTTTAGTCCGCCTTTCATTGCGAAATTCTTTTCTTAGTATTTTTAGAATGTGGGGCTTTCTCTTTAATAAATTTTGTATACGACTCAAAAATTCTTCCGTATACTTATGGAGACAAGATTTTTTACCAGCTTTAATTTTAGTATGGTATTTGGGGTTTCCTTTTACTTTATATTTCCAAATAATCGCTTGAAAATCATACTGATTGATTTTGCATTTTTCTTGAATGTCATTTGAGCTATATGGATATGCTTTATCTGGGGGAAATATTGTCTCAGTATTAACCAGGCCTGATATTTCACCCATTAATGTTAAGGTAGGAGCCCCACCTTTTTCAATAAAATGGCCCTCCTTGACAAATTTTATTTTACTTAATAACTCTTCTGAAAGGAGTATTTTTTTGTTGTCAGTTAAAATCTCACCATTATAAGTGTCTAAAAGATTAATATTCTGTGGCCCTATCCTTGCAATTCTTTCAATATGCTGCATCCATAACAGCCGTTCCTTTTCTCTTTCTTTGGCTAAAATATTTATTAATTCGGGGTACTGGATTTCTCTTGTTTGTCCGCGGTAGCGATAGTAAATTGCACTTTCACGTAAAGTATTATCGCCATTTTTCTTACATACAACAGGCTTGGTAGCAGCTTCCTCAACGGACAGACTTCCAAACTTCTTCCCCTGAAATTCCACAGTATTCATTTCCCATTCAAGTGAAGGTGAAAAGTATTCAAGTAACAAAGCGCTTATTTTGGCTGGGTCACAGGTTACAAATTTATCATTGGTCATACCAACAGGAATTCGGGGCTTATCTTTTATTCCGAAGATGATTCTCCCACCATGATTATTTGCCATTCCGACTAATGAGCGAAGGTATTCAAGTAGGTTATTCCCAAGATGAAAATTTTCCTTGAACTCCAAATCATCAGATTCCCTTCTTTTGATATAACCCTTTTCATTTGTTTCTAATCTTAGGGGCATATTATTTTATTAAATTATTGGATAAACGATTATTAAAGTTCATTTTCTTTTCCAGCATTATAAACCATGCAGAGAGAGGATATTAACTCAATAAATCTTTCAGACGATGCAATTGGTAATTCAGCACCAAGATGCAAAGAATTATCCTCGTTATTTCTTTTTGCCTGAATACGTATGACATCACATCCAGCCCAGTCCCGATTGGGTGCTCTATCTTGAGATGGAATATAAGTAACTCTTATGTTATCAACCTCTAAATAAAAATGGTTTTTACTGTCTCGGTCCATGCTATTCTCCAGTAGAACGAGGAGGATGATCTGTTGTTTAATTTGCAAAATGCTATTGTTTAGAAAAACTCTTATTCATCCAACATAATTGTAAGTACAAGAAGACTTTTGATATAAGGGAAAATCAATTTAATTAAAAAATTACTCCTTTATAAAAAAATTATTGCCAGAATTATGATTACAATAATTCCGATAACTGTTACTATGGGGATTATAAATTTTGTATCTCCACCTCTCACCTTAATTTCAATTTTCCCTGAGCCAGTTTCAACAGTTTGAGAATGAGTATAATACCTGTTTGTTGCCGTCAGCCCCTCTAAATTATCTTGGCCGATTTTCAAGTCGTGCTCAGCAACACGACTTTTAATTACTTTTTCATTCTTTATTCTTTCCAAGTCAACATTATTTTGAAAATGCTTCTCAATGATTTTATCTTGTTTCTCTTTATCAAGCTTTCCAATTAATGAATCAAGTGATGAAGGGATTTCATCAATTCGCTTTAATTTGTTCTTGTTTTCTTCCATAAATTATGGCCTCCATCCTAAAAGTTTTTGCGTTATTATATTCAGAAAATACTTGTATTATTAAAAGTATTGCTATGATAATATATAAATAGTTTAATCCGCCGCTATACTTGAAAGAATTGAATTTGAATAATAAATAAATCTCCAAGACAAATCCCGATAAGGACGCTATCGCTTTACTTGTACTCAGAACGAAATAATGTTTTAGCTTAGCCCTTGATTTCAATTGAATTCCAATTGAAAAAACCCCACCTTTTCCTTTAAATTCCGATGATATGTGGGCCTCCTTATCATTTAATAATAATTCATTATATTGATTGTAAAGCAGCCCTAGATCGTTCCGACTAATTTCCTGGTTTATATTGCCTAACTCTTGGATATACGTTAATCTTAATATTTCATCAATTAGGTGGGATAGCATCCATTCATCCATATCATGAGTTAATGTTGGTGCTGAGATGCCTTTGGTTATTAACTGCATTTTAATATCAGGAAAATTACTCAAACTTACCTTAGCTTTAAAGAAGTCAATTGCATAATATGCACTTACAATTCCAAGCGATATTTTGCTAATTTCTGAATATAAGATGTGCAGATCACTTTTTACTTGGTTATATGACTGTTCAAGTTTCTTCTGTACAACATATTTTGAAATTTCAACATATGTATCGATTTCAACTTTTGTAAAAACATCCTTTACGAACCAACGTAAATCTTCCTTGGAGAAGGAACCTATAGCATTACCGAAGTCCTTATAAAAGCCATCAATATTATAGTAACTAATAGATCTGTTTTCAAATCTTTTTTGTTGGCGATCAATGAACTGAATAATCTCAGACTTCAGAATAAACAATCTTTTCTCTTTTGAAAGGAATTTGGGGACACATTTAAGGATGCGAGCCATAGTTTGATCTGAGACTTTTCTTTCCCCCTTCTTCCAATGGTCATATGCCTCAAGTAAATAGCTGTATGGCTTTTGACCATAAAGAGATTTGTACAAATCTGCAATTTGTAGCAAAGTAGTTCTATCTACATTAAAAAATTCTCTACGTACATAGGATTGAATTTCATCACGATACGAGGTATAAGTATGTGAATTGTAATATGGTTTATTTCTATAGTGGTATTTTGTCATTTCTTTAATGATAAATGAGAAAAACAGATATTCACAAAAACAAAAAATACTTCTGAAAACTAAGAAAACAATCCAAGCCGCATCCTACATTTCAAAATAGTCGGAGTCGATCTTTTTAATTTCAAAACTTTTAACAGTAGTAACACCGACATTATACTCAATCATATACTCTGCTAATTTTTGGCCATCAATCAGAACTATTTTAGTGTCATTTCTTGGAATGTAATTTAGAGCGTCATTTGAAAAGCAGGAAGTGGTAATAAAAATTCCTTTGTTTGCACCCTGCCCAGCAAGAGCCCCCACAAACTTCTGTATTTCAGGTCTTCCAACAGAACCCTCCCATCTTTTTGCTTGAACATAAATAACATCCAATCCGAGCTTATCCTCCTTTATTATCCCGTCGATTCCCTCATCTTTTACTTTCCGTGTCGCCCGCCCTGCATCTTTAAGTGAGCCTCCATATCCCATCTTTACGAGTAATTCAACAACAAGCCTTTCAAAAAAGTCAGACGGAGAGCTTTTCACCTTTCCTAGTAACTCTTCTGCCAAAGAGGTTTTAATTTCCTGATAAGCATATTCTAAAGCTTCCTCGGGAGTATTATCTGATAATCTTTCTTCGTTTTTACCTGTGGTCGAGTGGGATCCATTCTTCCTGGCTGGTTTTGTAAATTCAACATATTCGGGGAACTGGCGAAGAAAAGCCATGTTTATTATTGGGGGATTACTCTGAAGGACCTGTTTCCCTCTTTCAGAGATAGTAAATACTGAACGCCGCGGAGAAAAAAGCAGGCCTGCCTTTGAGAGGTGGGTTTTTGCCCAACCAACTCTGTTATCAAAAATTGCCTGGCTTCCGCTGGGTAATAATTCTGTTTTCTCTTCTTCGGTCAAATTAAATTCTTTTGCTAAGCAGTCACTTGTTTCCCGCAGGGTATGTTCTTTATCATCACTGGCATATTTCATCAAGGGAAGCATTACGGATTGAAAATCAGGAATCGGCATTTTCTTCTCTCTGATTATTGTTTTGATAGGTGCAATTTTCGAAATAATAAGCTTTTTGTCAACAAATATTCCTTGTAAATGTAGTCATTAGGTGGACTATGGCGGAAAATATCCGTCATAATAAAATTTTTGTAACAAAAATACCCTTGGAGCTCGGCACAGTTGCCTAAGGATAAAGAAGCTAAGGCAAATGCACTTAGCGCATATAATCAAACTAATTATTATTTTTCATACCCCGCTTTAGGAGGTCATCTTCAATGGCTATTTGGATCTTTGGTCGGGGTTGGAACCCATAATATTCTGAATTACTTATATTTTTGATTGCCTGATTATATTCGTCGACTTTCTTATTATACGAATCTATATTGCTTTTGATTTCCTGAATAACCTGAACATATTGATTCCAAAGTTTGGTAAATTTAATTTTTTGCGGGTTTGTAAGTTTAGAAAAGAAATTATCGGCTTGTGATTTTGTGTCCTGATAACTTCTCATGAATTTATTAAAATATTCAGAGTCGGAGAAAATTTTCACTTTCTTGCTTACGCTTCGACTTACTACAGAACCATACCCACCTTCATAAAATTCCGAAAGGCCTCCATCTGGAAAACCTGAATATTCGGGATCATATCCAGTACTATATCCTGTATAATTGCAATTATAATATTGGGTATTAAGAAAATATCTTAAACTAAAAAAGCCGTAATCATATAGGTCGGCCCAAGAATAGTAAATTTTTTTTTCTAATCTTAATAACGTTGAAACATTTTCTGCATCGGCATCATCTATTCGTACAAATTTAGTTGTAATTTCCTTCTTTGTCTCTTTTGTTACTAGATTAGTTTTATTCACCCAGATTTTAAGTAATTCATTTTCCAAACCAGATGCTGCCTTTACAAAAACTTCATCTTTACTTATAAAATTATATTTGGCAGAAAGTAGTTGTTTCTCAGGAGCATCAAAATTATCGATCTGAATCAGCAACGTCCCCTCAGATGTAAAATGGACAATTTCTCTCCCATTAATTCTTTTCCATTTGCCGATAATTTGCTCTTTAGGCTCTTTTGTACAGGAAGAAAGAAGAAGTAAACATAGGAGAATACCGAATAGGTGCAAGTTTTTCATTTTTACTCCAAATTAATTAGAATCTATTTAGCTTTATGGAATTAACATATTACCTGTTCTGATCTGGCAACTGTCCTAATGGAAGTTTTGTTGCCGATTATATTTTCTCTTCAAGAAATACTTCTATGACCAATAGGGCTCAGCTTCTAAAACTATTATTATAGGCTGTACAGCCTGAATATTTCATTCAAGGAAGCTAAGCCTCAGCTTGAGAAATTATAACCTGTGTCAATAAACGGGGCTAAATTCATATATTCTGGGGTGATTATATAAATACATGCTTTAATTAAATACCCTAATTCCCCAAGTTGGAGAAGCCTCAGCGATCTTTTTACCTGTTAAATCATCAATAAATTGTATTTTAGTTGCCTTTTTTTCTATAACTGCATGTGCATCTGCTACTGATTGCATCAGCTGATATCTTTTGTCAGAGTCTGCACTTTCCCATAATTGGTGTATAATGTAATATTTGTCTGCCCCTCTGTCTATGCGGGAAGTTAGCACTTCCATACCACTTAAAATTGACTTAGCGTCATCTATTTCTTGTAATTTTTTATCATTCATTGATTTTTCAGCCAAATATTTTGATTTATTCTTAAGATAATCCCCATATTTAACTACCAAGCTGTCTTCAACCATAACAGGTATCTGCTCCAGCTTTTTACTAAGTGAGTTATATTTTAATTCTCTTGAGGGATCATCTGATTTTCCCATGCTAATGTAGCTGTTTACTTCATCAATTTCTTCTGGGAGATAATAACATTCATGGAGTTTATGATGTTTCCCTTTTATGCCGATAAAGGGACAATTTAAATTTTTTGAGTTTACTTCATTCTCCCAGCGATAATAATCGGCTTCTCTCATGCTGGCTTCACTTTGCATCTTTTCAATGGGATCTAAAACTAATGGTTTAAGCACCATATAGAAACAAACAATGGCAGCGATTGCCAGAGGAATTTTTGCTTCGTAAGTTAGATCTTTAAATCTAAACAATAGCACTAATCCTAGCGGTGGGAAAATAAATGATAATCCTAAAATTATAATTATGTTATCATACCATCTTGATTTCTTTTCGAAAGATGAATAATTCATTTTTACCTCCTGAAATTCCTTGTTGAAAAAGAGAATTAAATTGGGAAATGAAACATTAATATAATACCCAAATCAAAAGTCAGCATGATTAAATGCTGGGAAAAGCATTTTGACACTCCAAGATGTACAAAGGTTCTGATAGACGCCATTAGTTTTCATGGCTAATAGTATTTTTCTCTAAATCAACTATGTAAGGATCATCTTCAGACTCGAACATCTTAATAATATTATCAGATACAAATTTTACATTTGGAAGCCAGCTATATGGGTCTTCGGGAACCCAAATCACAAAATAAGATTTTTTGATTTTATCATATCCAATTATATTGTCTTTGTAGAACGAAATTATGATGTATTTGGAGTTTTCTATTTTATCCCAAATATCGCCATGCTTCACTGTATTAAATAGGTCCGCGGTATAATGAGGAAAAACGATTTCACAAGTACCTTTTATGGAGGTTAACAAGGAATAAATATGTGAATTCTTAATCCTCCATTTTTTTTTATAGTTTTTGAAATAATTAATATCAAGCTCAGCAGCAGACTTCTTATGAAAGATTTTGGATAAAGTAACTTTTTTTTCTAAGTATCCTAAAAGCTTTTTATTATTTTTTAAGTTAGGATCTATTTGGGACATTTCATCATATTCACCAATATTTTCACCCAAAAAGTCTATCGAATATTCCTCCATTTTCGGAATAGAAACCAAATTAAAATCAGCAAAACATCCTCCTTTAGTACACCCAGTTGCGCAATAATAAACGTATTCAACGTTACCTAGCTTTACTATTTCGGCATCCTCAATTTTAGGAAGATCCAATAAATCAATGCATATCTCTTCTTGCCAATTATTAGCAAATTCTGTCAATATAATTAACTTTTCTCGTAAAGGTTCGGGGTTGATAACAGCAATTATCGCTCTTTTTAAACTTAAGTTAGATATAAAAACCGTATCAGGTTCACACTCATATTTGTTTTCAACAATTTGTTTTGCTACTTTATATGTTATATTGAGGGAAGCAGATGGCCGTTCAGCAGACTTTATATTTTCACTACCTGATATAAAGAAAAATAGAAGTGAGATTAAAATAATGTCCAGTTCTTTTCCCATTGTTTGCTCCCTTATTTGTTTTAGTTGTTTAGCCAAGTTAAAAGCGCAGATATTTGTGTCTCGTTTATAACACGACCTTTTCTACCGATTATTGAGAACACATCTGGAGCTTTAGAATTAAATACCTTCTGAAGTGTAGGTAAAAAGTACCTTGAAAGATGCTTTATTTCCTCATTTTTAAGTAATCTAGAGTGAGTCTTATCTCCAACAATGTAATAGTTTTTTATGCTCTCAAACCGATCTTTATGGATACCTTGATCATAGTCATTATAATTCCCACGAATATCTGTTATAATGTTCCCGTTTGGATTCTTGTTCCTCATTCTTTTGTTGGGGAATCTTTTGAAAGCTTCACAATGTGGAATATTTTCAACTATCTTAATATACCCGTAAATCATTTGAGGAAGTTTAATATTTTTAGGTAGGACAAAAAATATATAGTCGTCTTTATTTAGCATTCTTCGGAAATCTGTTCTACAAATACCCATGTGGGTGGATTTGACCAAAAATGAGGATCGTTATCGAGCCATTCATTGTTTGGTTTACATTTGACGTAGTTTAGATTAGTGAAAGCACCCGAAATATAAATTCTACCCTGCATAATAATCCATAAATGAATATCAATAATCAAAAAATTAAGCTGGGGCTGTGATGTGCATCTGTAGCTCAAAATGTAAGTATACTTCTCGTAGCATTGCGAATTGACAATTGCAATTTTATAAATTATTCTTTTATTGTCAACAATCATTTCTTTTGGCCTGTACACCCTGCACGGGATGTACAGCGTGGACTTTTTATTGTCACTACCCAGCTTCAGTCTTGCTAACTATAACGTGAGATCGTCAAGTAACTGGTTCAGAGAGTGCATATTTGGTCTAAGACATGAATGCATTATAAATGGGGTTTTCTGCTCAAAATCATAGAATTTAAAATATATTTATATGGCTTAAAGTCCTTGCTGGTCATAAAACAGGTTCTAATTGCTTTCAGTTTGCGGAGCTGATATAAAGCCCTGAATGCCATCAGGGCTTTTCTCTTTTTAAAGGGGCAGAGCATTCGGCTGTTATCCCGAAAGCTTTCGGGATGCAGGTTCGTGATCCCTGCTCGCGGAGCGATTAAAGCCCTGAGATTTTCTCGGGGCTTTTTCTTTTTCAAATGTGAGAGATATCAAGAGTTTCTGGTGTTGAATCATTATATTCAGGTATGGCATACTACCTGTATATATTGAAATCCCGGTCTGCAGAAAAATTCTACGTCGGCTCTTCGGAACATCCCCAAACAAGACTCACTTATCATAATACTTTTGAAAAAGGTTTTACTTCAAGATACAGGCCGTGGGAAATTGTTTTCACAAAGGAATATTCCGGCAAGTCTGAAGCACAGAGTGCTGAAAGAAAGGTCAAATCCTGGAAAAGTTCTATTATGATCAGGCGCTTAATAAATAATGAGCTTCAGATATAGTTTATTTGGTACGTCAGAACCTTCGGCTGTTATCCCGATTAATCGGGTTGCAGGCGCCCAGCCCCTGCCCGCAACACACTCAGCACCTGGTTTTTGACGGTGCCTTTTTCTTAAATGCCCCGGTGTTTTAATTGCCTGAAGCTGATAAGTTTTTTCTGCTCCTCATCCCAGAGGTGAAGCATCATACTCCTGAAGCTTTTGCGGATTGTTAATACCGGAGCCTTCTGCAGCGCGGGAGTCTTCCTGTAGCACTTCTCCAGCAGGTAATTCGGTATCCCGGGGTTTAAGTGATGGATATGATGGAATCCGATATTTCCGGAAAACCATTGCAGGACTTTGGGCAATTTGTAATATGAACTGCCCTGAATGGCTGCTTTTGAATAATTCCACTCTTCCTTGTTTGCCCAGTATGTTTCTTCGAACTGATGCTGGACGTAAAACAGCCAGTTGCCAATGGATGTTGAGATGAAAATTATGGGAAGCTGAATAAGAAGAAACATTTTCAGGCTGACCAGCCATATCATTGTTCCTACAAGCAGTATAAGCACCAGATCTGTCCAGTATACATTCGGCTCAACCTTTTTTAAGGCTTTATTTTTCGAAGTCGGAAACCTGTACCATATAATAAAAACAATTGCCGGAATAAAAAGGAATAAAAATAAAGGATGGCGGTAAAGCCTGTACTTGATCCTTTCCCATTTGGACTTCTGCAGATATTCTTTGACTGTTATGGTATAAACGTCCCCAATGCCTCTGCCCTCAAGATTGCCGGCATTGGCATGATGGATGCCATGACCTTTCCGCCAGTAAAAGTAGGGAGTCCAGGTAAAGAAACTGCAGAAGAGGCCTACAATATTATTTGCCTTCTTTGATTTGAAAAAAGATCCGTGGCCGCAATCGTGCTGAATTATAAAAATACGCACCAGAAAGCCGGCCTCAGGTATTGCCAAAAGCAGTGTCAGCCAATAGCTGTATTCAACAGAGAGAAACATAAGATACCAGGTAATGAAAAAGGGGATAAAGGAATTTAGAAGCTGCCAGACACTTTTGAGTGTATGAGATGTCTGATAATTCGCGAGCATATTTTTCCAACTCCTGGAGTCGGTATTATCCATATATGGAAGACCTTATAAAATTAATAGGGTAAAAACGAAAAAAGGCGTCTTGTTGGTTTATTAAAACTATTTTAATTCGTTTATATCCGTATAGTATAAGGACTTGAGCCAGGAACAGCAAGCCACTTATCTATGACCATGAAGCAAATGGACTTACAAAGGGCTTTGTATTTTGAAAATGGCAGAAAATCCGGCTATGATCCCGGAAGCTCTCGGTGTCAGGCTTTATTCCGCAGAGCAGGCAAGTTAACTTATTGAATAATTATCTTTTGTGTTAATGGCTTTGACTGATTAATGACAGCTTTCAGGAAGTAGACTCCCTTTGACAGGTTATTTAACTGCAATGTCGTAGTGCCGCCATTCAGCTTATCCCTTTTTACCAATTCTCCTAAAATGTTATAAAGCTCAACTGTCCCATCATTAAACGTGGAATTAAACCTGACATTTAAATGATTTCCTGCCGGATTAGGATAAACGCTAAACATAGGGACCTGGGCCTGCTCTTCATTTACTGAAGCATCCGTATCCGAAGTTATAACAAACCGGTCGATATTAAAAGAGGGCACTGCAACTAAGCTTAAACGCATTATCTGCAGCCCTTTGCTTAAATTGGCCTTAATACTCACTGGCACAAGGGTTGTCCAGCTGCCTGTTTTGGGTACGGCCAGAGCCTGTGTGGCAGTACCCCCGAATTCAAACCGGAATTTCCCGCCTCCATCCATGGACGCGGTATAAGCCGTAATTGTATAAACACCAGCCTGTTTGACATTCAGTGTATATTCAAGCCATTCTCCGGCAGCAACGTAAGCAAGCTGATATCCGCCCGGACGCGCTTCTATATCCACACCTTCCGAAGGCCTGTAGGCGCCTGGAACATTGGCGGGATCAGTGTCGTGATAGGTTAAGCCCTCGCCGCCGATATCGTAATCTTCTGCTTCAATTGTGCCGGGTGCATCAAAGGGGATTCCTTTATAGGAGCTTCTGTTTTTGGGAATTATAGTGACTTTAACAGGATAGGAATACATATCCGCCGGGCTGTTCGAGATGGTAACTACCCGGTAGTAATATGTTTTCCCGGGTTCTAATCCAGTGTCATTAAATGAAACAGCATCAGGACTTAATGCTGCAATTCCGGTAAACTGGCCGGCATCAGTCTTTCTCTCGATTCTTATTCCGCTGCCCGAGCTCGTCCGGTTTGTCCACTTCAGAGTTACATTTGTATCGTTTACAACTGATGCAGTCAATGCTGTGGGACCCTGTGGATAAGTTTTTGTAAGAATATCTTTTATTTCATCCCACGAGCGGCCGCTTCTGTTATACAGCCCGAAATCCCCGCCGTCATCCCAGGCCTGAAAAGCTATTCCGTTATTCAGGGCTTCCGAGACATAAGTTGAGTAATGATACATGCGGCTGTTGTAATCGCAGGATTTTACGGCGCCAAATTCACTGATCATTACAGGAATGTTATTTTTAGCTGACCACTGAGCAACAGTTTGAAACATGGCTTTTATGCTGTTTACGTCTGAGGCAGTGCCCCAGGTGCCCTGTCCCAGGCCTGCAAAGTTCCATGGATCATAGGAGTGAAAGTAGCCCATGATGTAATTATCCTTTGGAATGGCTGCAGCCATTAATGCACCTGAAGGGGTATAATCATTTCCTGAATAAATGATAATACGTGTGGGGTTTGTTTTACGGATTATCGGAATAATTCTCTGATTAAGATCATTGACCTGCTGGACAGACATCCCGAAGGGTTCATTAAGAATTTCAAATAACAATTTATCGGATTTGTCCTTAAACCTGAATGCTACCTGAGCCCAAATGCTGTCGAAGCGGTCCCTGTAGTTTTTAATCGAGTAATTTTGCTTCAGCCAGTCCTCATGATGTGCATTTATAATTATATAAAGTCCGCGCTGCAGCCCCCAGTCTACAACCTGTTCAACTCTTGCCAGCCACGCCTGGTCCACTGTGTAAGGAGCGTTTTCCATTGTATGCTTTTCCCACCTGACGGGAATACGTATGCAGGTAAAACCAGCACTTTTATAATCATCAAAGTAATACTCCTTTACGGCACTGTTATTCCACCCGCCTTCAGTGGGAGGTTCCATTGTGTTCCCGATATTGATGCCGCGTTTAATCTGTTTTGCAGCTTCCTGCGGAGTGATTTGCGCCTTTGCTGTAAAATTAATAACAAAGAGAGATAATAAAAGCAAGTGCGTCAGGTTTAATCTGGCAATGTTCATGGTTATAATATTATTAATGTGTTAAAAAAGAATTTTCTTATTTGATCCCATGCCCCACATTTAGTGCCAGAATGACAAGCGTAAATCTCAGATTCAATTTATTGCGGCTTTACAATTCCCATCCGCAAAATTCCGCATTAAGGAATAAAACGGCTCAATAAGGCCGGGAAACGTCTTCAAAATTGAGCTTTTTCTTCAAAAACCCGTTTTTTTGAGCGGCTTTAATTTTTATCTTCTCAGATCTGCATATTCCAGGATGGTTTCATTTTTATTAAATCAATAATTTCTTTTATTAAATTAATAATAATATGGGGCAGCAGAAGGACCTGCTGTCCGTTTAGCCTTCATGAAAATATGGGATAAAATAGCTATTTTAGATTACGAAAATTAATATCTGCTATTTTATGGAAACAGAATTTGAAAGCGTCTTATTAAGCTTCTACAGACCTGATATGATTTCCTATATGGATAACCATCCCGAAGAGTTTGAAGAAGCAATTCTTCTTGCTGTTTCAGGCAAACAGCCATTTGCATGGCGGGCAGCCTGGCTTTTAGGCGTCTGTATGGAAGAAAACGACAAGAGGATTAAGGCATATACGGGATTTATAATAGGCTCCCTGGCAGACAAAACCGAAGGCCACCAAAGGGAACTACTTAAGATACTTTCAAAAATGGAATTAAATGAAGATCAGAAAGGGCTCTTATTTGATTTCTGTGTTAATTTGTGGAAGGATATTTATAAACAGCCCTCTGTGCGTTCTACAGCGTTAAAAATAATTGTTAAAATAGCGAAACAATATCCAGACTTATACAAAGAGGTCACGTTACTTACTAAAGACCAGTACCTCAATACATTGTCCCCTGCAATAAAAAAATCAGTCCCAAAAATCTTAAAAGAATTAGGACAAAAAACCTAAATCTGCAATCCATGTATTTAAATAATGAATTCAGGATCTCAATCATATGAGTGTCGGGAAAGCATTAAGCTGCCTGTTGGTTAACTCGGGATGATTCCAGATGTAAATGCCCGTTGATATTCCCCCGCCAAAGGCAATTCCATAAAGCAGGCCTTTGTAAAATGATTCTGTATACAGCACCATTTGATCCAACTCCCAGAGCATGACAAGACTGTATCATGATCATGTGTATTATATTGAAATTGCAGCATATCACAGCCGAATCCGGATTCCGGAAGGTTTTATTTATGATCATAAAACTTTTATTTTTGAAGCAGATATTTGCAATTGATTTATGTGAGTTCTAAATTATCGGCGGTTGATTTGAGAACTAATCATAATGCAGGACACATCATGAAAAAACTTCTACTTTTATTTTTTCTTTCATTTACATTTTACTCTGTACTGAATGCTCAAAGACTTGATACTCTTTCGAGCCGTTATGTGGGACCCGGTGTGCTTTATTCAGATATTATTGCACGGGATGTCCCCTGGACAATCAAGGTTTTGAGAGTTAACCTAAAAAACCCATTCATTTCGCTCGAAGCCGTTAAAGCCAAGGAATCTTACTACGGCTATGAAAGGACCAGTGCGATGGCACAGCGCAGGACCTCTCCGGGCCACTTTGTTGTCGGCGCAATTAATGCCGATTACTACGACACGAAAAACGGAGCAATTACCAATATACAGATCGGAAAAGGCCAGATATACAGGGGCCCGATTGTATCAACACTTATCGGCTTCGACACAAATAACAAGCCTATGATGGATATTTGTACGTTGAACTCTTTTGTCGTCAGCGGCGATTCATTACTGAAAATCAATGAGGTTAATCAGACGCGCGGGTCAGACAAGCTGATCCTTTATAACTTCTACATGGGAGCTTCCACGGGAACCAATGCTTATGGCAGTGAAGTTCTTGTAACGCCTACTACCGAATGGCTGGTAAACGACACGCTCAAATGCGTGGTGGAAAAAGTTGAAAAAAATGTTGGAAATATGGCTATCCCGGCGGGAAAAGCTGTACTTTCGGGCCACGGAATTGCGGCTTCTTTTATAAATAATAATTTTCACGTGGGCGATACTGTAAAACTGTACATGGGGCTTAGCACTGACCTGAAGAAAATCAAAGAGCTCGTTGGCGGTCACCCCAGGCTTGTTAAAAACGGTGTCAACTACCTTGATGAAGCCCTCAAAAGAGGAGAACCGGGTTCAAGCACTACAACAGCTGCACCCCGCTCCATAGCAGGTATTTCAAAGGACAGTACTTATCTCTACCTGGTAACCCTCGACGGCCGTCAGACAAGCAGCGCCGGAGCCATACTTGATGACCTGGCTAATCTTATGATCAGACTGGGCCTTTACGATGCCTTTAACCTTGATGGCGGCGGATCTACCACGATGGTTGTGAGAAATTCTGTAATGAATTCTCCATCCGATGGCAACGAGCGTTCAGTGGCAAACTGCCTCCTCGTTGTTTCTTCTGCTCCAAAGGTTCCGGAGACGCTGGGCAAAGTGGCTTTTACTTACAATTACAACAAGTTTCTTATCTACTGCGCACAAAAGCTTCAGCTGAGCGTGTATGCAAATGATATTAATGATAACGAAGCCGCAATTGATGCTACGCAGCTGAGTTTCAGCGTGTCTCCTGAACTGGGTACAGTTGACAGCAAGGGGCTTTTTACCGCCTCCAAAACACCGGCCAATGGATACCTGTACCTCAGGTATAAGAATTTCTCGGATTCTTCTTATGTCAGCTTAATACCTATAAACAAACTGTCAGTTACGCCGAAGACCGCGGTTATTGACGGTTCAACTCCTGTAAAACTGACTGCCACTGCTTATGCCAGCGATCTGACCGAAAGAACTCTTTCTATATCTGACATCAGCTGGACATCCCTTGATACCAGTATAGCTACCGTCAAGGCTGATGGATCGGTACTTGGAAAGAATGAGGGAAAGGTTAAAATCGCCGCTTCTTTTCTTAGTAATGTTACCGATACTGCAGAAGTAACCGTCATGATCGGAAGGGGAACTCCTGTGGTTGCACAGATGGACAGCCTTACGGGCTGGACATTTGCCGGCTCTTACCTGGATTTGGCAGCTTCAAAGCTTGAAGTATCAAATGACATTAAATCCGAAGGAGCAGCTTCATTTAAGGTCGGTTTTAACTATGCATATAATACGACTTACAATAACCTCGTTTACCTGAACTGCAATATTCCTTTTTACGGCCTGCCGGATACAGTATTTATAGATGCCAAATCGGATACTTCTGTATCTTCCGCCTTTCTTATTGTGGTAAACGGACAGAATAAATCATTCAAAATACCCGCATCTTCAGATATCTCGGGCAGTGATAAATTCAGGACTATTGCCTTCCCATTCAAGAATAATATTCCTCTGAACACTGTCGCACTGACATATCCTGTTAAGCTGGCAAGGATAGTTGTTCAGCCGCAGTATAATGATACGCGCAGAGTAGCCGGACAAAAATATTCCGGAACATTTTATCTCGATAATATGAGACTGCATTACCCCGCAGAAGTAACCGCAGTTGAAGAATCCGGTACGAAAATGCCGCAAGGATATTCCTTAAAGCAGAATTACCCGAATCCCTTTAATCCCTCGACCATAATCGAGTTCAGCATAATGCAGGAAGGGAATACTTCTCTTAAAGTATTCGATTTATTGGGAAGGGAAGTGGCAGTACTGTTAAACGGAAGACTTAACGCCGGAGGCCACAGGGCCGTATGGAATGCATCAGGAGTTCCAAGCGGAATTTATTTCTACAGACTCCAAAGCGGAAACTTTGTTGAGACTAAGAAAATGATGCTGGTAAGATAAAACAATAATACAGCTCTAAATTCTTAGGCCTGGCAGTGAGTGACTTCACTGACAGGCTTTTTTATTTTTAAAGCTTACCGCTATATCTTTTTATGATTTTCTGTGTATATTACCCTCGTACAACTGGTACTGTAGAGCACATAAAACATGAAGGACCGGAGGTGACATATGAATACAGAGCCTGGAAAAGCTGAAAGGCTGGGCTTTGATGAATGGTTCAGAAATAATCAGGCTTCCCGGGAGCCGTCTGATACTTCTGTGGCCAGAGTTATTTCTGTTAACAAAAATAACTTTATTGTCTCGGATGGCAAAAATGAAATCTTTGCAGAGCTGGCAGGCAGGTTTATGTATGAGGCGGATTCCCCGCTGGATCTTCCTGCCGTTGGCGACTGGGTAAGCGTCCGTTTATTCAATGATGATACTTTTGCGGTTATATTTGATATCTTTCCGAGGAAGTCACTGTTAAAAAGAAAAACAGCAGGCAGCAAGGTTGAATACCAGCTGATTGCCGCAAATATTGATGTAGCCATAATTATCCAGGCGCTCGATTCAAACTACAACATTAGAAGACTGGAGCGATACCTGGTTATGATAAATGAGGGCGGAATCAAGCCTTTTGTCTTTTTAAGTAAGAGCGACCTGGCTTCCCCCGATGAAATTGAAAAAAAGAAATCGGAGATCCTTCGGTCTTTCCCGGGCCTTGACATTCTTGCCTTCAGCAACCAGCATGCTTCTGATATGGATTCGATAAAGGGAATATTAGCTCCCCGGAAAACCTACTGCCTGCTCGGCTCTTCTGGAGTCGGTAAGACCACTTTAATAAATAACCTCATCAGCGAGGATTTATTTAAGACTCAGCCGATTAGAGAAAAAGACGGAAGAGGAAAGCATACTACTACACGCCGCGAGCTGATTGTCCTAAATAACGGGGCTATTATTATCGATAACCCCGGAATGCGTGAGCTTGGTGTTATCTCGGCTGAAAATGGCATTGATGAGACTTTTGGTGAGATAGCGGAACTCTCAAAGCAATGCCGGTTTTCCGATTGCACGCACACTGTTGAAAAAGGCTGTGCAGTCTTAAACGCTCTGGAAGAAGGAATAATTTCAAAAGAACGCTACTCCAATTACATGAAAATGCAAAAGGAATCTTTATATCACGAGATGTCTTACGTGGAAAAAAGACAAAAGGATAAAAAGTTCGGGAAATATGTGCGTTCTATATTGAAATATAAAAATGATAAAAAATAAACGCTGGTATCTTTAGCCCGGCTCTAATCCAGAAGCAAGCTGGCAAAGGCGTATATGCCTGCAATAAGTACCAGCACCCCGGCAATTTTGTTTGCCAGTCGCATCTTAGGCATATCCAGTTTGTGCTTCAAATGCTTAATGACATAAGTAAGCACTATGAACCAGATAAATGAACCGATGAAAACCCCTGAAACTATGGCAAGAGCATGAATACGGCTATACTCATGTGCAAGACCAACTGTGGCAAAAAGGGCAAGAAAAGCAAAAATTGTGATCGGGTTTGTAAATGCAATTACTGCCGCAGAAAGATATAACTTAAGAGTCCCGCCGTTGGGAACGTGATTTTTCGGGTCGGGCGGTTCGGCACGGAACATCCTGAACCCCATAAAGAAAAGAATTATCCCGCCTATAATATGAATCCATAATCTCTCGGCTATTAAGAAATCTGAAATTATAGTAATGCCAAAAGCAGCAACTGAACTGTAAAAAAGATCTCCTGTTGAAGCCCCCAGACCGACGGCAAGCCCGCGCAATTGCCCCGCTGCAAGTGTCTCGCGAATACACATTATTGTAAGGGGCCCGATGGAAATAGTCATTGCAAGGCCAATTAGAAATCCTTTTACGAAATAGGCTAATATCATTTAATAATCCTTTTATATACTCTGGCTTTTTCAGAAGCTGTAATAATTCCCTTAAACCAAACTCCTGAATATATAAAACTGAACCGTCTTTTTCTCTAGTATAATTTAAGAAAAGATTTTTAAGAGTCCGCGGGCAGAAATTTCAAATATTGATTAATTAGTAACTATTTTTTTTCAGTGCCAGGCTCTTAAGAAAAGAAGAGATAATAAAATAGCTTTGCTGAATAATGACAGAAGAATCATACTGTCTTAAATCAATTGACTTGTCAAAGGTAATCTCGTAATTTGTTAGCACATGAAAAACGATTTATGGCGCTCTGCCGTAAATGATTATTCACCAGACTTCAGAAAAATGAAATTTTAATCTCCTTTCAAATATGCACCTTATCTTAAAAGGTGCCGGTTCTTATCCCCATACCGGGGAAGTCTATACATATATTAAATTTCAGCGGCCTCAGGCAGTTCAGATAGTGTTGCTTTTATTGCATGTTTTGTCTGCCGCAATGCCGCCCATAGACGAAAGGAGTATTAAATGTCTCAGATATCATTAAATAATGTAAGCTTTCATTACGACACGCCTTTTCAGGAGGTCTTCCGCTCATTTTCAATTGTAATTGACGATAAATGGAAAACAGCACTTATAGGAAGAAACGGAAGAGGCAAGACTACCCTTTTTAAGCTTCTGTCGGGAATGCATTTGCCCTCTTCAGGACAGGTGCATGTGCCTTTTGAAATAAAATACTTTCCCTACTTCCCGGCCGATTCAAATGAAATTACTCAAAGAGTTATAAAGGAATCAATAGCACCTTTTTCTTTCTGGGAAGAGAAGATGACGCTCCTGCTCGAAAAGGGGGATGAGGATAGCCTGAAGGAGTATTCAGCTTACTTCGACCTCTTTATGCACTTTGAGGGATACACAATCGATTCGGCAATTGAAAAGGAAGCCGCAGCTATAGGCCTGGACATGGAGGTACTCTGCAGGCCGTTTAATACCTTAAGCGGGGGAGAAAAAACACGTGCCCTTATTCTGCCCCTTTTCATGAGGCAGGATACTTTCCCTCTTCTTGATGAACCGACGGACCACCTGGACCTGAACGGACGGGAACACCTGGCTGAGTATCTTTCCGCAAGTAAAAAGGGGTTTATTGTTGCCTCGCACGACAGGTATCTTCTTGACAGGTGCACAGATCACGTCATCTCAATAAACAAGACTGACGTAAAAGTAATGCAGGGAAATTATTCCACATGGCGTTACCAGACCGGTATTGAGGAAGAGTTCGAACAGAGGCGCTATGAGAATATTCAGCGTGATATCCAAAGCCTTGAAAAAGCAGCACAGCAGAAGAGAAAGTGGTCAAACAAAAAGGAAAAGGAAAAAAACAGCGCTGCTGACAGCGGCTTTGTTTCGCATAAAGCCGCAAAGCTGATGAAAAGGGCTACTGCAATTGAAAGGCGCATTGAAAATAATATTGAAAGCAGGAAAGACCTCCTTAAAAACAGGGAATCTGAACACACTCTTAAAATGAAAGGGAGCAGTAAACTCCCTGAGCGGCTTATTTCCGTAAACAACCTGGCCGTAAGCATAGAGGGCAGGGAAATCATTTCGGGAATATACCTGAATGTGTTTAAGGGTGACAGGATTGCAATTACCGGTGACAACGGGACGGGCAAGACTACACTTCTTAATGCAATTGAAGGGACTATTCCGATTACAAACGGCGATATATTTACCGCACCCAACTTAAAGATTGCACGCGCTTATCAGAGCCCCCTGTGGCAGACCGGATACCTTAAGGATCATTTATATGAAGCAGGCCTGGAGGTAACAAATTTCCGCTTCATAATGTCTGCATTTAAGATGACGGGCGAGATATTTGACCATCCGCTTGAGACTTTCAGCAAGGGACAGCTGCGGAAAATAGACCTCTGCCGGACTATTGTTTCCTCACCGCAGCTTCTAATATGGGATGAGCCGCTTAACTATCTCGATATCGCTTCACGCGAACAGCTGGAGGATTTTCTGCAGAATGATGAGCCGACAATTATTTTTGTCGAGCACGACAGGTTCTTTATTGAGTCTGCTGCAACGGAAATAATAAGGCTTGAAAAAACTAATGTATAGTGTTTTTACCTGAATCTTTTTATTTTCCGGTTGCCGGCAATTTCAAAGAAATACTATATTTTGCTGTCGGAAAATATTGTTTACACAGATAACAAAAAACGGTTAAATAAAATGAAAGTAATAGCAATAAACGGAAGCCCCAGGGCAGACGGAAATACTTTTCACGCCCTTAATCTGGTGGGGAATGAACTGAAGGCTGAGGGAATTGATTTTGCGATCCTTCACATAGGCCACAAAGCAATCCATGGATGTCTTGGATGCAACAAGTGTGCTAAGAATAAAGATGAGAAATGCTCAATTAAAACAGATGACCTGAACGGTTACATACAGGCATTAAAAGAAGCTGATGGAATTATTATCGGCTCGCCTGTTTATTATTCGGGCGTTGCAGGTACAATGAAATGCTTCTTAGACCGCGTGTTTTATGTCTCGGGCTCTAATGGCAATCTCTTCCGTCATAAAGTTGCCGCAGCCGTAACAGCTGTAAGAAGAACAGGAGGCTCAGCCACACTTGACAGCTTATATCATTATCTGACGTACTCTGAGATGATTCTGGCTACAGCCAATTACTGGAATGTCATTCATGGCAGAAGTGAAGGCGAGGCTCTCCAGGATACAGAAGGCAGCCAGATAATGAGCGTACTTGGAAAGAATATGGCGTGGCTTTTGAAGATGAAAGAAGCTGCATCATGCACTGTTACGCCGCCTGAGAAACAGAAAAAAGTAAGCATGAATTTTATAAGATAATAAGGAATAGTATGCATTATTTATTGATTTACGAACTGACTCCTGACTACCTGGAAAGAAGGGTAGAATTCAGGGATGAGCATCTAAGGCTTGCCTGGGAGGCACACGATAATGAGGAGCTGATCTTAGGAGGCGCACTTTCTGATCCTGTTGATGAGGCGATACTCTTGTTTAAGGGTGAGACGCCTGAGGTGGCAGAGAAGTTTGCCCGCGTTGATCCATACGTTAAAAACGGGCTTATAAAAAAGTGGCAGGTCAGGCCATGGACAACTGTCGTAGGAAGCCTGGCTTCAACTCCTGTTAAACCTGCATGAGTAAAATTAAGATATACGTAAGCTTTACGATCCCGGCCTGAAACCGGGATCTTTTGTTTTTGCCGGCTCACAATTCAGCATTAGCCAGTGCTTCTTTTTGCATTGTAGATGGTTCCGAAGAATGGCAGGAATATATTCTAAACTCTGATTATATTAAGAAAAATGCAGCTTTAATTAAGTCTGCAGTATTTCTTAACATTTAATGGCAGAAGCATGAAAAAGCCCGAAGAAGTTCTGAAAGCCTGGATTGAGACTGTTAACAAAAGAGATATTGAAAACATTCTTGCCTTCTATAACCGGGATGCCGTTCTGATCCCGACATTTTCAAACAGGATACTCGACACCCCGGTAAAAATACGCGGTTACTTTGAGAAGCTGGGCTCAAATGAGGAGCTTAATGTTAAACTGCATGAAAATACGGTGAAGGTGCAGAAGGTATCGGCAACCGTTTTTGCCCTTTCGGGAATATATCTCTGGCGTTTATCTGTTGAAGGGGAATTACTTAATTTTGAAGCAAGGTTTAGTTTCGTGCTGGATCTTAACTTGCAGGGAGCAATCATTCAGCATCACTCATCGCAGATTCCGCGGATGCTATGATGTACATAAGGAAAATTGCACTTTTAGCAATTATCAGCTGCTTACTATTCCAGTTGTCATATGCGCAGCCGGAAGGCTCAGGAAAAAGGGTAAAGTCCGATTCCACAGTATACTACTTAAATCAGATTACCGTATCTGCAGCCCGTTATCCTGAAGAGATTATGCGGATTCCTTATGCGGTCACTGTCCTTGGCAAAGAGCAGCTTAAGACCAGCAGGGGCTACGGCTTGGATGAGATATTAAGAACCGTGCCGGGTGTACTGGCACAGTCCAGATACGGCAGCCAGGATGTGCGCCTTACAATCCGGGGCTTCGGGGCCCGCGGCGCAGGCGACCGCTCCAACTCCGGGACTTCCAGGGGGGTGAAAATACTGGTTGACGGCATACCCGAAACTGAGCCTGACGGCAGGACGTCCTTTGATCTTATCGACCCGAATATTGCCGAGAACGTGGAGGTCATACGCTCGAATGCCTCAGCGTTGTGGGGAAATGCCTCCGGGGGAGTAATAAACATTTCAACCGTGCCTGACTTCAGTAGTCATTTTATCACGGCCTCAGAAACCTTCGGAAGCTACGGGCTGAATAACTTTATTTTAAGGACGGGTACGCCGCTGGGGCAGGGAAAGCTTTATGCGTCTTTCTCAAACGTCAATTTCCAGGGCTGGCGGAGGCATTCCCAAAGCACGAGGTCGCTTGTGAATATCGGAATTTTGACAAAGCCTGATGAGTCTTCCGCTTTGGGAATTTTCATCGCAGGTGCCTCAGACGTATTTCATATACCGGGACCTTTAACAAAGGCACAGTTTGATGCCGATCCTCAAATGGCAAATCCCACCTATGAGGCAAGGGATGAACGCAGGTTTAACCGCCTGGGCAGAATTGGGGTTTCTTTTGAAGACGATTTAAGTGAGTCCAACTCAATATCGGCGCTGGCTTACATAAACCCCAAGTATCTGCAGCGCTCGGAAAGAGGTACCTTCAGAGACTTTACGCGTTACCACACGGGGGGCAATTTCATTTTCAGAAATGCTTTTAATCCGGCAAATGAAATTGAGAACAGGTCCTCTATCGGTATGGATGAAGCTTACCAGGATGGAGCAATTCTTTTTTACAGCCTGTCTGCCGTAAACGGGCGCGGAAGTGAGCTGAGGGATAATAAAAGAGAAGGTGCAAACAGTTTTGGCGCATTCCTGCAGAATGAAATAACTTTCTTTGGAAAGCTCAGTCTTACACTTGGAGGCAGGTACGACAACATAACATATTTCAATGAGAACTACCTGGCCCAGACAAATAACTACCAGAAAAAATCTTTTGAAAAATTTACTCCCAAGGCGGGATTAGTTTACAGAATTACGCCCCTGCAGAGCTTCTATGCAAATCTTGGAGGAGGCATTGAGGTCCCGGCGGGCAATGAAACAGACCCGGCAGGAACATACGGGCAGGATACAGTCTACCTCATAAATCCTCTACTCGAGCCGATCACATCAACAACTTTTGAGGCGGGCACAAGGCACACTCTCCCTTTAGGCGGCTTTATTACTTCAGTCACCTATGACTTGGCATTCTATCATATCCGTATAAAAAACGATATCATACCTTACAGGGGAGGAAGGTTTTTCTTTACCGCGGGCAGGACCCACAGAACCGGTGTGGAAGCAGGCACCGTCTTAAATTTCTTCCGCACACTGGTCTTACAGGGGAGCATCAGCTACTCTATAAATAAATATGATGAATATAAAGTTGACTCGGTGCACTATAATCTGTCCAAGGCAGGAAAGTTCGCCGACTACTCCGGGAATAAAACAGCCGGAGTGCCTGATATATTTTACAATGCCGGAATAACCTGGTCGCCCGCCTTTCTTATGGGCATTTACCTGAACGTTGATTTTATGGGAGTTGGCAGATATTTTGCCGATGACGCAAATAAAACTGAGGTGCCGGCCTATAACACATTAAACGCATCCATAGGATTTGAAGATCTGAGAGTCATTGGCAGCCTGAGCCTTAAGGGGCGGGTAAGTATAAATAATCTCACGGATCAGAAATATGCCGCCTCGGCTTTTGTAAATCCCGACGTCGTCGGGGGGAGTCCCGTTTACCTGGAGCCCGGACTGCCGCGTAACATATCAACATCCGTTTCCATTGGCTTCAACTGATCCGGATAGGTCAGGTATATGCAAATAATCCTCATTCGCAATTTCCAAAACCAGGCGAAAGGATATTGGTGAAAAAAACGTGCTGCAGATGACACTTTCTTATTGCATAAGAGTTCTGCATTTTAGTACTCATATATTAATGTGAAAATATTAAAGTATAACATTATGCGTTCTTCAGGGAAAGAAAGCGGAAGGCTTGCCGGAAAAGCCATTCTTGAAGTAGGCGATAACCAGCTAAGAGCCGGGGATCCTCCAGAGACACGGGAAACATTCAATCGTTTGCTTAACGAAGGTTACTCTGAAAATGAAGCAAAGCGTCTGATTGCCAATGTTGTTTTGTCAGAAGTATATGATGTGCTTAAAGAGGGAAGAAAGTCGGATCCTTTCAAATATACCAAGCGACTGAACAATCTTCCCGCAATGCCCTGGGAGACCGAAGAAGACAAGTAGAAGCCATTTAACCGATATTTAATAGAGGATTATTTCAGACTATGGGTTACGGGAAAATATACGGCCGGACATGGTGGGGGCGTGCCTGGGTCGAAGCTCTTGAGAGAATAGACTTTGGCCTCAACAGGCTCCCCAGGGGAAGAACCTACGCCAACACCGGCAGGGTCAGAAGTATAAACATTGATCCCCGAGGCAGAATCAAAGCGAGCGTCCAGGGTTCGCGCAGAACTCCCTATAGTGTTGAGATTGAAATGAGGAAATTTTCAGCCTCTCAGATTTCAGCAATAAAAAAACTTATTGGGTCAAACCCGGTCATTTCCTCAGAACTCAGTCTTGGCATGCTGCCCGAGGCTCTGCTTGGATTGCTGAATAATATGAAAATACGCCTGCTTCCAGACAGATGGAAGGAAATCAGCGCGGATTGTTCATGCCCCGACTGGGCCAACCCTTGCAAGCACCTGGCGGCTGTTTATTACATTATTGCCAACGAAATAGACAAAAACCCTTTCATACTTTTCAGCCTGAGAGGCATTCCTCAGGAAGCCTTTGCAACCCTTCAGGACTCCCCTGCCGGAAGTAAGCTGCCTTATGGAGAAGATGGCGATTTTGTGAATTCCTATTCGTATAAACCGCGTGGGACAAGTATTTCTTCTGAAGATTTAGATCTTAACTTTCCAGTGCTCGATATTAATTCAATATTTACTATCGTTAAAAGTGATCCGCTTTTTTACAGCATGGGTGATTTTAAGGCAATGCTGCTGGAGAAGTACCATTATCTCGCTTCAAAAGTGGATTCTATAGAGGTGCTGGATGAGGGAAGTGCTGTTGACCTGAGGAATATCTTTTTTCATCTGGCTTTCAGAAAAACCGACGGCAGGACGTCAAAGACTTCCGCTCAGGCAAAGGGAATTTATGACAGGACGTGTATTATTGCACATGGTTTTTCAAATGACGGCGGCTTTAAGAGCGCTGATATTTTCAAGAAAGCGCAAAAACGCGTGAGCTTTGATGTTCCAATGATCTCAAAAGAGGAATTTGAAATAAAAAAGGTACCTGCTGTTTTAATAAACCCGTCTGCAGCAGTTGCCTTTTTTGTATCTCAGCCCCTGTCCGGCAAACCTGAAAAATTAAATCCTTCGGCTCTTTATTTCAACCTGGCTTCTTCAATTGCACTGGCCATAATTAAGTCACATTCATTTATTCCCGAAGTTGCATCTTTCGGCAAAGGAAGTTTTGGCATACATTACATTCCTCTGCTGCACAATGAGAAGATAAAAGGCGCAATTGAGTATCTAAGAGGGCTCAATCCTGGGAACCTTATATTCAGGGAAAAAGACGGAGCTCTCTTTAATGGGGATACGGAACTGTTTATCCTCTCTTTTTTTATTACCAATATAATATCTGGTTTCATACGCCTTCCGGACCCGCATGAGAGTGTGCTCCCCGACAAGGTATTCAAGGCATTCTTCTTCGGTGAGATTTTCGTTCCGCAAAGGTTTGAGGAGAACAACACTCAAAAAGCTGTAACGGACTGGCTTGAAGTACTCTCAATAAGAACAAAGGACATTTCTCCCGTAATAAAAATTGACGACATTGGAAATGAGAGTTTCAGTGTGGGGCTGGAGCTTGAAAATAAGAGGGATCCCCTCGCAGGCACTGTTCCATTTTACGAACTCTTCAGTCCCTCGGGCAGGCTCTTCAACCAGGATGCCGGCCTGATAATGAACAGCATACTGAGGCAGACAAAAATTGCTGCAATGTACCTGCCCGTGCTGGATGAGGTGGTAAGCAGCAGGGGGCAAAAAGAAGAAATAATTACGCTTCAGGGTATGTATGGTGTTCTAACCGGCTCTGCCGGTGCCTTAAGGCTGCTTGGGATAAAAATCATTATTCCAAGGGCACTCAGGAATATACTTACTCCGCGAGCAGTACTTACAGCTTCGGGCAAAAAAACAGTGAAAAACGTAAGCTATCTGTCGCTCGATGACCTTGTAAGCTTCAAATGGCAGATAGCAATAGGTGACAAGAAAATCTCCAGAGAGGAGTTTCTCCAGCTATCCAAATCCGCAGGGCGTCTGCTGAAGTTCAGGGATGAATACATCATGCTGGATCCTGAAGAGGTAAAGAGCATACTGGGACGTATTAAGTCAGGTTCCCCCAGGCTCTCAGGCACAGAGATCCTGAAAACCCTTCTTACGGGTGAATACTCAGGTATTAGATTTGACCCGGATGAAGCCGTAAGAAAAATAAGGGAAGATTTAATAAAGTCCGGGCAAATCCCTGTTCCTGGGGACCTGGCGGCAGCACTGCGCGCTTACCAGGTAAACGGCTTCAGGTGGCTATATTCAAATGCTGCAAAGGGATTCGGCTCCTGCCTGGCAGACGACATGGGACTCGGAAAGACGGTACAGGTTATTTCACTGCTCCTGAAGCTCAAGGCCGAAAAGAGGCTTGAAAAACCGGCACTGGTGGTATGCCCAACAACACTTCTGGGCAACTGGTACAAGGAGTGCGCCAGGTTTGCCCCATCACTTAAAACCTTTATCTATCATGGACAGTCCAGAAAACTTGAAACTAAGAATATTGATCTGGTTATGACCACCTATGGGACGCTCAGGAGTGACAGGCAGAAGTTCAGCAGCCTGGAATGGGGAAGCCTTATTGTTGACGAGGCGCAGAATATAAAGAATTATCAGACCGACCAGAGCCGCGCAGTCAAGGATATAAAAGCCTCAAGCTATATTGCCATGACAGGCACTCCCGTGGAAAACAGGCTGAGCGAGCTTTGGAGCATTTTTGATTTCCTTAACAGGGGATACCTGGGAAGTTTTGAGTATTTCAGGAAGGAGTTTTCCAACCCTATAGAAAAATACAGGGATAAGGAAAGCATTGAGAAATTAAAAATGCTGACTGCCCCCTTTATTCTGCGCCGTCTTAAAACCGATAGGAACATTATCAGCGACCTGCCGGAAAAACTTGTATTTGATGAATATTGTTATTTATCGCCGGGCCAGGCGGTGCTATATGAACAGACAGTCAGAAAGATGCTGGATGAAATAAAAGGAAGCGAAGGCATCAGCCGCAAGGGACTTATTCTCAAGATGATTACATCACTAAAGCAGATATGCAATCATCCCGTACAGTTTACTAAATCGGGCAGTCCCGAAGTTAATTACTCAGGCAAATCCGAAAAGCTGATAGAACTTCTCTTAAGGATTATCGACAGTAAGGAGAAAGCTCTCATTTTCACCCAGTATAAAGAGATGGGGGAACTGCTCGTGAAAATGCTCCGGAGCCATCTTCAGGTAAATACACTTTTCTTTCATGGAAGCCTGCCTAGAATAAAGCGCGATAAAATGGTTGCGGAATTTCAGGCAGGGGATAAGGCTGATGTAATGATAATTTCACTTAAGGCCGGGGGCACGGGCTTAAACCTGACCGGGGCCTCGAATGTAATCCATTACGACCTCTGGTGGAATCCTGCCGTTGAAAACCAGGCTACAGACCGCGCATACAGGATCGGGCAGAAGAAAAATGTATCTGTTTACCGCCTGATTTCACTAGGCACGTTCGAGGAAAAAATCGACGAAATGATAAAAAAGAAGCAGGAACTGGCAGACATAACAGTTTCTGCAGGGGAAAGCTGGATAACGGAACTCACGGACAAGAAACTGAAGGAACTGTTTTCTTTTAGGCAATGAAGCATGCTCCCACTGCAAATTAAAGCAGGGCCATCTCCGAAATGGCTCTGATCAGGGTAATTCGTTTGAATTTGCTTATTTTGCAGCTTATCTTAAATTTTATTTCTATAGGTCCATAAAATTCCGGAGTCAGTATGAAAATTAAAAAACTTGGTCGTACTGGACTTAAGGTAAGCGAAGTATGCCTGGGAACGATGACCTTCGGCTACCAGTGCGATGAGACAACGTCTTTTCAGATCTTAGACCGCGCCTATGAAGGAGGCGTAAACTTTATCGATACGGCAGACGTCTATCCCCTGCCTCCTCAGCTTTCAACTGTAGGAAGAACTGAAGAGATAATAGGAAACTGGCTAAAGGCCAACCCAGGAAGGCGCCACGAGACAATCCTTGCAACCAAATGCAACGGAAAGATGGGTCCCGGTGTAAACGACCAGGGGCTTTCAAGGCGTCACATAATGGACGCAATTGATGCAAGCCTTAAAAGGCTTAAAACAGATTTTATTGATCTTTACCAGGTGCATTTCTTTGATGGCGAAACTCCCCTGGATGAAACCCTGAGGGCTTTGGACGACCTCGTAAGATCAGGCAAGGTGCACTACATAGGGTGCAGCAACTACCAGGCTTACCAACTTGCAAAGGCCCTCTGGGTGAGCGACAAGCTTTCAATATCGCGCTACGATTCAATTCAGCCGAGGTATAATCTTCTTTTCAGGGAATTTGAAAATGAGCTTTTCCCTCTCTGCAAGTCGGAAGAGGTGGGAGTAATAGTTTATAATCCGCTGGCCGGAGGGTTTTTAACCGGCAAGCATGAGCGCGATAAGGAGCCCGAGGAGATGGGACGCTTTAAGCTGGGCGATTCGGGGAAACTCTACCAGGCACGCTACTGGCAGGATGCACAGTTCGACCAGGTTGATTTAATGAAGGAATTCTTTAAGGACAGGAACAAGTCCCTTACACAGGTCTCCCTGGCCTGGGTATTGTCGCATTCTTATGTCACTTCGGCAATTGTCGGGGCCAGTAAGTCCAATCAGTTAGATGAAAGCTTGCCGGGGGTGGATTTAAGCCTGGATGAAGAAGAAATGACATTCTTAAACGGACTGTGGTATAATCTGCCGCGTATGCAGGACCCGAGAGTTGCCCTAAGATAATAGGACCGATTTTTGGCGTTTGGATTTATCATAAATTTATGATATTTGCAGGGCTCTTACCGAGCCCTTTTTTAATTATAAGAATTCCGGACAGATGACCAGATTAAATTTAAAGTATGTTTTAGGCTGTTTCCTTCTGATTATATTTCTTTCGCCGCTTAAAGCTCAGGCTCAGGAATGCAACTACTGCGGTAAAAAGATCACGGGCAGATATGTTGAAGCCGACGGGAAATATTTCCATCCCCGGCACTTTATATGTGCCAGGTGCGGAAAAGTAATTACAGGCTCCTTTGCCGAAAAAGACGGCAGGTTCTTTCACCCCGACTGTTATGCCGTAAAAGAAGGCCTCGTTTGCGACTACTGCAGCAAAATAATTAGAGGGGAGTATGTTACCAGCGAGGGGAAAAAGTATCATCCTTCGTGCTATGAAAATTATGTGCTTCCCAAATGCTCCGTATGCGGGAAGCCTCTTGACGGGGAATATACAATTGATCCTTACGGTAATAAGTACCATTCCTATCACAGCCATGAGCTCTCCAGATGCGATAACTGCAGCAGGATCATCTCCAATAAGACCACAGGCGGGGGAAGAGAATATTCCGACGGGAGGACTATATGCAATCTGTGCTATAAAGAGGCGGTATTCGATAACTCCCGGATAAACGCTCTTATGGGTAAGGTTATGCAGAGGCTTAAAAGCCTGGGGCTTAGCTTTAATGAAAGAACCATTTCCATCAGGGGAGTGGACAGAAGGGAACTTAAAAAAGCTGCCGGAAGCAGGTACGACGGCAATATGAAGGGGATCTGCAATACCAGTTCAAGAACTGAGTACATAAATCAGCGTGCATCAAAAAGCTTGAAGAGGCATGAAATTTTTGTTCTTAACGGTGTGCCTGCTCTGAATATTGAATCGGTAATTGCCCACGAGCTGATGCACGTTTGGCTTAATGATAATACAAAAGACGATCATCCGGATTTTCTCCGCGAGGGGAGCTGCAACTATATATCTTATCTTTACCTCAGGTCTGTAAGCGGCTCAAAGGCACGCGAGCTGATGAAGCAGCTTGAAGATGACGATGACGATACATACGGTAAAGGGTTCCTGAAAGTGAAGTCGGAATTTGGTGATAGGAGTCTGAATCAACTCCTGAGTTATTTGAAAAGGTATTAGAGAGATACTAAATCCCGGGGAATTTAGTTATCTTTACAAATCCGGATCCCGGGTGTTATTTGGGTCCGGTTTATAAACCATGAGGGAAAGAAAATGGTGAAAGGAAATAAACTTACATTCATTGTATTTGCAGTAATATTCCTTTTTATCTCACTTGGGATAGATATGAGGAATGTTATTTCAAATGGCGAGATCTTCAGGATGAACGGGGACTTTCTGGACCAAATACATTTCTATCTTCAGATACCGGGAGCCATACCGGTGTTTCTGGTTGTCGGGCTATTCTTTAAGGACTCGCACGCCTATAATTTCTATTCCCTCTGGTCCCTTACACTCCTCTTGAACTGCCTTTTCTATGGTTTTGCAGGCTACTGGATATATCCGGCAGTTAAGAATTTATTTGGGCGTAGACAGAAAAACGCCGGTAAGAGTGGTGAAACACGTGCCTGAATCAAGAATATTGTAAAAAAGCGGGTTAATAAATCTCCCACCTCAGGTCCAGTTTCCGGGGTGTATATTTTTCAGAACTATCTGTAGCTCAAGAAGGCCACTTCTCCAAATTACTACAGGAAAAACCGGGTAAAAGAGGAACTTTCCCTGGCACAGATTATGCGGCCCAAACGGTATATCAGGAAAGTGAAGGGTCTACTAATTTTACCTTCAATAAAAAAATAACTTTCCAGGAGAAAATTTTCCGAAAACGCCTTACGTCACCATATATATATATATATATATATATATATATATGGAATCCCTTTTCAGTTTGCATGAAATCAGCGGTTTTCATTTTAAATATTATTTTAACTAATTCTCAAAATTTAAACTATCCGGGGGCATGCCAATGGTAATTAGAAAAAAACAGTTCCTTTCGGCTTTTCTGCTCTTCTTTATTGCTCTCACTGTTCTGGCTTATGCAGGTGATAAACAAGGCAAAAATCATGTAAGCACAAACAATGCTTCACTGACCTTTACAAAGCTAAACCTAAACAACCTTTCCACATTTATTTATAATAATGGTTATTCAGATTTTAACCTTTCCGGGAAATCGGGTTTGGCGTTTCCACGGGGAGGCGAGAAGACAGTTGCATACCAGTCGGGGTTCGTCTGGGGCGGAAAAGTTAATGAAAACATACGTGTAGGCGGTTCCACCTATGGGTCGGGTCTCCAGCCGGGAAGGATAATCTCAACCGGGGTGGCTGAAGATACAAACGCCGCAAAGAGTAAATTATTCAGGGTCAGGCCGGATTATAAAACAGCCGACCTGACAATTGAGGCAGCCGAGGAAGAAAAGACTCAAAGTGAGGTCAGGGCAAAATATGAAAAAGACTGGATGGAATGGCCGGCATCTGAGGGGGCTCCATACTGGGACCAGGATGGCGACGGGAAATATGACCCTGCTAAGGATATACCGGGAGTCAAAGATGCCGTTCAAACCATATGGTTTGTAGCAAATGACCTGGACACGGCTAAAACCTGCGCACTTTACGGATCACTTCCAATGGGAGTGGAACTTCAAACTACAGTCTGGGCATACGACAAGGACTGGATCCTGAATAATACGTACTTTAAGAAGTTTAAGATTATCAATAAAAGTAACAACGAATTTAAGGACTTTTATCTTTCTTTCTGGATAGATCCTGATATTGGTGATGCAAATGATGACCTTGCCGGATGCGACACCCTGCAAAACATGGGGTATGTTTACAACGGCAACGTAATGGATCATGTGTATGGAAATTTCCCTCCGGCAGTGGGGTTCAAACTCCTTCAGGGGCCCCGGGTTAACGCTACACTTTCAGATACTGCATCCTATGACGGCAGGAAAGTTCCCGGTAAGAAAAACCTTCCTATGACAGCTTTTTACTATTTCATCAACGGCAGCGATACATATGCTGATCCTAAGCTCGGCCAATATTATGAACTAGGAACTATGTCTTTCTACAGGTTAATGCGGGGGAAAATGAGTACAAAGGACGAAGAATTCCCGATACCTTCAAACTTGGGCGGAGGCCTGACAAAGTTCCCTCTTTCAGGCGATCCTGTTGCGGGTTCGGGCTACCTGGATGGCAGACTTTTCGATCCTGGTGACCGCAGGACCGGCCTGTCTTCGGGCCCTTTCAATATGGCTCCCGGTGACACGCAGGAAGTTGTAATTTCAGAGATGGCTGCACAGAGCAGCAGTAATATTAATTCCGTTAAATTGCTGAAATTTTTCTCGGCAGAAGTTCAGAAGAAGTACAATAATTACTTCAAATTCCAGGAAATCCCGGCGCCCGAGGCTCCTAAAGTAACAGGTACATACTCCAATAACTCTTTAACAGTTAAAATCCCTGAAAACACCCAAATAGAAAACTTTGATAAAGAGGGTTATCAATTCCAGGGCTACAACCTCTATCAGCTACCTTCAGGTGTGCCCGAAAAAAAGGGAGCAGTATACCTCGGCACTTACGACAAAATTGACGGAGTTAAATCCATTACAGGCCTTGGGCCTGATACTCTTACAGGAAATGAGATCAGTCTCATTCAGCAGAGAGGAACCGATTCGGGAATATTAAGAGAAATTACTTTTTACAGGGACTCGCTTACTCATGCACCTTTACTTGCCGGGAAGAAATATTACTTCGGCATCTCGGCGTATACTTACAGAAATGACCCGGAAAATAAACTTACAAATATCGAAGGTCCGCTTGGGGTTTGTTCAGTCATTTATCAGGATAGTCTTATCGGTCCCAAATATAATGACGTTCTTAGCCTTGATAAAGTTTCAGGCCATGGGGAAGGAACAATTACTCCTATAGTAATTGATGCTTCAAAATTAACAGGGCATGAATATCAGATCGGTTTTAACGGCGAATCAGGAAGTGCGGTAATGTATCTGAAAGATCTCACACGGAATGGATTAGTACAGGATGACCAGTCTGCAATGTACGGTAACATTTATTCTCCTGTTTATGATGGGATTTATTTTAAGATAAATGACGTTAAGCCCGGAATGAAGGAATGGCAGATTCCTCAGGGCACTCTCAAGTGGTCATGGTCAGGAGCATCTCTTTCTCTGGAAGGATTCAGCGGTTCAATCGGCTATGCTGGCGGCTGGCTTACTTCATCTGCAGGGCCTGAGAAACTGCATGATGTTTTAATTAAATTTGCCGCAACTGACAGCAGTGGAAATGTACTTGACCCGAGTGACCCTGACGTCTCTTATGCTTACCGCTACTTAAGAGGTGCTTCAAACTATCCGCAGATGCCTGAGTTTATTCCTTATATGATTAATAAAACTTCTGGTTATCCATATCAGGATTTCAAGAAGAACTTCCCGTTTGCAGCCTATGATGTGGAAGATCCTGCACATCCAAGGCAGCTTGCAGTGGGCTATCTTGAAAATAACACCCCGAAAGGGGCTGTTGACGGCAAATACTGGCCTCCGCAAAAGGGGCTGGATAATGTAGGGGCAGGGAGTCCAAGAGAATGGTTTTTTATATTTGATGTGAATTACAGAGAGACAGCTGATGCTTCTTTGCAGGGTGATCTGTTAAATGGAGAGCTGCCGGTGCTCTGGATGGGTACTCCTACAGTAAACAGCAAATTAGAGTCAAACGACCAGTTCCTGATCATTAGAAGTCATCCGTTTACTTCTGAAGATGTATTCAGGTTTACGGTAGGAAAACTTTCCAGAGTTGAATCTGGGAATATTCCATCAACATACGAAATGTCTCAGAACTACCCGAACCCGTTTAATCCTGTAACAACAATAAGCTACAGTTTGCCTGAGGTCTCAAAGGTGGAACTGAAAGTCTATGACATACTGGGCCGCGAGGTAATGACGCTTGTTAACAAAGAGCAGAATGCGGGCAGGTACAACGTTCAGTTTAATGCCGGAAGACTCAGCTCCGGAATTTACATCTACAGAATCTTGGCAAAGAACTTCACAAGGACCAATAAAATGGTTCTGCTGAAGTAACCTTATGTAAAAAGGGCAGAATAAGAAACTATTCTGCCCTTTTTCTCTTTAAAATACATCCGTTGTTAGTTAAGGCTTTAATTCGTATATTTGTGCCGGAGTTGTTATTAAATAAAACAATTCCGTATAGAAAGCTTGCATTATCAGCTTGGATTGCTTCCGGTGAGTCCCTTCAACACTAACGTGTTCCTTTTCATCCGAATAAACAAGAAATAAGAAGATTTTGATTTCATGATCAGGTCGGCAGGTGAATCTAATAACAGAAGATCAATTGCTGACTAAGCGGAATAATTCCATTCCGCCGCCCGTGATTTTTAAATACGAGAAAGGAAACTTGTTTATGTCGTTCGAAAACTTAAATCTTATTGAACCTATTCTGAAAGCGCTTAAAACTGAGGGCTATACCGCCCCTACCCCCATACAGCAGAAGGCTATTCCTGTTATCTTGGACAGGCGCGACCTGCTTGGCTGCGCACAGACGGGAACGGGGAAAACAGCCGCTTTTGCCATCCCTGTTTTACAGATACTTTATTCTGAAAAGCAGCCGGAGAAAAAAGATAAGACCATAAAGGCACTCATATTGACCCCTACACGCGAACTTGCCATTCAGATAGGCGAGAGCTTTAACGCATACGGAAGACACACCGGCCTGCGCCACAGGGTTATCTTTGGAGGGGTTCCGCAGAAGGCCCAGACAGATGCCCTGCGAAGCGGCGTGGATATTCTTGTTGCAACCCCCGGAAGGCTGCTTGACCTTATGCAACAGGGCTTTATCAGCCTTCAGAATGTTAAAATGTTTGTCCTCGATGAGGCAGACCGCATGCTTGACATGGGTTTTATAAATGACGTCAAAAAAGTAATTGCAAAGCTTCCATCTAAAAAACAAACGATGCTTTTTTCTGCAACTATGCCGCAGGATATCCAAAAGCTCTCTTCTACAATACTGGTAAATCCTTCACACGTTGCAGTTACCCCTGTCTCTTCAACCGTGGATATGATTAAACAGTCGGTATACTTTGTGGATAAATCCAATAAGAAGTCTCTTCTGATTCACCTGCTGAAAGATACAAAAATAGCTTCTGCACTCGTTTTTACGCGTACCAAGCACGGCGCAAATAAAGTTGCCCAGGACCTTGCAAAAGCAGGTATCATTGCCGAAGCCATTCACGGCAATAAATCGCAGAGCGCACGCCAGAAGGCTTTAAGTAATTTCAAAGCCAAAAGAACCAGAGTACTGGTTGCAACCGATATTGCCGCAAGAGGAATTGATGTTGAAGACCTGTCGCACGTAATAAATTATGAAATGTCAAATGTTGCCGAGACTTATGTCCACCGCATCGGGCGTACAGGAAGAGCCGGGGCTGCAGGAACAGCGCTTTCTTTCTGCGATGCTGAAGAGAAATTGTACCTGAAGGATGTATGCAAACTTATTAATAAAACTATACCTGTAGTTGAAGACCATCCGTTCCCCATGAAAAATCAGGAACCTGTAAGTACCCCCCGCGAAAATATGGGTCAGAATACCCAGGGCTCGGAAAGAAAAAGAAGTTTTTCTTCCAAAGACAGGAACCGGAGATGGAAAAGAAAGTTAAATCACTAAGGTTTGCAATAGATTTTAATCCCGGCATAAACCCCGGGATTTTTGTTTTTAAAGAAAGACAAAAAATCATTTCCTGATAAGCCTCTGATCATTCCTTAATTTTCTTTTGTCTTTTTCATGACTACGCTTAAGACAGGGAAATTTGAGTCATATGGAATTCAATCGCAGCTAAATATAATTAGGCTTATATTTAATACTTAATTTATATGTAGTTGGAATTATAACACTGGAAAGAAAAGTTTATCCCATAGAAGAAGCCCTCCCGCGCCTGAAGGCGGCGCTTCATGAAAGTAACCTGTGTATTCTTGTAGCCCCTCCGGGAGCAGGTAAAACGACCATCGTGCCCGTGGCGCTTATGGGTGAGGAGTGGCTTCAAGGCAGGAAAATATTAATGCTCGAGCCGCGCCGCCTGGCTGCAAGGCGTTCGGCTGAATACATGTCCTCACAAAGAAATGAAAAATGCGGCCAGACAATAGGATACCGCATAAGGACTGAGGCCTGTACGGGTCCAAATACAAAAATTGAAGTTGTAACAGAAGGCATACTTACGCGCATGCTGCAGTCTGATGCCGAACTGCCTGAGGCCGCGCTCGTAATATTTGATGAATTTCATGAAAGGAGCATTCATGCCGATACCGGGCTTGCATTCCTTCTGGACGTACAGAAGAACCTTCGTCCTGACATAAAAATCCTTATCATGTCGGCAACGCCGGACATAGAAAAGCTTTCTTCCCTGCCGGGCAATCCTCCCGTAGTTGAATCTCTTGGAAGGGCTTATCCCGTTGAAACGCATTACCTGAGGCATACAAGTGATAAAAGACTTGAAGTTAAAACTGCCGAGGCCGTTCTTAGTGCAATAAAAAAAGAAGATGGCGACCTGCTTGTTTTCCTGCCCGGGAAAAAGGAAATTAAACGTACATCTGAACTTTTAATTGACCGCTTCCATGGAAGTGACGTTATACTGCATGAGCTCTATGGCGAGGCCTCCAGAGAGGAGCAGGAGGCCTCACTGCGTCCGGCCCCTATGGGCAAAAGAAAAGTTATTCTTTCCACAAGCATTGCCGAGACGAGCCTTACAATTGATGGCGTCCGCATAGTAATTGACGCAGGGCTTTCACGCCTGTCTTCTTTTGACGTTAAAAGAGGAATGCCGGGGCTTATAACCGTCCCGGTCTCCAAAGCTTCGGCCGATCAAAGGCGGGGGCGTGCCGGGCGCCAGATGGCAGGCGTCTGCTACAGGCTGTGGACAAAAGAGGAAGAAGAGTTTCATCCTCCCTTTACACAGCCCGAAATACTCTCGGCTGACCTGGCCCCTCTGGCCCTTGAGCTTGCGCAGTGGGGAACGCCGGAAGGAGAAGGGCTTATGTTTCCTGATGCTCCTCCCAGGGTAAACCTTCAGCAGGCAAGATCAATTCTTTTCATGCTGGGTGCCGTGGACAAAATGGGAAAGCTTACATCATTCGGAAAGGCTATGTCGGGGCTCCCCGTACACCCGCGCCTTAGTGCAATGATCCTGCACGCGCGCGAAAAACGCCTGGAGGCCGAAGCATGCCTTCTTGCATCGCTTCTTGAAGAGACCGCTGCCGCGGGAAGAGAGATAAACCTCTACGGGCGCTGGCACCAGTTGGAAAATCCAAAAGATGACAGGCAGGCACAGCATTCTAAAAGAATATATCAGCACGCGCGGCGTCTTATGAAGATAGTTCATGCTTCTGAAGATAAGATAACGGGGGAGAATCTGGGAGTGCTGCTTGCTTATGCATACCCGGAAAGAGTAGCCGTAAAGAAGTCTTCAAATCAGTACCAACTGGCACAGGGTACAATGGTATCGGTTCCTGAAGGGGATCTTCTTTTAAGAGAGGAATTTCTTTCTGTAGCCGATGTGGATGCTGCGGGTGCAGTGGCAAAAGTATTCCTTGCTGCACCAGTTTCAAGGGACGAAATTCTTGAGGCCTTCAGGGATATCATATCAAATGAAGAAACTGTTGAGTGGTCGGGCACCGCAGTAAAGGGGATAAGGAAACTCAGGCTGGGATCCATATCAATTCAGGAAAAGGAATTCAGCCCAAATGAAGAAGAAATTGAAAAGGCAGTATTAGATCACCTGCGAAGTGAAGGCATTAACTCTCTGCCGTGGGATAAAGAAAGTGTGAGTATAAAAGAAAGGTCCGAATGGCTGAGGCTTTATGTAATGGATGAAAATGACCACAGGTTCCTTAACTGGCCTATACTGACGGATGAGAACCTGATTGGTACAATAGACTATTGGCTTAAACCATTCCTCAACGGTGTTAGAAAGCAGAAGGATATTGAAGCGCTTGATATGGCTTCAATTATAAAATCCATTTATTCTTATGAACAGTTAAACTTGCTTGAGGCGCTTGCGCCATCGGCAGTTAAAGTCCCGGGCGGATCCAATATAAGACTGAAATATGACGAGGGTGAAAAGCCCGTTCTTGCAGTAAGGCTCCAGGAGCTCTTCGGGCAGACAGATACACCAAGGATTGCAGGAGGGAAAATTCCTGTGCTCATACACCTGCTTTCCCCGGCAATGAGGCCGCTTGCCATTACGCAGGACCTCAGGAGTTTCTGGGTAAATACATATCCTGAAATATTAAAGCAGATGCGCATAAAATATCCCAAACATGTCTGGCCCGATGATCCGCTTAAGGCTGAGGCTACAAATAAGACCAAAAGAGGGAACACGCTAAGATAAAACTACCTGAGTGTCTTTGTCAGAAGATTTACACTTGAGGCGGAGAAAACTGTAATGCTGTCTATTCTTATATATGCGGGCTTTGGTATGTCTTCAGGACTGTTTATGGAATTTGTTTTCTGAAGCCTTTTGAACGTTTTCTCCCGGTTTGTGTACCAGATAAAAACAGTGTCATTTATCCGGCTTATGTCCAGAAAGACTTTCGGCTTTTCAGCGTAATAATTCCCGTATGAGACAAATAATTTTAGTCTTGTGGAATCCGTTGAAGCTGCAATAACGGAGTAAGGAATGTTTTCTTTCAGCCTGGGAGCCAAAGGGATCTGTTCAACTACAATGTTTACACTTCCCGAAAGCGTCTTAAAGGCAATTTCATCGGTGTAATTCCCCTCATAAAAACGGGAGCTGTCGTCCTCAGCATTCTCTTTTGTGCATGAGGTGAAAATTACGGCAAAAGGAATTAAAAGGATGAATAATAGTAAGCCTGCCGGCGCGTTTTTCTTTAATTTCATTGTTATGCCTCTTCTACGTTAAGTCCCGTATTACCTGAATACAATATAATACTTCCAATATTACCCGCAAAATGACAATTTTCTCCTTAACTTTTGACAAAAACAGAAAAGGGCACTAAATTGCAACCTCGCTTTATACGATAATGGAAATGGCGTTTTATAATTTTCCTGAAATCCGTTAAAACGCCGGCTTTTAAGATAGAAAAAGATATATCACTAATCTCCACTACAATTATTGGGGGAATTAAATGCGTTCGAAATTCTATTACCTGCCTGTAATTTTATTTATTTCATTATTCCTTGGCCCCTCAACTCTTCCGGCTCAGGAAGCAGAAGATTCAACAAAAGAAGAGTCAAAACCATATTCATTTAATTTTGGCGCAGACGTCGTAAGCCGCTATGTATGGCGCGGAATTGAACTTGGAGAGTCCATGCCGCAGGTCCAGCCATACGGTTCATTTGACCTGAGCCTTAATTCTGCGGGAAGTCTCAGCCTGGGGGTCTGGGGATCATACGGTTTTACAGGAAATTACGCTGAAAATGACTTTTATCTGAAATATTCTTATGAAACCTCAGCCGGCACATTCTCGGCTACGGCAACAGATTATTATTATCCCTATATCGATACCCTGAAGCTCTCTGACTTTAAGAATAACGGTGAAGGAGCCCACACGATGGAAGCCTCCTTCCTTTATAACGGTCCTGAAAGCTTTCCCATTAGTTTTACACTGAGCAGCAACATTTATAACGACCTGCCTGAGAATAAGTCGCTTTATGTAGAAGTTGGCTACCCGGTTAAATTTAACGGGACCTCGTTAAATTTCTTTGCCGGAGCTGCCCAGGGTCCGAGCGTCTGGCACTGCGTTACAAGTGATAAATTTGAAATAATTAACCTCGGCTTTAATGTCTCAAAAGATATTAAAATCACACAGGATTTTAACCTGCCTGTGGGGCTTTCCTTTGTTATGAACCCACACGTAAAAAATACATATATAGTATTTAAGGTCAGTTTATAAATATTTAAAACTTTTTACGGCTTCAGGCTGTATAAGCCTGTGCTGAGCCGGAACTTTAGTTCCGGCTCAGAAGCCGTTTTATTACAAACTATTTGAGGGGAAAGTTTTATGTTCCGAACTATCAAACACAAGTTGAGCAACCTCCTGATTCGTGACAAAATAATGCTCCTGATCTCATTGTTCGGGTTCGTTATGATAGGCTTTTACACCTATTTCTCATACAGCAATGAAAAAGAAATTTTATCCAAATCTATTGATGAAAAACTTATAGCGGCTGCATACGGCGTTTATTATGCATTCGGGGATGCATACCATGACAGCCTTACAGGGCCTAATTCCGTCTCGGAAGCACAGAACCTCGAGAACACCAAGAAACTCAACATCATTACAAAAAAGCTTGGTCTTTCTTATGTCTATACCATGGCGCAGACCCCGGATGACAGCCTTCACTTTACTTCATCCAGCGCAACAGACGAGGAATTAGCCAAGGGAGAATACTCCCCTTTCTTTGAAACCTATCCTGAGGCTTCAGAAGCGCTGCATAACATCTTTCATAATAAGAAGATGTATTTTGAAGATACAAATGACAAATGGGGCTCACTGCGTTCAGTGCTCATACCTTTTACAACCCCAAACGGTAAGACCTATATTATTGGGGCTGATTATTCCTTGAAAGATATTCATTCGGCCAGGGTAAGAACGTTCCTTACAAATATCGGTTCAGGAGCTGTATTGTATATCCTGTTCCTGCTTCTTACCTCAATGGTGGTTAAAAAGATTACCGGTCCCATTAACTATCTTGCACAGACTGCAAAGAAAATATCCGATGGCGACCTCGGTTTGTCTCTTGCCGTTAACAGTAAAGATGAAACACGTCTGCTTTCGGAATCGCTTGCCAAAATGGTGGGAAATATCAAAGAAAATCTGGAAAACCTCAAGTCTGAAAAAGCAGGAGTGGAAAAGAAAGTTGAAGAAGCCGTAAGAGAATCTGAAGCCCAAAAGGGATATCTTGCCAGATCGGTTGAGGAAATTCTCCAGGCAATGGAAAAGTTTTCAAATGGCGACCTGACCGTAAGGCTTCACAGCGATAAGGACGATGTAATCGGCAGGCTGTTCAAGGGCTTTAACTCTACGGTTGAGAATTTCAATTATATGGTTTCCAACGTTGCACAGGCGGTTAGTGAAACTGCCGGTGCAAGCAGCCAGATCTCCTCAAGCACTGAGCAGATTGCCAAGGGAAGTACGAGCCAGGCAGAGCAGGCGGCAGAAATTGCCGCGGCAATTGACCAGATGACAAGAACTATAATTGATACAACACAGAACACTTCACTTGCCGCTGACACTGCAAAGCAGGCAGGAGAAAAAGCACGCGACGGCGGAAAAGTAGTAAAAGAAACTATTTCCGGAATGAATAAAATTGCCGATGTTGTCCTGACTTCTGCAACAACTGTTGAGGAACTGGGAAGAAACAGCGGACAGATCGGTGAGATAATTCAGGTAATTGACGACATTGCAGACCAGACAAACCTCCTTGCCTTAAATGCCGCAATTGAGGCTGCCAGGGCCGGTGAGCAGGGACGCGGTTTTGCTGTTGTGGCAGACGAAGTGCGCAAGCTTGCAGAAAAAACCACAAAGGCCACAAAGGAAATTTCACTTATGATCAATCAGATCCAGAAAGATACTGCTGCTGCAATAGACTCAATTTCCAAGGGCACTTTAGAAGTGGAAAATGGGAAAAACCTTGCAAACCGTGCCGGTTCTGCGCTGGATGAAATTATCAGGGGAACTGAAAAGGTAAGTGAACTTATTCTTCAGATCGCTTCAGCCAGCCAGGAACAGTCTACAGCAAGCGAAGAAATAAGTAAAAGCGTTGAGGCTATTACAGACGTAACGCGCCAGTCCTCTTCAGGACTTCACGAAGTGGCACAGGCTGCCGAAGGGCTCGAACACCTGACACTCGACCTGCAGACACTTGTAAATAAATTTAATACCGGTTCTGAAGTCCCCGTCCACCAGCGTTAAATCTTAATCCCCCGGTTAAACCTATGAAAGATTAGCAGACTAAAAGAAGCATTGTTTCTTTTGCTGCTAATCTTTATTTTTTTTCACATCAGTCAAGACTCCGAACTTTAAGATAATTGCTTTTATGAATGTGGTTTGTAATGATGAAGTGGAAACGTTTTATACCGCTGCTTGTTTTTCTAATATTTGCCGGGAATTCTGCTGCACAGGACTCTGCCGGGATAGGTGCGCCAAATTGCCTTAAAGTCTTAAAGGCTCTTTCCCTTGAGGTCGGCCGCCTGGAAAGGCAGTATAACAGCCCCTCGGCAAAAAAGATTGTTGAGGCCTCAGATAAGATTTCTTCAGGTGAAATAACGGATAACTCCCCGGGTGACTTCGACTCAATGCTCGTGGAAATTGAGAATACTCACCTTCCCGGTGATGCACTGGCGGTATACTCATCTATATCAAATGATTTTATGCCGGAAATTTCTTTTTCGGAAGCCGGCTTCCGCATCCTTAACGCGGTTCAAAAACGGCTGGAAAACCTTTTCCAAAGTCTGCGTTCTGACAAAAAAATGGTAAGCTTGGCCATTTTTGCCACCACGAACCTGGATGTAAGCCGTATGAAAACCGCCCTTGTGAGAAGGCAGATCAGGATACTTTCCGAATGCGGGAAAAAAGAGGAGCGCATGCGCTGCTGGCTTGCCGTAAAAAGAATGCTCGGTGAAATAGACATCCCTAAATCTGAAAGCGGTAACATGGTTGTACAGAACAGCCCGTACGGCATTCAGATACTTCCGGGCGAAATCCTGGCAAAGCTTAAGCCTCTTTCGGAAAACGAAACTGATGATGATGTACGGCAATATTCTCTGGGGGCAATTAAAGCGGTCGAATCGGCACCTCCCAGGTATAAAGAAGGTGTGACGCAGATTGCACTTAATGAGCTTGATGGCTATAACGCCAAAGACCGTCTTATTAAATCAGATGCCCTCAGGCTTTTCCAAAAAGCCGACAGCGCCATTGGCAGGAGCGGGAAAATATCGCTTTATACAGATGCCATAAAAATGGACCCGCGCTTTACCGCAGCATACAGCAACCGCGGAAGCCTGTTATATGAAATTGGGGACTTTAAGCATGCCGAAGAGGACTTTCAAAAAGCTCTTTCTCTGGATCCGGGCTACTACACGCTTTATAAATATCTTGGCAACTGCAGCTATAAAATGGGCCGCCTTGAAGATGCCGTGAAGAATTTCTCTGAGGCCCTGAAGTATGAAATTACAGACACGCTCTTAATTAACAGGGGAATATGCTTAAGGAAATTAGGACGGACAAAGCAGGCGGCAAGCGACTTTTCGGCAGCAATAAGGTTTAACTCCAAATCGCTTCCGGCCCGTATAAACCGTGTGCAGTGCTATATTGCACTTAAAGAGTATAATGAGGCCGCAAGGGATTACGAGAAACTCATAGAGCTTCAGCCCCAAAACAGCAGCTACTATTATAACCTCGGGTGCCTGTATTCAATTCAGAAGGACTGGAATAAAGTGGTGGGAATATGGGAAGAGGGGCTCCGGGTGAATCCTCAGGATGAAAACATACTGAAAAACCTTCCAAAAGTAAGAGCCCGGCAGTCAGCAAAGGCTGAAGAAGAGAATAAGGGTGAAAAATAATGAACCTCAAATCCATCTTATCCGTCTAAAACATTAAAATAGCCCTATTTAACTCATATTGTCTTCCGGAGGTAACAATGAATCTGCGCATTCGGTCCGTTTTGTTATCTTTTATTCTTTTCACCCCATGCTGTTTTATAAGAGCCAATGCTGCCCACTCAGGTAAAGGGGGTGCCTTAAATGAAAAGGCGGTACTCGACAGCGCAATTGTAAAATTTCATTCCGGTGAACTTAGAAAAGGGCTCCTCTTAATTGACAGCCTCCTTAAGGCCGGGTGCAGCAGTCCATATGCTTTATATCTCAAGGGTGAATGTCTCCTACTTTCGGGAAAAGAAGAAACCCTCGCGCTTATTGATACACTAAGAAAATTAAATAATCATGAGTATGCCGGCGTGCTGGATCTTAAGACGGAGCTTTTTCTGGGGGACTCGGAATTTCCTGCGAAATTAAAAGAAATGAAGGAAAAGTACCCCGCCAACCCTGAAGTGGAGCTTTCGGAATGGCTCTTCAGGCTGGATCATGGTGAATTTGAGTGGGCAAAGAAAAAAGTTGATGAAGTTTCAGATAAAGTTCTCTTCCGGTTCCTGCCTTATGAGGCTTTCTATTTTTTAGCCGTAAATTCGGATTATGAGGCTGCTTACTCAGTAATAAAAAAGGCAATGGATAAGAAGCTCTTAAAAATGACCAAAACTTTCCTTCAGCAGGAAGCGCTTCACAGACTCCCTGTTTCCACCTCTGAAATTTATGTGGCTGAAATCCCTTATGCCGAATGCGGGCCTTACTTCGGAATTGAGCTTGAAGACACTTCAGGCAATAAGATAAAGGCAAGCCTGGATACCGGAACAAGCGGCAGATATCTGTCAATTCACAAAAAGCTTCTGGGAGAAAAGATCCCGGGCGGAAATGCAATCTGTATTGAAAAAGGTATTCAATACCGCTATATGAGTGCTCCCAGTGATGCATTTATAAAGGCGGCATCGCTGAAAACCCCATCAGTAAAGGACTTCCCCGTATTGTACTTTGAGGGCAGCCTTACTTCCTCCGACGGGGTCTTCTCCCCCTTTGCCTTTAAGGACCTGGCTTTAACTGTGGATCCGGTAAACAGGAAGTTTACGCTCAGGAACGAAGCCGCCTTAAAAAAATACTATTCAGAAATGAGTAATAAGTTTGAGGAAATAAACTACATCGAGCGCTTCGGATGGATTTTTATTCCATGCAGGCTTCGGGGCAGGGAAGTTCTCATGATGCTTGAAACAGGCTCGAGGGATGTCAATTTCAACTCCCTGGCGGCAAGGAAATACAAAATTCCGGTAGCAAAGAGTACCACCTTGTGGAATGGTAAAGAATATCCGGTTACACGCCCGGATCTGACAATCAGGATAGGCGGCATGGATTATAAGCCTGAAGACGGTTTTGTGGAAGATTTTGTAATGGGAAACAATATCTACGGACTTGCCTGTGCAGGGGATATAGGACCTGAATTTCTAAGGAATTACAGATTTACAATTGATCCTTTTGAAAAAAAGATCGTACTGGAAAGGCAGCCCCGGTAAATCTGAAGATTCAACGTTTATTCCAGAAGAACTTTTTTACTCATAAACTGCGTTATTATTATAACAGTTTAAGAGGAAATAATATGTTAAGGCTATTCATGGTTACACTCATAAGCGGACTCCTTTTTGCGTCTTCCGGGAGCATTACAACGCTGAAGGAAGGTGACAAGGCACCCGACTTTACGCTGAAGGATGCTTACGGCAAAAGCTACACTCTTTCATCCTTCAGGGATAAATCTCCCGTTGTCCTCTACTTTTATCCAAAGGCCGGAACCACGGGCTGCACAAAGGAAGCCTGCGGCATCAGGGACGATATGAGTAAATTCAGGAAAAATAATATTACAGTTCTTGGCGTCAGCGTGGATTCTAAGGAAGCCATTAAGAAATTTATAGATGATTACCATCTTAATTTCCCCCTCCTTTCCGACAAAGATAAAAACATCTCCAGGGATTACGGAGTATTAAATAAACTTGGGGTGGATAACAGAATTACTTTTATAATTGATAAGAAGGGGATCATTAGCTCCATAATCCGCGATGTCGACGTAACGACACACTCAGAACAGGCGTATAATCTTGCTTCAAAACTGCTCTGAAAGCTTTAGAGAAATGATTTAAGTCCTGCCCCTTAGTGGCCTATAGTCACGCTCAGGGGCGGGAGGCTTTCGCTCCCTTGCTATTATGCCCTATTTCCGTTATTTTTTGCTTGTCCGGGCTATTCCTGAGTTTATGTGCATTTTACGGAAGTCCGGCAATTTTTTTTAAATCAGTCCCATTTGGGAGAAGTCCTTTTATGGAAAGAAGTCATATTGAAGCACCTTTAGGGGATCAGAACCTGCCAGGAAGTGATGGGGAATTATATGCTCTTTTTGAGAATCTTCCGGAGCCTTTTGCCGTAATCTTTCCTTTACATGATTCACCGGAAAATGCAATTGGGAAAGATTCAGCTGTCTACAGAGTAAATTTTTTAAATGAAGCTGCCATAGAGAGTCTGCAGCTTGACAGGGATAAAATAAAAGATCTTAATTTATCGGATCTCTTTTCTGAAAAGCAGAATGTAAAGCTCTTTAATGCAATCCGTGAGGCTTTGAAAAAGCGCCTTCCTGAAAAAATTATATCGCTCCCATATAAACTTAAAAATGCCCGCAAGAAGGGCAAAATTGATATCAGTATTTCACCTTTCGATAAAGGCCTTGCCCTGAGCTGGAAGGAAAAAATAGCTGGAGCTGAAGTGAGCAAAAAGCTCATGCAGACTCTTGAGCTCGAGCGTGCATGGTTTAATTCCATAATGGCCCAGATGCCCTCCGGCGTCTCAATTGCCGAGGCCCCCTCGGGAAGACTCATTTATCATAATGAACAGGGAGTTAAACTGATCAGGCATTCAATGCTGCAGGTGGAAGACTTTTATGATTACGCAAAATACGGCGCAATGCACGACCCTGAAACTCCTTTCCTTTCTGAAGAGTACCCGATTACAAGGGCCTTAAGAGGAGAAACTGTCTTAGGTGAGGAGATGCTCTACCTCAGGGGAGACGGGACCTATACATATCTTTCAGTTAACGCTGCACCCGTTAAAAATGCTGATGGAGAGATCATAGCTGCGGTAAGTACATTCGATGACGTGGGTGAAAAAAGACGGACAGAAGCTGAATTAGAAGAAAGTAAGCGCATACTTGATGCACTTATGGAGTTTGTGCCTGAAGGCATTACGATTGCAGACGCAAAAAATGCAAATATCCGGATGGTCAGCCGCTACGGAGAAGAAAAGCTTGGCGGAGCTCACCGCGGCCTGACGGCAAATGCGGTTGCGGAGAAGTGGAAGGTTTATTACCCGGATGGTGTAACTGAAATGGAAACGGAGAACCTGCCTCTTGTACGTGCAATTGAAAAGGGGGAAGAGGTAAATAATGCTGAAGTAATTCAGGTTAACTCCAAAGGCGAGGCGCTCCATCTGTTGTGCAATGCCGCCCCTATAAAAACCAGAGAGGGTGAAATTACAGGCGGTATTGTTGCCTGGAGGGATATTTCTGAACGAAAAGATGCCGAAGAGGCGCTGCGCGAGAGTGAAAGGCGCTATAAGGAACTTTCCGGAACTCTTGAAATTGAACGCGGCAAACTGGCTGCAATTATTGAAAACCTGCCCGCGGGCGTTGGTGTTAGTGATCAGTCAGGCAAAATAATCTCCTTTAATAAGGCGGGTCTGGCCATGCACGGCTCACAGGGTGAAAGTATTTCCTCCGATTTCAATGAGTATGTACAAAAGTTTGAGCTTTTCTATCCCGGCGGGAATGTGATGCCCCTGGAAGAATGGCCCATTTCAAGAGCAGTTAAAGGTGAATTTGTAAAGAATTATGAGCTGCGGCTGCGGAACAGGGCTAACGGCATTGAAAGCATCCTTTCCTATTTTGTCGAACCCGTGCGTAACAGCCAGGGAGAAGTTGTACTGATTATCTATGTTATTCTGGATATTACAGAGCAAAAACAGGTGGAGGAATCACTCAGGGTTGCGCTTCAGCATTTGAAGTTTCACGTCGAGAATTCTCCCCTTGCCGTAGTTGAATTTAACAACGAGTACAAGGTGACAAGCTGGTCAGGGAAGGCCGAGGAGATCTTCGGCTGGAAGGCCGAAGAGGTGATCGGCAAAAAGATCGGGGAATTCAAATGGGTTCATGAGGAGGATGCTAAGAGGGTTTCGGATCTCAGCGCTGCAATGTTTGCCTCGAAGAAAACCAGCAACCTCCATACAAACCGCAATTACCGCAAAGACGGCTCGGTGATTACGTGCGAGTGGTACAATTCGGCCCTCGTGGATGCAGATGGAAACCTTGTCTCTGTGCTTTCACTGGTGCTGGATATTACGCAAAGAGAAAAGATGATGCGGCAGCTGGAGGAGACGCTCAGAAACCTCAGGCGTTCAAATGAGGAACTAGAGCAGTTTGCCTACGTGGCCAGCCACGACCTGCAGGAGCCTCTTAGGATGGTCTCTAATTGTACACAGATGCTCTCAAAAAGGTATAAGGATAAACTTGACGCAAGCGCCGACCAGCTGATTGAATTTATAGTTGAAGGCTCCATCAGAATGAAGTCTCTTATTCAGGATCTTCTTTCATTTTCACGGATTACAACAAAAGGCGAAAACTTTGCGCCAACTGACTTGAACCTCCTTATGCAGAATGTTATAGCCGACCTGAAGGTGGCAGTTGAAGAAAATAACGCAAAAATCACATACGGGAAGCTTCCGGTAATAAACGCAGATACAACGCAGATACGCCAGGTTTTTCAGAATCTCATCTCCAATGCCATTAAGTTCAGGGGGGCGGATGACCCTGAAATCAGTATCGGCGCAGAGAAAAAAGCCGGGCAGTGGCTCTTTTCAGTAAAAGATAACGGGATTGGGATTGCTCCGGAATTCTTTGACAAGATATTTGTAATATTCCAGAGGCTGCATGAAAGGGAGGCTTATCCCGGGACCGGAATCGGCCTTGCTATATGCAAAAGAATTGTTGAACACCACGGCGGCAATATCTGGGTTGAATCCGAAGAGGGTAAAGGCGCAGCCTTTTATTTCACACTTCCTTCTTAAATATTAAACATGGCCAGGCAAAGTGCCCGGCCATGTTTTGAAATTTCCTAAACCTCAATTCTTCATTCCCCCCGAAAAATAAATTTTATTTTTGTTCTGATTTTAGCCTAAAAGTCTTAGTTTTACAGGAAAAATATTCAATAACTTCAGGACTAAAGCAGCAATGGGTATAAGATATTTTTTCTGTTTTTTCTTCATCTTGCTTTCTCAGGTTTTATCCCCTGTATCAGTAAAAGCACAGACTACTGACGGAAGGCTGAAGGGATTTATAAAAAGCCCCTTTTTTAACGAGCAGATACTGAACTTTAGTTTCAGTCCTGAAGTCAGAATTCAGATCAATGTCCCCGGTGAGGCTTCCTTCGATATAAATAAGCCCACGGGACTCATTTTCTTTGCACTTCCTAACGGCAACACGATAGAACAAACCATCGGCAAGAAATTAGCCCCGGGGGACGACTGGCACTTTGACATCCAGCATATAGGCGCACAGACAAGATTTCTCCGCCGGATGATGAAAGATTATAACGCCGTTGTAATTTACCTTCAGACCGATCAGAAAAGCTGGCCATCATGGAGGAGTAAACACCCGGATAATGCAATTCTTGTTAAGAATATTGTAGATTCGGTGAAAAACATTTTTAAGGATTATAATCCCTTTGTTATCCTAACGGGCCACAGCGGGGGCGGCGGCTTTACTTTCAGCTTTATGAACGCCGTGGATTCAATTCCTGATTACGTCAAAAGGATCTCTTTTCTGGACAGCGACTATAACTACGACGACACATATGGCAGGAAGCTGGCACAGTGGCTTAAATCCTCAGAGAGCCACTTCTTAAGCGTTATAGCCTATAACGACAGCATTGCACTTTATAATGGTAAGCCTATAGTCAGCGCAACGGGCGGCACATGGTACAGGACAAAAATGATGCAGAAGTACCTCGCAGGTTATTTTAATTTCACAGTCCAGGCAGATACGTCATTTATAAAGTATACAGCTCTTAATGGAAGAATTAAGATTATTCTGAAGGAAAACCCGGGAAGGCAGATATTACATACCGTGCAGGTTGAACTGAACGGGTTTATTCAGACTATGTCCTCTGGCACCCCGTATGAAGGTGCAGGATACAGCTATTTTGGCTCAAGGGCCTATACGGATTTAATTCAGGCAGAAGTCTACGTTCCCAAAATGCTTAATCTTCCTCCGCGCTCCTTAAACAGTCTTACAGGTTCTGCCTTCATGCAGAAAGTTCAGTACATGACATTTGAGCAGAGGGAAACGGAAATATATAATGAAATTTCAAGAGGCAACGTACCGGACTTTTTGAGAAATCTCGTTACAATTAGTACTACGTTAAAAGACGCCGCGGGGTTAAACCACTCTGTTATCTACGATGTTGCGCCCGATTACCTTGCAATCGGCTCCAATCAGGACTTCTGCCGCATTCCGATGGGCCCAATAACGGCACAGAGGCTTGCAAATCTGATAGGTGCAGCGATGCCGACAAGTAAGCTTGTGGATGACATTTATACCCACTCTGAAGTAAAGCTTGCCCCGGTTACTTACTATCCCGTTGGGAACGCAAATGAATTGGTTCCAAAGTTTATTGAGCACAATAAGGCAATTGATTCGGAGATGGTTGCTGCAAAAGGAAGCCTTGGGCAGTTGACCGGAGGAACTAAGAAAGACGTTGTTGTAAGCAATAAGATCACCGATCCCTCCAGGCCGCGCCACGTGGTTATCTACGGATGGCACAAACCGGACGGGTCGGCTATTCAGCCTCTTACCAATATACATATAGATACATATGTGGATTACAGCCACGGCATCCGTCTTATTAATTCGGATATAATAATAGATGGAGTAAGCTATAAGACAGACAAAGTTCTTACCGATCCTGCGCGTTACAGTATAATCAGCAAAGAAAGTGCCCCGATGACGCAGCCGGGCTACTTAAGTACCACAAGCGTGCCTCAAAGCACCCCTTCGGGCGGCTACGGGCTGCTTCAGAATTACCCGAATCCCTTTAATCCGGAAACCGTTATTCCCTATCAGATTCCTGAGGCCGGAAAAGTTGAGATAAAGATAATTGATGCTTTGGGGCGCGAGGTGGCTGGCCTTCTAAACCAGGAGATGACGGCAGGGAAGCATGAGATCCGCTTTAACGCCAAGGATCTTCCGGGCGGGATATACTTCTGTCATCTTAAGTCAGGCAGTTATACTGAAACCCGGAAGCTTGTTTTTATAAAGTAACTCTCAAATAAAGTGCTTCTCTGACCTCCAGATCACTTCAAGCGGTATTTTGAAACCTTTTCCTATAAAAACAGGGAGGTTATTTTCATACGGCATGGCGTACCGGCTTTTAATTGTCCCTTTTTGAGTTGCAATTTCAAGCGCCTTCAGGTGGTCTTCAACCTGCCCGCCTATTATAATTGCTGTCTGGTAGCTGATTTTCTTTGTCGTGTCTTTCAGCTCTTCCCACTCCCAGACCCAGAAGCTGTTGTGGGGAGATATTACCCTGGGAATAGGGTATTTCTTACTATAGTATTCCAGAGCCGAGGCTTCGCCGTAATTCTGGGCAAAAACAAACGCATTTTTTCTTTCTTCCTGCGGCAGCAAAAGATATACCTCAGACACCGTCTTTGCCATATCCTCCCAGCCGAACATATCTGCGTAAAGCTGCGGGAGTTCCGAGACCTCCTTGCCCTCATGCCCGTCAGGCTGAAATCCTGTCATTTTGCTGTAAGCAATATATGCTTTAACCGGCAGGCAGGGGATGATAAAAGGTGCCAGGAGGATTCCAAAAAGGACAATAAGAAAGGGAAGCGCATACTTAAGCCAGGTAATTGCTCTTTTTCTTAAAAATTCTTCAATAAAAACGCTACCGCCTGCAAAAAGTACCGGGTAGGAGGGCGCGGCGTATTCAGGCTTGCTGTGCCAGTTGATAATAAGAATGGCGATGGTGGCAGCATATATAATTCCTGCGGCGCGGAACTTCTTTCCTTTTTCGCTGAAAAAGAAATAGTATATACCGGATGCCCAGACAGGGATGCTTATTGGCAGGAGCATCAGCAGCTGCCCTGAAATAAAATCAACCGGCGTTACCGAGCTGTATTTAAGCCCCGAGGCATTGCGCATAAATTCAAGATGCGCCAGAGAGTGCGTAATGTTCCATACGATAAAAGGGAGAAAAAGAATAAAAGCCGTTAAAGCTGCAATATAAGGCCTTGGAGTTTTAAGGTAATGCCTGTACTGCCGGGTCAGAAGCGCCAGGAAAAGCCCCCCTCCAAACCACATCATGCTTATTTTATTCATCAAACCAAGTCCAAGCACAATTCCAAGCCAAATCCAGTATCTGGCATTTTTCCCCTCCGTATCCCGGCCCAGGATTAAAATCAAAATGTAGAAAGCCAATGTCCAGAGAAGAATATCTATGGCATTCATAGAATAGATATTATTCATCGCCAGGAAAATGGGAGCGGCAATGTAAGAGACTGCAGATAAAACCACGGCATACCGGCCCCCTCCAAGGCGGCGCACAGTGAGTCCCGTAATAAAAACAGATAAGGCTCCCGAAAGCGCGGGCAGTATCCTGATTGAAAAAAGTGAATCTCCGAAGGTCAGGCGGCTTAAGCCAAGAAGAAAGATTGATAAAGGGGGCTGGTCAACGTAGCCCATTGCAGGCCTTCTGCTGCATGCGATATAATAGAATTCATCGCGGAAAATGCCGAACTGGGTAAAATAATTAGTAAAGAAGTGTATTAAAAGTGTTATAAGTGAAAGTATTAGTAAAATAAATGTGGTATTTCTATCCTTTTCTTCAGCAAACGCTCCGGTCATAATAGCCTCCCTCCCAAAAGGTTAATTATAGATGTAAACTTAGTGAGAAATAATGAAACATGCACCTCAGGCGTTATCCGGTTAAATAGCAGCCGGACTTTGTGCCCTGTAATATTCCCTAGAATTTCGGTGCGAATAATCCGGATGCTGTATCCGCTTAGCCTCGTGAGGGATATTAAGTAATTTTAGATAATTCCGATAATTAGGTATTAAATTTTGTTTAATAAAGACTGACATCTTGTCCGGAATCCCGGGCGGAAATAAGGCATAATATCCATAAAGGAACAATTTAAGTGCCTTTTCTAACGGGCTTATTTGCTAATGTCTTACGGCAGAAAAGTATTTTCTTGTATTCGGTGTATTTGTATATACTGCCTGTTGATTTAAAGATTTTTTTTAGTAAATTTGACCTGAAATTTTTTTCAGGGATGGTTGGGGGAATAGTTAAGAGCAGTATATTCTATTATGTGCTGCGCCATTTTATCACCTTATGAGTTCTTTTTGAGGCTCTTTGCTTTTTGTGCGGAATGAAGAAATACTTATTAATTGCAGTCCTGTTCAGTGCCAGCATCAACATCAGTGCTCAGGCCGAAGATCAGGTTGTTGCGAAGGTTGGTAATACCACTATTAATGCTTCGGAAATAAAAGAGCGTTTTGCTCTTACCCCGTGGCCTAAAGGTGAGAAGGGAGAATATTCACAAGATCCCAAAACCGATTTTCTATATACCTTAATTGCTGAGAGACTCCTGGCTCAGAAGGCGAGTGACCTTGGTTACGATACTTCTGCTGTCATGAATTCTACTTTTAAAACGGTAGAGAAAATGTATGTCAGGGATGCCCTCTACAAGCACGAGATCAGCAGCAGGGTCAATATTACAGATGCTGCACTAAATCAAGCCGTACAAAAGAACAGGTACAAACTAAAACTCGACTGCCTGAAGGCCCCGGATGAAAAAGGGGTGCAGGATCTCGTTAATTCCCTGAAAAAAGGCGTTCCTTTTAATTCTTTGCTCGAAAATAACTCTGCTCTGGCGAAAGATTCTCTCCTTGAGGTCTCCTTTGGTGAGGTGGACAGCTCACTTGAAGAAACACTCTTCAGCCTGCAGCCTGGAAAGTATACGGAGCCGGTCCATTCACTGGATGGGTGGCTCATATTCAGGCTTGCTAAGCGCATTGACAGGTATTCCATCTCAGCTGAGGAAAGGGAAAAAGTAGTAAGTGAGGCCAGAAAGATCCTGAACAATAAAGCCAACGATGCTATATATCAGAGTTATTATAAAAGCTTCTTTGCCGGCAGGAAAGTCAACGTCGATGGCTACATATTCTGGAGTTTTGCCGATAAGGTGATAAAGATCCTGAATGAAAAAAAGCAGGACTCTAAAGTTCCGGAAAAAGAAAAGCCTTTTGTCAGCATCCCGGACTTTATGAGGGTTGAAAAAGAGTTCGGGCCCGACAGTCTTAAAATGACGTTTATAAGCCTGGATTCCAATCCGGTTTCTTTGAAACAATTTATTGACGATATTGCCTTTGATGGTTTTGTAAGCGCTTCGGCTGAGCCGAAAGTGCTCAGAGCAAAGCTCCAGCACAGGGTTAAATATTATATAGAAAATGAACTCCTCGCGCAGGAAGGCTTCAGAAAGGGCCTTCAGAATCTGCCCGAGGTTAAAAAATCCATCCATATGTGGCGCGACAGCTATCTGGCCCAGCTCCTTAAATCTAAACTGATGGATTCTGTAAAAACTGCTCCCGGGGAACTGAATCCGGCACAAGACCAGATTCAGATAAGTGAGTCGTCTCCGGCACTTACAATGGTTAATATAGTTGAGGTCCTGACAGACAGTCTGGAAACAATTGAAAAAGTGTTCGATGAGCTGAAAAATAATAAAGATATTCATGAACTCGCGCGCAAGTATACCAAAAGAGAATGGACAAAAGAAAAAGGCGGCGAGTTCGGATTTTTCCCTTCCACAATGTATGGAGAGATCGGCAGGATTGCCGCAGTGATGAACGTGGGCGATGTCTACGGCCCTCTTAAAACTGAAGACGGGTATTCCGTCTTTAAGCTGATCGGCAAGAAAAAAGAAGATGCTGCTCCTGAAGATGGAAAGGGCGCTAAGAAAAACAGCATGACTGCTAAGGATCTGAAGACACAAAAATACCTTCAGAAACTTACTAATTACACCGCTTCGCTGGCCAAAAGCTACGGCGTAACGGTTAATGAGGATGTCTTAAATTCAGTTGATGCATTAAATATGAATGTATTTGCCTACCGCTACATGGGATTTGGCGGCAGGCTTATGGCCGTTCCGCTGACAGTGCCTTTTTCCAGCTGGGTTGAACAATGGAAAAAGCAGCTGAATATGCCCTAAGAGAGGATGTGCCATAAAAAGGCTTAATTAAGCCTTGGATTGTTTTACTTTTTACACTTTTATGATTTTTCTGTTTCCGGCATGATCACGGTTAAGTGTGTGTTATGCTCTGATTTTATGTTTGTACGTTTTCGTTTTTAAGTTCTAATAGTTCGTTTCCTTGTGTTTCAGGTTAATGATTAATGTCTGCGAACAATATTTTAAAGAAATATTACTAGGCTTTTTTCAGGAGTCGACCGGAATCTTTTTTGAGAGGCCGGGATGCTCCATTTATAGATCAGATGGACCTGGTGTGGAAGACAGCAGCGGTGAAGGCCGCAAACTGTCATTTTAATTAATTAACCCAAAACAAAAGGAACAGTTATGAGAAAAATCTACTCGTTTCTACTGGTTACTTTAGTTCTATGCGGCATAGTACGGGCACAGAATCCCATTACTATGCAGTCTATGTCCGTGTATAACGCAGCTTTTTCTACTACTCTCTCGGATTCAATTAAGACAATCCAGCCATATGGTATGGATCTGGGTGTAAGAAGAGTTATTGTTGCGGATGCAAACAAGGACGGGAAGCAGGAAATTATTGCAACTGACTATTCCAATGGTGGAAGAGTTCACGTTATTGCTCCCTCAGAGTCAGATCCTTCAGTTCTCGAAGTGATCTGGTCCTCTCCTGCGTTATACAAAAAATCAAGCACTAACCCAACCCCGAGATTCCCTCAGGTTGGTGACTGCGATGGAGATGGAAATCCTGAAATCATCTTTGAACGTTACGGTGATTCAAGGATCGTTTTCTACGAATGGAACCCGGATACAAAAACCTGGGGATCAGATCCAAGCGGCGAACCCGATTTCTATATCGACGATGCCGGCTATAAGGCTGCAGGCTCACTTGAGGCCCTCAGACTTACCAGGGAAGATTTCCTTGTAAAGGATATCGACGGTGATGGCAAGAGCGAAATCATAGGCCATGGCGGATCTCCTGGAAGAGACGTTTATATCCTTGGTGTTGACGGTGATATTCCTGCTTCATTCGGTACTAAGGTTGTTATCGAAGGCGGCGACCCGACAAAAACTATGAACGGCAGAAACTGGGTCGGCGGTTCATACTGGAACACAATTCCTGCTGATATCGACGGCGACGGAAAGCTCGAACTCGTTAACCACCACTGGGATATGTACGGCTTCTGGTCAATCGACGTTAACGGTCACGATAGCTATACCTATCCTGATACCAACAATGTTAATAAGAAGTCGATCTATACTACATACGGCGCTGGCGATGCAGTTTCTTACTTCGGTGCAATTGCTGCCGATGTAAACGGCGACGGCAGAAAAGAAATCGTTGGTACCAAATACGGCGATAACTTCGATGTTGAACTCCTTAGCTTCACAAAAGCAGATACAGGCGTTTATATCTGGAAATCAGATTCACTCAGCAAGGCCAACAGAGCAGGCGTTATCGCTTCAAAGAAAGATCTTGCAGCTCTTGCCGGCAAGACTGCAGCTGAATTCTGGCCATGCGTAAAGGGCGACCTCAACAAAGACGGTAAAGATGAAATCTATACCGGCGGCGGCACAGGACTTAACCTGATTGCTATCCAGTACAAAGGCCAGGGCTCGCTGACAGATTCCAAGAACTATACTTCAAACCTCGTTTACACTGGTGCTGGCGGCGGCGTTTATGCTAAATACAAAATCTACCACGGCCAGATCGATACTATAATTACTGCTACAGATACTACTTATAAACTTAATACTTCAAAGATCGATACAGTCCGCGAGGAAGTTCCCTTTACATCTTATATCTTTGCTGACAGCGTTGACCTTAACCACAATGGCAAAATGGAAATCGTTCTTTCTGAACAGAGCGTTTACGACTCAATTACAGTTGAAAACTACGCTTGGGTAGACAGTCTGCACTCATGGGCCCTCGACGGCGCAAGATCAAAGATCATTAATCCTTACCGCAAGACTATCCGTGTACTTGAGTACACAGGAGCAACAGGCGTAAGGGATCAGAACTATTCTATAGTTTTCCCTGAAGACTATAAGCTCGAACAGAACTATCCGAATCCGTTCAACCCGACTACAACCATCAGATTTACACTGCCTATAGACAAGAAGATCTCTCTTAAGATCTACGATATGCTAGGCAAGGAAGTAGCAAGCCTGGTTCAGGACCAGCTCTACAAAAAGGGTAAATATGATGTTATGTGGAACGGCATGACATCAAGCGGACAGCACGCCGCAAGTGGCAACTATATTGCCAGACTCGTTTATGGAAACTATTCTCAATCAATAAAGATGACATTACTCAAGTAATTATTCTTGAATGCAGGAGCCGCGGATAAGTCCGCGGCTCCATTTTTTAAGCTTAGTATGCGGGAAAGTGTCTTAATATTCACATGAGGCTTTAATGAAAATTAGAAATTTACTTACTCTTTTGATTTTTCTAAGTTTTGCAGTAACAGGCAGCCTGTATTCGCAATCCACCGGCAAGATCATGGGTAAAGTACAGGACAAGGCTACCGGCGAGGCTGTGCCTTTTGCAAACGTTGTCCTGGAAGGTACCTCGCTCGGTGCGGCTACAGATGCCGATGGAAACTTTGTTGTGCTGAATATCCCTCCGGGACTTTACAGCGTGACCGCATCTTATATCGGTTACCAGAAAACAACCGTTAAAGATGTCAGAGTTAATGTGGGCTTTACAACAAGGCTCGAAATCGGCCTTTCTTCGGGTGAAATTACTCTGGGCGCGGTTGTCGTTCAGGGCGAAAGAAACCCTCTTATAAGGCAGGATCTTACAAACCCTACAGTGGCTATTACTTCGGAATCGATCCAGGTTCTCCCTGTAGATAATATTACAGACGTTATTAAATTACAGGCCGGCGTTGTTACAGGTGATGATGGAAGTATTCACGTCAGAGGCGGCTATGGCAATGAAGTTGCTTATTCTTTAAATGGCCTTTCAATGAACGACCCTTATGGAAACAGCAGATCCGTCGGCATTGCAACAAATGCCGTGCAGGAAGTTTCCGTTTCAACAGGTACATTCAGCGCCGAATTCGGCAATGCCCTTTCAGGCGTTGTTAACTACATTACTAAAGAAGGAAGCGATAAGTATTCCTTCAGCGTGAGAGGTTACGCAGGTGATTATGTTACAAGCAGAAAAGATCTGTTTTATAACCTCGACAAGATCGATCCGATGAACCGCGGCAGGGCGGAAGCCACCTTGGGCGGACCTGTTCCTTTCCTCGGCGGAACGAACTTCTTCATCTCAGGTATATTTGAAAACTTTAAGGGTTCCTATTACGGAATCAGAAAATACAACACTACGGACTCTTATCTTTCACCTGACAACTTTAAATCAACTGACCCCAGGTATGGAAGTGCCACAAAGGCTTATTTCTTTAATCCTTATACCACGGGCAGTAACGGTTTACCAACAGGTGACGGTGCAATTGTTCCGATGAACCCGTCTGAGAGCTGGAACATCCAGGGCAACATCAGCCACAGGTTCGGTCCGCTCTTCAAAGTAAAATATGAACTGGTGCTCGATAAGGGGCAATCGAAATCTTTCGACAGGGACTATAAGTACAATCCTGACGGAATCGGAACCAGCTACAGCAGCGGTTACATACATTCACTTGACATTACACACACTGTAAGCAAGAGCACCTTCTATACGTTAAAAGGTTCTTACTCATACAATCAAGGTGAATATTACCTTTATAAAGACTGGCAGGATCCGCGATATCTGCCCAGCCTTTACAGCAGGGCTCTTGTTGGTACGGGTTTCCTGACTGGCGGAACTGACAACGGTCTGTCTTTCAGACATACAAAAACCATGAGCCTTAAAGGCGACCTCGTTTCACAGATGTTCGGAATCCATGAGGTCAGAGCAGGATTTGAGCTAAGGAAACATGAAGTTGACAGGCTTGGCTATTCAATAGACTTCAAGAAACTTTCCAATATAAACGGCGTTCTTACAAGGACTTCACTTAACGTAAGCGACCTGCTCTATGCCCAGAACCTTACTCTCGTCAGGGATACCATACAGAGTGCTTCAACTTATAACAAGAAGCCTTATCAGATTGCTGCTTATATGCAGGATAAGATTGAGCTGGATAAATCGCTTATACTTAACGTCGGCTTGAGATATGAATATTTCGATCCGAACACACTTTATAACCCTGATATCTCTAAAAACCTGAGCGAGGCACAGGCCGGCTACATGACCGAAAACCTTCAGCCGGTTAAAGGCAAGCACATGGTATCACCCAGGTTCAGCGTTTCTTATCCTATTACTGACAAGGGTATAATCAGATTTTCCTATGGGCATTTCTATCAGATCGGTTCTCTTTCAGAACTCTATCTGAACGACAAGCTATACGTTCCAAACGTAGCTTCTGTTCCAACTTTCGGTAACCCGAATGTAAAACCGCAGAAGTCTGTCCAGTATGAACTTGGCCTTCAGCAGCAGCTTACTGATGACCTGAAGTTTGACCTTACAGGTTATTATAAAGACGTTCGCGACTACATCTTTACGCAGACTGTCTATACAACAAGCGCAAGACAGTATAACATTCTGACAAACCTTGCTTACTCAAACGTAAAGGGTATTACACTTTCATTCCTGAAAAGAAGGTCACCGGACAGCTACTTCTCAGCAACACTGGATTACACATTCCAGATAGCAGAGGGGAACAGAACATACCCGACAGAAGACCTTTTCTTCAGTGAAGCTTCAGGCAAACAGAGTGAAACTTTCCTCGTGCCTCTCAGCTTCGACAGGCCCCACCTGATCAACGGTACAGTTACTTTCTCAGACCCGGAAAGCTGGTCGGTTGGTATTATCTATAATATACAGACAGGTACTCCATATACTCCTGCTCTGCCGCCTTCGCTTTCACCGATCACTTATACACAGAGTTCAGCCCAGAAGCCTATGAACTGGAATGTCGACTTCAAGGCTGAAAAATTCTTTAAGCTCGGAAGCATAAGCTATTCAATATTCCTGCAGGTTGAAAACCTATTCGATACTGAAAATGAAAGATATGTCTATGCCTCATCAGGAAGAGCTTTGTCAAACGTTGAACAGACCTTAAACGCAATACAGTTTAATGAAATCAGAAGAAGAATCGCCAGCGATGCCGGAATGATTCCAATGTCTGAAATTGATAACTACTACAGAAGGTCTGAAAACTTAAGTTCTCCGCGCGAAGTCAGGTTAGGTTTCTCACTATTATTCAATTAGTATTTGTCAGAGGTATAAAAGTAATTATGAAAAAAAGTTTAATCTTAATTTTAACATACGTGCTGGCTTTTACCTGCTTTAGCTTCGCCCAGGAAAAAGACTCCCTAGGTAATTATAATCTGAAAAAACTCTCCCATGAGGATTACCTGAGGATCTTTGGCCCCATAACGGGCACAAAGCTGAACAAGGTTACCGGCGAAAAACGTGAAATAAAAGATATCGTAATAAAAGGTAACAAGATCACCACCATTCTTTACAATTACGGATCGATCTGTTCTCCTAACGCTATGGGAGGCATTAATGATCTTGTATGGAACGGCTTGGGCTACGGATTTGAATTCGGTGTCCTTGCTGGTGCCGAAGTTACTGACGTGGATGGAAATCCATTGCACATTGTCAGTGATTCTCACGTAAATGCCAAAGAGGGTGATTATGATTCAAAAGGCGAATTAAAATGGGGCTGGCTGCCAAAAAGCGGCTATTCAGACCCAAATCAGACACATATAGCGTCTCTGAATGCAGAGGATAAAAATGGCGACGGAAAGCCCGACTCATGGCCTGAAAGCTGGTTTTCAGCAGGTGCAGGAAAGTACCTGTGGCCGGCATTTTTAGGTGATATGTCAACCGCACCGGATGAAGAAGTTTATTACGTTATGGATGACTATACAAACTACGAATTCCAGGGCAAGTATGCTCCTTTCCAGAGTGACCCTACAAAGGGTGGTCTCGGCCTGGATGCTTCTGTAAGAATCCTTCAGTTCAATAACCCGATGGCCGAAGACATTATATTCTCGGTTTATCAGGTTACAAATGCCAGTGAAAAGGACCTCGATAATCTATACTTCGGTATGTACGGAGATCCCCACATTGGCGGTAACCAGGATTACGCTGACGATATGTCGTTCTTTGTCCCTCCAACAGGAGAAAGGGCAGACAGTTACGACCCGCGCGCAAGAAGCATGGTGTTTTCATGGGATTTGGATGGAATCGGTATGGGCGGAAAAAAACCGGGTTACTTCGGATGGAAATTCCTGGAATCACCATCCAGAGCTAACGACGGTTTTGATAATGATGATGATGGTATTGTTGATGAGAGCCCATTTAACGGAAAAGGCGAGTTTATAGACGGCGTTACCAAGCCTCTTACATACGGAATTGATCCGACTAAGGTTGAGCAATATACAAAAGTATATGGTGCTCCAAAGCCGAGATGGTCTGGCGATGAGGATGGCGACTGGGACGTGGCAAAGCATGACGTCGGTATCGACGGTATTGGCCCTGACTCCAAGAACTATCCCGGCCCCGATTTCGGCGAAGGCGACGGTATGCCGACACAGGCATGGTATAACGACCTGAACGGAAACGGCGTCCTGGATCCTGAAGAAAAAGGAACTCTTACTGAGGAAGCTCTTCCCGGCTACAAGTGGGCCGGCTCTGAGCCTAACTTCGGTTACAGGGACATTTCTGAATCTGACCAGATAGGTCTTACCGGCTTTACGGCGGCTACTTACTCGGCTGCAAACGCGCCGAAGGAAGACGAACTTATGTGGCAGTGGTTCACAAAGCCAGAAATCGATCCCGAACAGCCACTTCTGCAGAATGCCGGCGACAACATCTTCTGCTTCTCTACCGGCCCAATGGCACTTGCAAAGGGTGAGACACAGAGGTTCTCAATGGCAGTCATAATGGGTGAAAACCTTCAGGATCTCGTTCTGAATGCTGTAACTTCAACCAGGATCCTGGAAGCAGATTACCGCTTCGCTCAGCCCCCGGCAAAACCGATCGTAAAGGCTGTTGCGGGTGACCATAAGGTTACACTCTACTGGGATTCAAAGTCAGAAGAATCAGTTGACCCGCTGACAAGTGAGAAGGATTTTGAAGGCTATAAGATCTACAGAAGCCGCGATTATAACTTCTCTGACGTCTATAAAATTACTGACGCTAACGGAAACCCCTTCCTGGGCCAGCCGTTCTTTAATTCAAAGACTTCGACTTATGCACAGTGGGACCTTGTTGATGACTTCAAAGGTCTTGCTGAAAAAGAATATGACGGACGTGGTGTCAAGTACAACCTTGGATCTAATACCGGTCTTGTTCATCAGTACGTCGATTCAACTGCAGTAAATGGTATTACCTATTATTATGCAGTAGTTGCCTACGACAGGGGCTCTATAAACAAGATCACAAAGCTTATGGACCTGCCTCCGACAGAGACCCAGGCTGTAATTCAGCAGGATCCTCTTACAGGCAAACTCATGTTTGACGTTAACACTGCCCAGGTTACTCCTGGACCAGTGTCAACAGGAATGGGAACAGCTGAGGCCGGAGTAAACGGACTTCCAAAGGTCCTTTCCGGTAACAGCACCGGTTTGGTTACAATGAAAGTTCTTGACAACCTGTCGGTTAAAGATAAACTTTATAAGGTCGAATTCCCGGATACACTTTCTTACAATGTCCTCGACTCAACAGGAGTCAGCGTAAGCGTTATTTCAAAAGACACTGTGCTGGTTTCCTTAAAGAACAGCAACATTATCAAGGAAAGCGTACATGTATTCGATGCTTCAAATACCGAAGTTGATGCCTCGAAGTACAAAGTTAATCCTCTGCTGGGTCAGATTGGCGGCGCTTCTGCAGGCAGCCTGCCTAAGGGCAATGTCTTTACGGTTCAGTTCAGGTATTATCCTGTATTTAAGAGTACCTTCCTCAATTCTGAGGACGGTAACCCGACCTTCGACGGAGTCAGGGTTTTTGTTCAGAATAACAAGCTGGATGTTGACAAGAATGCTACAAAGTTCACTAACGATGATGCAGTGAATATAAAAAACGCAATCGTATATCCGACTATAGTTCCGGCAGTTAAGAAATATGTTAAGCTCGATTCCGATTATGAATTCACCTGGCTCGGCTCTGAACAGAATTCAAACGGAACCTGGAAAGCTTATGATTCCGTGAAAATGGTAGATGGGAAATATGCAAAGCTTCCGTTCAAGATAACGAACGTTACGAAAAATCTTCCTGCAAATATCTACCTCTTCCAGCCAATAAGCGGATTGGATAAGAATGGTCAGTTCGACTGGGGTGAATCCATAGTTCTCTTCGACGAAAAAGATACAAAGGGAGTTTACGGTTCATACCAGCTTACTTTCTCAATTGATACATCGAAGCACCCGACTGTATTGCCTAAGGCTGGAGACGTTTTCCTTTTGAAGACTTCCAAACCTTTCAAAAAAGGCGATGCTTACCTTTTCGAAACAAAGAAGGCCGAGTATTCTCCTGAAGACGCAAAACAGCAGATAAACGACATATACGTAGTTCCTAACCCGTATGTGGCTTATGGCCTATCTGAAAATCCCGGCCGTACCTCCACAAAACGCGGCGACAGGGAGCTTCAGTTCAGGAATTTACCTTCTAAATGTACAATTAGGATATATACATTAACAGGTGAACTGGTTGATACTATCAATAAAGATGATATGACTAGCACTGCATCGTGGGATCTGTTAAGTAAGGAAGGAATGAGAATCGCCTACGGCGTATACTTGTTCCACGTCGATATCCCCGGCGTAGGTGAAAAGATAGGTAAATTCGCTGTTATTAAATAATAATGTGGTTTAACAATGCTGTTATTTTATAACAGTATAATTACAATCTGATTTTTTTCGTGGGCGGAATTTTCTTCCGCCCCGGTTAAAAACAGAAATTCGAAGATACTAAATGATAAGAGAATTTTGGAGAAATCAAGCATGAGAAAATCACTTTACTTAATGATTTTACTTGCAGCCTTCAGCTTCGGCCAGGTAAATGCCCAGATCTTCAGGGACATTACCAAAGTCGGTACCACAGCGGCTCAGTTCCTGAAAATAGGTCCTGGTGCCAGGGCTATCGGTATGGGCGGCGCCTATACGGCTGTAAGTAATGACATATATTCCACGTACTGGAACCCTGCCGGTATTGCTAATTCCGAAGGGTCGGGACAGGTCGCCTTCAACCATACTCAGTGGCTTGCTAATGTGAGCTATGACTATGCTGCAGGCTCAATTAATCTGCCTGAAGTTGGAACCATGTTCGTAACACTGACCTCACTCGGCGTACCGGAGGAAAAGGTGAGAACTTTCGAAAATCCGGAAGGCGACGGCAGATACTGGGATGCAGGTTCTCTGGAACTGGGCTTCGGCTTCGCCAGAAAGCTTACTGACCGTTTCTCAATCGGTTTCCAGGCAAAGTACATCAAGGAAAGCATCTGGAATTCAAGTGCAAACGGCTTTGCCCTTGACGTCGGTACTTATTATATAACTCCTTTTAACGACCTCGTTATCGGTGCAAGCATTTCTAACTTCGGTTCAAAGATGCAGCTCGACGGACGCGACATACAGTTCAATATGGATCCTAACAGCGACGGAAATACTGGGCCGAATAACATACCTGCAAAATATGAAATGCAGGGCTATGATATACCTCTTAATTTCAAGATCGGCCTTTCTATGGATGTTATTAAAACCAGGTATATCCGCCTGAAGACTGCGGTTGATGCAACGCATCCTAACGACAATACTGAATACGTCAATGCAGGTGCTGAATTTGCATACGATGAAACATTCTTTCTCCGCGGCGGTTATAAGTCGCTCTTCCTCACAGACAGCGAACAGAGCTTTACTCTGGGCGCAGGCATTAACTATGAGGTAACCCCCGGATTTAAGATTCAGGTTAACTATGCATATGCCGACTTCGGCAGACTGAAGAACATTCAGTACATTGACCTTGGAATAAGCTTCTAAGCCAGATGTGACATAGAGAAACTAAAAAAGCGCCTGCGGGATTTCCTGCGGGCGCTTTTTGCTTTTAAAGGGGGCAAATCGTTATATTTCTCAGGCATTTCATGATCACTTTACCAATAACTCATTCAGGATTGAAATGAAAAATATTTTACTTTCTTTTTTGCTCCTTCCTGCACTCTTACTGGCACAATCATCTTCAAATGAACTCATCAGGGTTAAGGACCTTATTCCAGATATTGTGCTGGACCTGAAATACAACACCACTGATAACTTTACCCATCAAAAGCTTTATACAACAAATGAATGCTACCTGCTTTTAGATGCGGTAAAAAGACTTAAGACGGTGCAGGATAGCCTGAAAAAAATTACAAGCTTTAACGGACAGTCTTTTCCACAGGGCCTGGCAATTAAAATCTGGGATGGCTACAGGCCAAGAGCTGTTCAGTATTTAATGTGGGACATTTATCCCGATCCTTCATTTGTTGCAGACCCGAATAATGGCTCAAACCATAACAGGGGAGGTGCAGTGGATCTTACACTTGTAGACCGCGCAACAGGAAAAGAACTTAAGATGCCCACCGGATTTGATGATTTTACTGATGCTGCCAATCATAATTTTGACAGACTCATGCCAGAGGTCAAGGCCAACCGGGCTTTCCTTCTTAATATGATGGTTAACGTCGGGGGCTTCGATAAGTACGATGCAGAATGGTGGCATTATTCCATTCCGGGCGCAGCAACATATCCATTACTTGATTTTCAAATGAAGTAGAGAAAAGCCGATGAAAAAAATTATATTATTACTTCTATTCTTTACATGCAGGGCGTTTCCTCAGGGGGAATTCCTCGTAAATACAACAACTGATTCCACACAAAGAGCTCCCAGAATTGCAGGGCCTGACTTAAATGGAAATTATGTGGCCGTTTGGCAATCCTTTAATGAATCCAATGATATCTATCTTCAGAAGTTTGATAAGTATAATAACAAAACGGGTCCCGAAATAAGGGTTAATGATATCACTGACGGTGAGCAGGAGCGCCCTGCCGTTGCAATGAATAAAAACGGGAGCTTTGTTGTAGTATGGGCTTCAGGTGAAAACCTTGAATATATGTATGACATAAAGGCTAAAGTGTTTCTGCCTAATTCCTCTCCCTCGCAGGAATTCCTTGTAAATAAAACAAGACTTAACACTCAGACCTCTCCTGATGTGGCAATTGATGAAAATGGAAATTTTACTGCTGTATGGGAATCGTGGTTCCAGGATGGGAGCGACAGGGGAATATATGCCCGCAGATTTCTCTCCACAGGCACAGCTCAGGGGGACGAATTCCAGGTTAATACAACTACGCAATTCAGCCAGGCAAGGCCATGCATCAGATATTTTAACGACGGAAGATTTATAGTCTCCTGGGAGTCGTGGACTAACAGTCAGGGTTATGATGTTTATGCGCAGGTTTTTAATAAGGACGGCGCAAAAATTAATGGCGAGCTGAATATAAATACCACTAATTCAGACAATCAGTGGTACTCAAACATTGCCGTAAACAGTGATAACAGTTTTACCATCCTCTGGTGCAGCTGGGAGCAGGATGGTGACGACGGCGGCATATATCTGCAGCGCTTTAAGCCTGATTATTCAAAGTCAGGAGGCGAAATTAGGGTAAATGCCACTACAAAATATTACCAATGGCTCCCGAGGGCAAAGTACATGCAGGACGGCAAACTTGCCGTCGTATGGTCAAGCTGGCAGACGGACCTGAGCCGCGAAGGCGTTTACTATGCCGTGCTTGACAGTGAAAACAGGCTTCTAACCAAAGAAAGAAGAGGAAATTATTATTTTATAAGCTTTCAGTGGGAACCTGATATTATGATTACCAATGAGGGAAACCTCGTGCTTCTGTGGTCGACATGGGGCCAGTACAATAAAGATTATGACGTCGTGAGCAAATTCATTACTCCCCTTTACCCGGAAGAAGTCGTAAAGCCTTCGGCTCTTGGTCACCCGGAAGGACAATCCAGTACAGAACTGATTGTTCATGTGCTGGATAAAACGAAACTCACCGGCCACAGCTATGAGGCATCCTTCGACACAGTGTCGGGCAAATATCTCAGGATGAAGTTAAAGGACATTACCACTGGTTATTATGCAGGTAACGGCATTTTGTTTTCACTGGGAGAAAATGTTTTCTATATGACTGATGAGTTTGACGGCCTGGCAATTGAGATTAAGCCCAGATTCCGCCTGGAGCTTGATACATTAAGTGCACACGTTGTCCCTTCTTCAAAAACCAATGTCCGTTTTACTGCAGGACTTCCTAAGGTGGGATCCCCGCTTTTAAGCCCCATAGATGCGGCTATTATATGGGGGAAAACTGATACTCTCTCAGGGGGCGCCTACGCAAGCCCTTCTGATACGGCCTTGAATGCTTCGTCAAAGAAAGTAGTCCTTGTCCCGTTTAAGGCCTGGAGTATTACGCAAAATAAGAAATTGGACCTGCTTGTTATGGAGAACACGGCAACCAAAAACAACAGGTGGGATTCCGGCGAGACAATTATAATTCTGACTCCGCAGGAATACAGAAAAACCGCTTTAAATACACATGCGCAGCTAACTTCATTTCAGGGCACTCAAAACGTAATTATGCCCTCAGAAGGTGATACAATGTTTATCCGTACACTGAAACCCCTTTCAGGTAACGATAAATATACGTTTACTGCGCTTCAGGAAAATTTAACCCTTGGTGTTTCAGAAAGCGGAATGAATCCTAAGAAATTTGTTCTCGAACAGAACTATCCTAATCCCTTTAATCCTTCAACAACAATCCGCTTTTTTATGCCTGAAGATGGAATTGCTGAACTTAAGATTTACGACATGCTGGGGCGTGAGGTGAAGACATTAACAGAAGGATTCTTAAAAGGAGGAATGCATTTCTTTAAATGGAATGGATTGAACAGTGCGGGAACCCCGGCTGCTTCCGGAATTTATATCTACCGGATGAGGACGGGCAGCTATTCACAATCAAAAAAAATGATTTTGACAAAGTAGAGAAATGTATTTAGTTTTGATCAGGGCTGCCTTAAGTTTAACCAGTGCAGCCCCGCCACAATTTAAATAATGCTAAACTCAAAAACCGGTTAAGAAAATGAAACGTAAATTATTCATTGTTCTTTTTCTAGTTCTGACCTTCGGCTGCATGGGATGCATGCAGGAATCGGTCCTCTCAGACGTGGAGATTACAGATCCCACTGTTATCCGACCTGAAATAACGTTCGCTAAATCAAAAGAGGGTGGCTCAATCACCCAGTCTATCTACGCATGGATAAACGACAAGAACAATAATCCCGTTGAGCTTAAAAACGGGGGAGTATCCATCAATGGCAAAGCCATGCCGGTTAAAAATATGATGGGCCTTCCGTACTATTCAGGGCTTGATGTTGTCTCAGATATACGTCCGGGCTACACATATGACATCTCAATAAAGCTTAACGCAGAAAAAACGTATAATGCTTCTATTAAAATACAGGAAAAGGACCTTGCAACCCTTACGCTTCCTGCTTCTCATAACCGTTTTGAAGATATGAATATAAGCTGGACGGAAATAGACCCCAACAGGGAGCTTAAGCTTGAAATGCTGAACTATTATAAAAATAATAATCAGGAGACGACTGAGGCCTTTACGATGTATATCCCTCAGCAGAACCTCGCTGCGGGGAAGTTTTCCATCCCTTCAACTTACTTTCAGAGCACGCAGAATATTTTCAAGACAAGGATAACTTTAAGTTCAAAGGTAAGCGGCACAATATACGAGGGCTTCAGAAGCGGCAGCAGTATTGAATCCACTCTTTCGATTTCCAAAACCTGCCAGATATACTAACCGGTAAAAAAGATTCCTTGGAAAAATGGTCCTGGTTTTATATCAGGACCATTTTCTAACAATCCACTAAGCTTTTCCTCATTCACTTACATCAGCATGACGCTTACTATCAGTGTGACAAGAAGGCAGACAAAAAGCGTGAAACCGTAGATGCCTATAAGCGAAAATGCCTTCCACAATACAGAAGAAGTTTTCTGAGGAAAAGCGTTCTTCATTGAAATAATAAAGTAAACAATTGAAATTACACAGGCGGCTAAGATAAACCATCCCGAATCGTAAATTGCCATAGCACCCAGAAAGCAGCTGAAGAGAAGAAAAAGGAAGCTGTGAAAGTGTATGGAATAAATAAGGAATTCATAATAGTAGTGTCCTTTGCGGACATTAAATAACATCACAAAAGACGCAAAAAGAGGCATCAGAATGAACATAAGATAGGAAATGTTCTTCAGTACCGAATGGGAAAATTCCTTTTCGCCAACCTCTTTTCTTTTATTTACCTGAGAATTTATAAAACTCCCAAGGGCCGAATTCTTTACTTCTTTTGAAGCCATTAAGGAATCCAGTTTTTGTTTTGCCCTTAAAGCCTTCAAAGAGTCCTGGCTGTCTACCGGAACAACATCGGAATCGGAAGGGCCGATTTGTATAATAGTTGTTCCCTCTTTGTCTTTTGAAGTGTGCTCTTTCCCCTCAGATTTATGCCCGGACATAAGTCCCACGAGAAGGAAAAAAATAAAGCTCACAAAAACATAAATTCTAACAGGGGGGACGTATCCGGCCCTTTTGCCCGTATTAAATTCACGTGTTAAATATCCCGGTTTGAAGAGCAGGAATTTGAAAGTCTGGAAGATCTTTGTGTCCAGGTGAATTGTTCCTTCAAGGAATTCCAGGACAAGGTGCTTAAACGGCACCTGGAGTGAATGATTCTGCTGCCCGCAGCTGGGGCAGTAGTTGTTTTCATCCTTGAACTCGTAGCCGCAGTTAAGGCATACATCCGATTTAGAGTGATTGTGGCTCAAAGGTTACATCCCAATTTTTGAAACCTCAAAATAGGATGTAATTTGATTTTTTTCAAGGACAGGTTTGAAATGTCACAGGCCCCAGGGCCCGTGACATTCCAGGAAAGATCATACAAAAAACAGGGTAATGGAGGAAACTGCAATCCACAGTATAACACCCATTACAAACGGCCTTACGCCAACGGTTTTCAGAGTCCTGCGCGAGAGATTTGCACCGATGAGAAAAAGCGTCACAACAAGTCCTCTTTTGGCAATCTGATAAATTACTTCGGAAACAGGAGCAATAACAGGAAAGTAGGTGTTAAGCACCATAGCTACAAAAAACGCGATAATGAAGTATGGTATTTTAACCTTCTTTACGTCACTCCGGAAGGCAAGGCCCGACAGCAGGGCAACGGGAATAATCCACAGCGCCCTTGCAAGCTTTATTGTTGTTGCCGTTGCAAGCGCGGTTTTGCCGTACTGGGAGGAAGCCCCTACAACAGAGCTCGTGTCGTGAATGGCAATTGCCGACCAGAGACCGAACTGCCCTTCCGTAAGGTGAAAGTGATGCCCTATGGCAGGAAAAATAAGAAGGGCAATGCTGTTAAGAATAAAAACAACTCCAAGCGCAACAGAAGTGTTTTCGTTTTTAGCGTTTATGACCGGCGCTACGGCAGCAATGGCGCTTCCGCCGCATATGGCAGTCCCGGCCGATATGAGGTAGGAGGTTTTACGGTCAACCTTCAGTATTCGTGAAACGATAAAACCGAATGTAAATGTGAATAAGATTCCGGCTACAGTATAAATGAGCCCCTTTTTACCGGCATCCAGAGCCGCCAGGGCATTCATTCCGAAACCGAGCCCGATTACGGAGTACTGAAGAAGTTTGTGTGTCAGCTTTCCGGTTTCCTCCTGTAAAGGGTTGCCTGTAATGATTGAAAATGCAATTCCCAGTAAAAGCGCCAAAGGGGCGGGTACAAGGGGGAGAATACAAAGCACAATGAGCAATATGAACGAGATCTTTGCGTAAAACTGTTTATTCATTCCTTTAAAATCCAATTTGTTGAACTGTAAATTATAAGTTTTACCGTTTTAATTCTAATGAATAAAAGTTATCCGGTATAACCTGATGTTATACCTGTACGGTGTAGCGGTTCTTAAGGAATGATACAAAGCTGCTCACAAGTTTTTCGGAAGTCCCTTTCTCATGCACAAAGTAAAAATTTCTGAAGATCCTTCCTTCCTCCAGCTCAATTACCTTGAATTCGCCCCGCATGATTTCTTCCTTCATGGCCTGAATGGAAACAACTCCAATTGCATCGGCATGCTTAAGAAAAAGCTTAATGCTTTCGGTAGAGCCAAGCTGTATGAGGGTGTTCATATCGTTCAGGCTAAGGCCGTATTGCCCGATAAAATCCTCAAAGACTTCGAGCGTGCCTGAGCCTTTTTCGCGCAGGACGAGATCCGACTTTCTGAGGTCATTTAAGGAACAGGCTTCAAGGCGGTAATAAATGCTGGCCTTATGTGTAATTAAAACCAGTTCATCCTTAATAAAAAGGGTATACTGAAGGGCGTTATTTTTAGGAAGGCCCTCAATTATCCCCAAATTTATCTCGTGCCTCTGCAGGAGGTTTTCAACGGTCTCGCTGTTCTCGTTTAATAAAGTCAGCTTCAGCGAGGGGTTAGCCTGGCGGAACTGAGCCAGTACCGGAGGCAGCACGTACTGCGCAATTGTTGTGCTGGCACCAATTGTAAGTTCTCCTGAGACCTGTTCGCTTAAAAGTGACATGTCATTTTTAAGCCTTTTGAACTGGGATAGTATTACACCCGCATGCTCAAGAAAAAGTTTTCCTGCTGCGGTAAGGACGATTCCCTTGTTATTCCTCTCGAAGAGTTTGATACCCAGTTCATCCTCAAGGGAGTTAATCTGCTTTGTAACCGCGGGCTGGCTTACAAAAAGGTCCTCGGCAGCCTTTGAAAAACTCCCCTCAGTTGCAACTTTATGAAACACCAGAAGTTTAAACTCATTCAGCATCGCAAGTGCTCTTTCCGGAATTGTTAAGATTCATAAAAGTAACAAATTACTTCAAAAGGCGCAAAAAAAGTGGAGAAGCGGCTACCTGGCGCTCATGTACCAGATGCTGAAGTAGTTTTTCTCATCAGTCCACAGACTTTCTTTCCTGAAGCATTCATGCGTCATGCGTTCAAATTCGTCCGGGTCGTACTTGTATGAGTATTCCGTAAGTATCTTGTCTCCCCTTGTCAGATATATCTTTTTGCCGAAAATATGAACTGTCTGGACGAGTTTGCTTACCAGATACATTTCAATTCTGTCTTTAATGTGATTGTAGACTGCCTTGTGCTCAAAATTGGAAATATTAAAGTCGGCGCCAAATTCCCTGTTGAGCCTTTCCAGGATATTAAGGTTGAAAAGAGCAGTAACGTTCTCCCTGTCGTTATACGCCTTCTGCAGAATTGAAGGATCCTTTTTAAGGTCGGTTCCAACCAGGAACCCTCCGCCGCGCCCGAGGAAGTGTGCAGCTCTTTTTAAGAAATGCTGAAGCTCCCGGTGAGTGAAGTTGCCAATGCTTGAGCCCGGATAATAAAGCACTTTATGGTAATCCTTCGGGATTATGTCGAAAGAGGATTCAAACTCTTTTGTGTAATCACTGACAACAGGAATAACTTCCAGTGAGGGATAATCGAGCCTGAGCTTTTCAGCGGATTTTTTTAAGTGTTCTTCGGAAATATCTACCGGCACATAAAGGGGCAGTTCCTTCATATTGTCGAATAAGAGGCGTGTCTTTGTGCTGCTTCCGCTCCCGAATTCAATGAGGGCAGTCTTTGGCCCGGCTATATAATTTACAATCTCCCTTATATTGTCCTCCATTATCCGGGTCTCTGTCCGGGTCAGGTAATATTCATCAAGCATGCAGATAAGGTCGAAGAGTTTTGATCCTCTTTCGTCATAAAATAATTTGCTTGGCAGCCTTCTGGATTCTGCAAGCAGGCCTTCAAGTATTTCTTCGTGCAGGCCTGGTTCTTTAACGAGCTGGTTTTGTAACATAGAACTTTCCTCCGGTTGATATTAATTGAAATACCAGTGCTGTTTTAATTATCGGGTCGTGAGAATCACCAAAACATTAAAGGGCGCCACCCACCGAAGCCGGTGGCGCCGGAATAACTTAGTCTTAAAGAACCGGTGCGTCTTTAGCAAGGCGTATACCTGTAAACTGCCATCTGCTCTGCGGATGGAAAAAGTTCCTGTATGTCCGCCTTATATGCCACAGGCTGGTTGCGCAGGAGCCACCGCGCAAAACCATCTGGTTCGACATGAATTTCCCGTTGTACTCGCCCAGCGCGCCCTGAAGTGGCCTGAAGCCGGGATAAGCCACATAAGGGCTCGAAGTCCATTCCCACACGTCCCCGTACATCTGATGAAGAATGGGGGATGTAATATTGTGCATTAATGGCGAGGGATGGAAATGCCCGTTTTCAACAAAATTTCCATCCATCGGGTGGTCCGATGAGGCGGCTTCCCACTCCTCTTCTTTAGGCAGGCGGAAGCCGGCCCAGCGTGCATATGCATCCGCCTCATAAAAGCTTACGTGGCATACAGGTTCCGAAGGATTCAGCTTCAATAAGCCGCCAAGCGTAAAGTTGAACCATTCCCCGTCTTTTCTCTGCCAGTAAAGGGGTGCCTGCCAGTTTTCCGTTTCTGCAGCTATCCAGCCGTCCGAAAGCCAGAGCTCCTGATGCCTGTAGCCCCCGGCCTCAATAAAATCCAGGTATTCGCCGTTTGTCACAAGGCGCGAAGCAAGCCTGTAGGGCTCCAGGTAAACATTGTGGCAGGGCAGCTCGTTGTCAAAAGCAAAACCCTTTGCTTCGTGCCCAATGCGGTAAATTCCTTCATCAAAGCTGAGCCATTCAATTGGAGGTATATGCACAATCTGAGCCTCTTTGGCCGTGCTGTATACCGGATAAAGGGGATTAAGCGAAAACATATGCTTAATATCTGTAAGTATGAGCTCCTGGTGCTGCTGCTCGTGGTTAAGCCCCAGTTCAATTACCGGGGCTATCTGGTTCAGCTCCTCATCTGAGGCCCTGTCCAGGAATTCAAGCACCTGTTCATCGACGTGTTTTCTGTAATCCCAAACATCTGAGACCGTGGGGCGCGAGATGAGCCCCCGCATTGAACGCGTGAAGCGGTCCCCCGCCTGAACGTAATAGCTGTTGAAGAGATAATTGTATATGGGATTAAATGAACTGTAATCCTTTTTAACTTTATTCAGCACAAAAGTTTCAAAAAACCAGCTCGTATGAGCCAGATGCCACTTGGCGGGACTTGTATCCGGCATTGACTGTACGACATAGTCCTCAGTTTTAAGAGGATTGCAGAGCGTTTGGGTGAAAGAACGCACCGACTTAAAATTCTGTGTAAGTTCTGTCCTTTTTGTAAAGACACCATCGGTCCTTACTTTATTCTCAGTTTCACTTCTATTTATTTCCGGCTGAGCTTTTGATTCTGCCTGTTTCTTCATATCCGTCCCTTAAACTTTATAAAAATTAAGTTCCCGGTAAAATTGTATCTAAGGATTATTAATAAATTATCCGCCCTAATTCAATCGATGGAAATTTAATTGCCCATGCCCAAAAGAACAGCCCCTCATGCTTAGAATCGGCTTAATGCCTTGATTTTACCCGGGCAGTGTTTTTTCTTGAAATTATAGGCGAAGTTAAAAACATTAAGGGACGCAGCATTTGGACAACAACCGCACATCAGACAGCCCTTGGATTGACGTCAGTGCCCCCGTTCATAGCGGAATGGTGCACTGGCCCGGGGAGCCCGAGGTTTCAGTCTACAGGATCTCAAGCATAACTGAAGGAAAAGATGCCAACGTTTCGGGGCTTTCAATGAGCGCTCATACGGGAACACATATGGACGCACCGTTCCACTTTATTAATAACGGTAAGGATATCTCGCAGGTACCCTTTGAGGCTCTCATAGGAGAGACTCTGGTTATTGATGTGAAGAACCCTGAGGTTGTGGACCTCCAGGACCTTAGAGATTTCGATATAAGGCCTAAAGACCGCGTGCTCTTTAAGACTAATAACTCCAATAGGGAGTGGTTCAATATGAATTTCAGCACCAATTACACAGGGCTTTCAGCCCGTGCGGCAAAATACCTGGCCGAACGGAAAGTTCAGCTTGTAGGTATAGATTTCCTTTCTATCGGCACTCACGCAGAAGACGAGGAAGTTCACAGAACACTCCTGGGTCAGGGTATCTGGATCATTGAAGGTCTCTATATGAAAGACATAGCTGAAGGCGCCTATGAAATGATTTGTCTGCCCTTAAGGCTCATCGGGTGCGATGGTGCGCCGGCAAGAACGGTATTAAGAAAAATATAAGCAAAGGAGAACTTTTAATGGATGATAAAAAAATGATGTTCGGAATAATCGGACTCGGGAAAATGGGCGGCAATCTGGCGCTTCAGGCAATGGAAAAGGGTTACAAGGTTGCAGGCATGGATAAATCGGAGCTTTCACAGGAACTAAGGGAGTCGGCTATTCAAAAAGCCAAAGATGTAAAAGGACTGATTGAAGACCTTAAAAGGCCCCGCGTTGTATTCCTTTATGTCCCGGCCGGGAAAGTAGTGGATATAGTAATTGATGAACTTTCCCAGGTAATGACCAAAGGCGACATTATTGTTGATGGCGGCAATTCGTACTGGGGCGATTCAATAACGCGCGCCGGAAGACTAAAAGAGAAGGGTTTATATTTCATAGACTGCGGCACAAGCGGCGGCATCTCAGGCGCAAGGCATGGTGCCTGCTTTATGGTAGGGGGCGAAACTGAACCGGTTAATATAATTGCCCCGATATTAAAGGACCTCGCGGTTCCTGAGGGTTTCGTCCATGCGGGGCCATCCGGCTCGGGCCACTTTGTAAAGCTCGTCCATAACGGAATCGAGTTCGGAATGCTTGAGGCCATTGGCGAAGGCATGGACATGCTGGAGCGCTTCAGGGAAAAGCTCAATATAAATGAAGTCCTCCACGCCTGGAATCACGGAAGTGTCATCAGGTCATGGCTTGTTGAGCTGATGGAAGAGTCATATAAGGATCTTAGAGGCATGGAAACAGTTCCGCCGTATGTTGAAGACACAGGTGAGGTCAATTGGCTTGTAGAAGATGCCTTGCATATGGAAATTTCGATACCTGTAATAAGCCAGTCGGTCATGCAGCTATTTACTTCACGTGACAATCAAAAGAACTGGGCGCGAGCAATTGCCATGATGCGCCATGGCTTCGGCGGCCATCCGTATGGTGAAAATGAAGGGATTAAAAACGAAAGACGATTTGGAAGAATAGGCGGATACCTGATGGAAGATGAAAAAATACGACCAGCTGAAAAAAGGAGATAAAGATGAGGGATATATCAGTAAAGCGCCCTTCATGGAAGGAGGTCTTAAGGGAGGAAAGGGTCCTGGTGCTTCCCGCGGCGCACGATGCACTGACGGCAAGGCTCATTGAACGCGCTGGTTTTAAGGCCTACCAGATCGGAGGCTTTGCACTTGCAGGCGTGATGCATGCCGTTCCTGACGTGGACCTGGAGCACTTCGGAGAAAAAAGCGAGGCTGCACGGAGTATTATTCATTCCACAAAACTTCCGGCCCTTGTCGACTGCGACGACGGATACGGGGATGTAAAGAATGTTAACCGCGTAATCCGAAGCTATGAACTCATGGGAGCCGCGGCTGTTTTTATTGAGGACCAGAAGGCACCAAAGCGCTGCGGGCATATGGCCAAAAAAGAGGTAATCCCTGTTGAAGACATGGAAAAGAAAATAAGCGCTGCCGCCGACGCAAGGCGGAGCCGCGACTTTTTTATACTTGCCAGGACGGATGCAATTGAGCCCAATGGCCTTAAGGATGCCCTTAAAAGAGGGGACCGTTACCTGAAGGCGGGCGCGGACGGGCTTTATTTTGACGGCGTTGAAAGTAAAAAAGAGCTTAAGAAAATTGGCTCTACATTCGTGGGCGTTCCGCTTGCAACAAGCGTCCTTGAAAGAGGGGGGAAGACACCGGCCCTGAGCCCGAAGGAATTCCGGGAGCTGAATTTCTCAATGATACTATATCCCACAACAATACTTTTCCGCTTGACGCGACAGATCGAACGTGCGCTTCAGGACCTGAAGGCCGGGCGCCAGATGCCTGAAAATGAATCAGTTGATATGAAGCAGTTTGAAGACATTGTGGACCTGCAGTACTGGGCTGAACTGGAAGACAGATATCATACACGCTGAAAGCCGGGCTTAAATAAATATTTTTTTCCGGGGCTGGTGCCCAAAGAAACAGCAGCCCGCATGCACCCGCCCGGGAAGAGGGGATCTATTCCTTGCTTTTCATATTTACTACCCCTATATTTCCTCACAACAAATCACCGGGGTCAATTCATGAAGAAAAAATACTTTATCATTCCCATGTTATTCCTTTCATTTGGTTTTCTTGCATACAGGGTCGCAGATCATTCAATCGATTCAATACTTCAGAAGCTTCAGATGACGAGCGAAGACGCCAAAGAATACGCCTGGAGCGACTGCTCGGGCTGCTACTTCGGCCACCCGATGCCGGGGGAGCTTAAAGATACTCCATTAAATGAACGCCCTCTTATAGTTAAAGCTGTCGGGGAATTTGTGAAGCTTTATTCAAAGTCTGAAGACTTCAAAAGGCGTTACCTTGAGCAGCGTGATGTTAGTAAGCCCCAGCCCCCGGAGTCTCCTAAATCCATGGCCGAAATTAAGAAAAATGATAAAGAACAGATGAAAAAAAGCCTTCAGGAGATGGAAAAGGCAAAAGCCAGCCTGCCTGCCTCGCAAAGGGGTGAATTTGAAAAGATGATTCAGGAGTTGAAGCAGCAGATGGCTGAAATGGATAAACAGGATAACGTGGCTTACAGCTCAGAGACCGAAGAGTACATGAAGCAGGGTTACGAAGCCGAGATGAAGGAGTACCAGGAAAGGCTTAAGGAGTGGGAAAGGGATTACCCGAACGAGCCTGACATGATGATAAGAAGGTGGCTCGAGGAATTCCTGAAGGCCTCGTCCGATGTGGATTTTGATGCACAGGTAAGTACAGATGAATTTGGCAAAAAGAGATTTGTAAACGCTGACTATGAGCATAAACCCGACATTTGGAAGCTCTGCTTCAGGGCAGGCCGCCAGACCACGGAAGCCGGGCGCAAATTTGCCGAATCGTGGCTTAAAGAATTAAAATAAATAGTTGAATATCTCTTCTGCATGGTGGATGGACATTTCTTCTGTAGGGGCGCACGGCGGTGCGCCCCCGCCTCTGGCGTTGGCGTACCAATACGGGTTTACTCACGTAAATAATATCTGTCAAGTTCCCATTTTGCTGGATTTGTGACTATATAATTCTGAATTGTATATAGCTCCTTTTCATTGCGGATAATATGTTCATAATAGTTTCTTTGCCAGACAGCCAAATTAAACCCCGCAATATTACGTGCTTTAATTGTAACAGTGGATTTAAAACCTGAGATAAAAGAGGAGAGTGATTTTGAGAGAAATCCAGGAGGTGCTGGGTTTACCTGAATCGGTGGTTTTATCTTTTCTTCATGTATAAGATGGGGGTTATCTATTATGACAATACCATGTATGTGATTGGGCATTATTATGTACTCATCATAAGAGATTTCCTTGCGAATCCTGGCGGAATTTTCCCATTCCTCAAGAACAATATTTCCCAGATTATTCAATTCTACTTTTTCATTTTGTACATACCCAAACAAATTTCTACGTTCGAATGCACAAATTGTAACAAAATAGTATCCGAATGATCTATAATCATAGTCTCTAAGTCTGATTGAGTGTCTTTCCTCCATAAAAGTCTTCCCTGTAAGGATTAAAAAACCATTCTTTTGTAGGGGCGCACGGCGGTGCGCCCTGACGGGAAAAAACAATTTGACCAAAATTGAAAATTCCCCTATAGGAGTTATTCGGATTTGTAAAAATATCTAACGCATAAAAGCGTCCGGGCGCACCGCCGTGCGCCCCTACAGAAAAAATAAAATAATAGCAATCATATATTCTACATTACCTCGTGCTCGTGATGGGCGTGGTTTTTGAGAAACGGGGTTAAAAGATCTATCGGGACAGGGAATATTGTTGTTGAGTTCTTTTCCGTTGCAATTTCCGTCAGGGTCTGCAGAAATCTCAGCTGTACTGCAACGGGATTATTTGCAATTACTGTTGCAGCCTCATAAAGCTTCTGGCTGGCCTGGAATTCCCCGTCGGCGTGTATTACCTTGGCCCTTCTTTCGCGCTCTGCCTCAGCCTGCTTTGCCATTGCACGCTTCATTTCTATCGGCAGGTCCACGTGCTTAACCTCCACGTTCGAGACTTTTATTCCCCAGGGCGATGCCTGTGCGTCAATTACCTTCTGCAGCTCGGCATTGATCTTCTCCCTTTCGGCTAAAAGCTCGTCCAGAAGCGACTGACCCAGTATGCACCTTAAAGTGGTCTGCGAAAGCTGTGAGGTTGCCTGCACGAAATTCTCCACTTCCACTATTGCTTTTTCGGGATGGAATACCCTGAAATAAACAACTGCGTTTACCTTCAGTGAAACGTTGTCTTTTGTAATTATGTCCTGCTCCGGTACATCAAAAACCACCGTCCTAAGGCTTACCCTTACCATCCGGTCCACTATCGGGATCAGCAGAACAAGGCCCGGACCCTTGCTCCCGATCAGGCGCCCAAGGCGGAAAACGACTGCGCGCTCATATTCACGCAGTATTCTGATGGCGCTGAAAAGAATAATCAGTGCAAAGAAAACCAGTACCGTCAGTAATGCCGATGCGGTTTCCATACTTCCTCCAATTGTTGTTAATACTTATGCTTAAAAATTATATGCCGTGATTCTCTTTCCTTACTTTCAGATTCATACCTTCTACATTCTCTACAATTACCCTTTCACCTTTATTTATTCCCCCTTCCAGGCTCTCGGCCGACCAGATCTCACCGTGTACGTGTATCTGCCCTAAAGGGCTGAGGTCCGAAATTGCCACGCCTTCTTCCCCTATTATACCCTGCACGCCCGTTGAGGTCTTAAGCTTCTGCGCCCTTATTCCCATACCGATTACAAAGAGGAAGAAAATGACAGTCATAAGAACGATTGAAACTACAATTTCTTTTGAAAGCATCAGAACCTCCAGAAAAGAGCTGGTCTGAAAGAGCATCATGGAGCCCAGGAAGAGCGCTGCGGCCCCTCCAATTGTAAGAAGTCCGTGGCTTACTATCTTGATTTCAAGGATGAATAAAATAACAGATAAAATAATTAAGCCGATTCCGGCGTAGTTAATTGGAAGCGTGTGCATGGCGTAAAAGGCAAGTATTAAGCTTATGGCCCCGATTACGCCGGGGAATATGGAGCCCGGGTTATAAAGCTCAAACATGATTCCGTACATGCCGAGAATAAGCAGTATGTAGGCTATGTTAGGATCGCTTAGAACCTTAAGCATCTTCTGCTGGAATGTCATCTCTATATTAACAAGCTTAACGTCATTTGTTTTAAGCGTCTTTTCACCCATGGAGGTCCGGACTTTCATGCCGTTAACTTTCTGGAGCAGATCCCGCGTATCCTTTGCAATGAGGTCTATTACTCTGGTTTTCAAAGCCTCGGTTTCAGTAATGGAAAGGCTTTTGCGTACGGCGTCTTCAGCCCACTGTATGTTGCGGTTTCTTTTCTCGCTAATAGATCTGATGAATGCCGCGGCGTCATTAGTGGCCTTTGCCAGCATTACGGAATCTGCCTGCCCCTGCAGCGTTACCGGATGCGCGGCTCCAATGTTGGTGCCCGGAGTCATGGCGGCAATGTGGGCCGAAAGTGTAATAAATACTCCTGCTGAAGCTGCCTGCGCTCCCTCAGGACTTACAAATACGATTACGGGAACGGGGGAGCGGAGGATTTCCGAGACCATATCGCGCGTGGATGAGAGGAGTCCGCCCGGAGTGTTAAGCTTTACTACAAGGCACTCGGCGCCGTTTTCTGAGGCTTTCGAAATGCCCAGCGCAAGGTAATCTTCTGTTACCTGTGTTATGGCCCCGTCAATTGAGATAATATAAACCTTAGCCTGCTGGGCATTTGAAGAGGCGGCAAAAAGCAATAGTATAATAACTAATACTTTCATGGCTTAACCTGGTTTTTAGTTTATTTCCAGAAGCCAGAATATTTCCCCCTTAAATTTAACAGGGGGAAATTGAAAAGTTCAAAAACAATAAAATATCTTTTCCGCTTTAATCCCTGCCCTAAACTTTTATCTTTTTTGTAAAGTTCAGTACTATAGGGTTTACAATACGGCTAAATTCATCCATCGTCAGCTCAATTGCGTCTGTGTGGCTGCCGGCATTAAAGAAAATTTCCTTATTGTTCAGAAGGCTTTTTGACATGTAGACATCCATGTCGTAAAGCTTCCCGAAGGGCGGCATTGCGCCTGCCTCGCAGTCGGGGAATTTGCTCCTGAATTCAGTTTCGGTGCAGAGCCTTACTTCACCGGCATCGAGTATGCTTTTAAGGAGTTCAAAATCAATTCTCTGCGATGCCGGAAGCACAGCCATTGCAAGCTCGCCGTCAATCCTTATCATTACCGTCTTGGCAAACTCCTTTCCCTTGATATGAATTGAGGCCGCCGTTTCCTGTGCCGTAAATGCCAGCGGATGGTTAATGTTTTTGTAGCGGATTTCAGTGTTTTCTAAAAATTCCCTTACTTTGCTGGTAACCATATATACCTCTTATAATTAATTATTTATAATGAGCATATAAAGAGCAGTATTTTCAGTATGTTAAGAAAATTCGGTTTCCCCCATTTATGGGGGCAGACTCACAAATAGCCTGTCCTTCCATTCCCTAATCAGTTTAATAAAAAGCCCTGACTAGCGCAATACAGAATCCTGTTTTTTTATAAAATTGTCAAGCCATTTAAGCTGATACAACGGTGAAGCTAAACCGCAATGCCCGGGCTCACCAGCTGCTCGGAAAACTTATAGTGCACGTTTCTTTTTCCAAGGTACTGAAGAATTTTTGTATAGATCCTTTCCTCCTTGCCAAGCGCCTCGGGAGGTATAATTCCCATTGCAGAAATTTCACCCTCAAGTATAAGGTCTGCTGCAGCCGTGCAGGTGTAGCCTGTAGTGCGTGCCATAGATGAGACTTTCTGCCCCGGGTCCCCCTCGTCATAAAGCAAAGCTGTAATTTCTTTTTTCCCCTCGCGCGCTGCGGCCGAGATAAGTATTTTCATTACGGTAAATTCCTTTTCCCCCGGCTCCTGTTTCCAGATCGGGAAAAGGAGCTTTGTTGTAAGGTCAATGGGCCTTACTTTATGGCTTCCCAGGTCTATAAAATTACGGCTGAAAAATCCGGTGTCCCTCAGGGCTTTAATTACTTCAAGGTGCCCCGGGTACCTGAGCGTCTTTTCCGCCATATCGGGGATGTCCATTGTTCTTATCAGCGTGCGCAGGCCGTCTGTATTAAAGGCTTCAAGAGTGCCGATGCCTTTTACGTCCACAAATTCAGGCTCCGAAAGAGCCTCCTTTATCACAAGTTTTCCCCCTTCAACTATTCTTGCCGGGCGTGTATATTCCTCTATGACATCGACCGGGGAAAAAGGAGCCTTGTACTGGTAGGGGAATGTCCTTTCCGAAGGGAGCCCGCCGACCATGCATTTATAGCTTTCCACTTTATACTTCGAGGCGTAATGGCCGAGTATTATGTTACCCATTCCCGGCGCAACGCCGCAGTCAACAATAGCCGTAACATTATTGTCCTTTGCCAGTGAATCCAGAAGAAAAGGATCCTCACTGAAAAAAGATATGTCGGCAGCGTTTTTGCCTTCTGAAATAACCGTCTTTAATGTGTTAAAACCTATAAAGCCTGGCACTGCGCCTATTACGAGGTCGGCATTCCTTATTACCTTCTTCAGCTCCTCAGTATCCCTTAAGTCCATGGCAATTGTATGAATGCCGAGGTATTCCAGCGGTAGGAGATTTTCTTCAAAGAGGTCGACTGAGGTAACCTTATACTTTCCTGCCAGGTCCTTTGCCATCACGCTTCCAATCATACCGGCTCCAAGCACAGTAACATTTTTCATTTTTTATCTCCTCTGTTGAATTTCTTCGTCATAAGAATATATTATTTAATAAGAGGGTGAAATTATATTTCCTGATAATACCGCAGGCCTTAAAAAATGGGCCGTTTACTGATTTATGTGACCGTTTGTTTATAACAATTTTATTTAATGGAAAAAATGGATTTTTTACACTGATGCTTCTTCTTTTCTGCTTTTCAGGGTTCAATAAGGTGCAGCATTATAATTATTATAAAAGATTTCCGTAAAGCTCCAATAGTGATAAGATAAAGGAGGGATGTTATGTACTTTAACGGAAAGAACCTTGCAGACAAAAGGCTGATCTGTTTTCCGTATGCCGGCGGGAGCTCTCACATTTTCAGAAGGTGGCATGAGGCTCTTCATCAGCATGTGGAGGTTGTTGCCGTTGAACTTCCCGGCAGGGGAAGGCGCTATACGGAAAGGCTTTACAGCAAGCTTCCGGAACTTGTTGAGGATCTGAAGGAAAAAATTCTGCCGTACCTGGACAAGCCATATTATTTCTTCGGCCACAGCATGGGGGCTCTCATAGCATTTGAAATGACACAGGCACTGAGGAAAAGCTACCTGCCTGAGCCCGATCACATTTTTGTCTCGGCCCACCCGGCTCCAAACTTTCATAAAAGAGAACCATCAATGCATAATCTGCCTGAGGATAAATTTATTACGAAACTCAAAGAGATGAACGGCATGCCCGGGGAGGTTCTGAAAAACAGGGAACTGATGGAGCTCATGATGCCGATTTTAAGAGCAGATTTTTCTGTCTGCGAAACATATACGTATAAACCCGTCCCTAAAACCGACTGTCCTATTACTGTTTTCGGGGGGCTGGCTGATGACGGCATTAGTCTGGAGGAGCTTGAAGGCTGGGCAGAGATGACAAACTCATCATTTGAGCTGAATCTTCTGCCCGGCGATCATTTTTATATTACTAAATCTGAAGAGATGCTTTTGAAAATCCTTTCTGAAAAGCTGGCCCATTACAGCGTGGGTGTCAGCCTTAAATAGAGGACTTGAGGGAAATATTACAGCCTGTCCTTGGCAACTTCAATGCTGATTTTCTTGCCGCGGATCTGGTTGTCCTGCATTACCTCAATTATTTCGCCGGCGTACTTTTCAGGGACGTTGACGAAAGTGAACTTGTCGAACATATCGATCTCGCCTATGATTTTACCGGGAAGTCCGGTTTCACCTGCAATTGCGCCAACAATATCGCCCGGCTTAACCTTATCTTTCTTCCCGACATTAAGGAAGAGTCTTGCAACAGGGCCATCGCCTTTGGAAAGGTTTCCTTTTTTGGAGCGGTCCTTTTTGCCCGTTTCTCCCCAGAAGTCGTCCAGCCTGCGGTTTTCCTTTTTCCGGTCTTCAGGTCTTTTCCTTTCTTCCTTACGGCCTTCTTTTCTGCGGCCGTCTTTTCTGCGGTCTCCCCTTCCTGTATCTTCCCAGGAGAATGACTCTCTTGCTTCAGGCACAAATTCAGGGGTTTCCATTTCGCTCTGGAAATTCATCTTCATCATTGCGGCAGCAACGTCAAGTGAGCTGTTTTCCTCATCAATAAGCTTTTCAACAAAGCGGATGTACTTTTTAAGTCCGCCTTCTTTAATCGTCTTTCTGATCTCATCGAGGAATATGCCCGCCTTAACTTCCCTTACGTCGTCAAAGGTGGGAACGTCCATGAGTTTCATTTTTGTCTTTGTGTACTTCTGTATATCCTTCAGGCGGTAGAGGTCACGGCCGGTTACAAAAGTAAAGGCGCGGCCCGATTTGCCTGCGCGGCCCGTTCTGCCGATCCTGTGTACGTAGTACTCTTCATCCTGCGGCATGTCGTAGTTAAAAACAGCCTCAACGTTTTCAACGTCAAGCCCGCGTGCTGCAACGTCGGTTGCAATGAGTATCTCGATAATGCCTTTTCTGAATTTTCCCATAACTTTTTCGCGTGTAGCCTGCTTCATATCGCCGTGCAGAGCGTCTGCGGCGTAGCCGCGTGCCTGCAGGTGTTCTGTAAGCTCATCAACGCCGCGCTTGGTATTGCAGAAGACAAGTCCCAGTTTAACGTTATAAAGGTCTATTACGCGCGTGAGGACTTCAAGTTTATTTTTCTCACGCACCTCGAAGTATATCTGTTCAATGCTGGGCACGGTTAAGACCTCGTGCACGACCTTGATATTAACAGGGTCTTTCTGGTATTTTTTTGCGAGGTCTTTTATAGGCTTTGGCATTGTAGCTGAAACCATTACGGTCTGCCTGTCTTCTGGTGTATGCTTTAATATCAGTTCAATATCGTCCCTGAAGCCCATATCGAGCATTTCATCTGCTTCGTCAAGCACAACCATCTTTACATTATCAAGCCTGATGGAGCCTCGTTCCATATGGTCCATGACCCTGCCCGGAGTTCCGATTACGATCTGCACGCCTCTGGAAAGGATGTTAAGCTGACGCTCTATCGACTGTCCCCCGTAGACCGGAAGGAGGGAGAATCCTTTTTTATATTTTGCAATTTTACTTATCTCTTCAGAAACCTGGAGCGCGAGTTCGCGTGTAGGGCAGAGTATGAGTGCCTGTATGTTCCTGTCGTGAGGGTCCAGCATTTCCAGGGCCGGAATTCCGAATGCGGCGGTTTTCCCGGTTCCTGTCTGTGCCTGCCCAATGATGTCATGCCCCTCAAGGAGGGCCGGAATAGCTTCTGACTGGATTGGTGTTGCCTCTTCGTATCCAAGGTCAGTAATTGCCTTTTGAATTTCTTTTGATAAGTTTAGTTCTTCAAACCTTTTGTTCATTAAAATCCCGTTTTTAATAAAATATAATGTATTAGCGGCTACTTTTCAGCACATCAATCCCTGCATCATAATATATGAGCAATGGTTCATTTTTTCAAATGCAGAAGATGGAAAACTAGTGGTATCAATTCAGCAGTCTAATTTAAGACATACTGGCCTGGCGGCAGCCGTTTTTACGCAAGATGATATATACAATTGGCTCTAACAAACAAATTGCACGGAGACAAAGACCGGATTAAATTACAACCTGAAAGGGGGAATAAAATCATACTACTCTTTGAGTAACAACGGAAAAGTAAACCGTTTACAAGAATACCGAAATAAACCTTAGGAAACAAGTTAAACTTTGTGCCGGACGCCTTTTTGCCGCACCACTGCCCCGGGGTGGAAAAGTGAAGAAAATTAGAAATTTGAAAAATATCTTCGGGGAAAGCGAATAAATAACGAAAAAATGTGAACATTAATGCAAAAAATTCACAAATAACCTTGACAAAGCGGGTTCGAGGGCCTATATTGCAAACAATAATTAAAAATTTATGAAAGACATAACAGTAAATATTTCCAGAGAAAAAGCTGCCGTGCTGCACGGAAGCCTGGGTTATGTCTTGCCAGGTACTTCAATCAATAACATTTCTTTAGAAATTCTCCTCCTAGGGATTAGCATTATTATCGTAGTGCTCGGTATTATTATTAGCATTCTAAGCTAAAAATACTTGTCAATCCCTAATCAAAAATCAAAAAATTACACAAGCACAAATTAAAAGATCAGATCAGGGGTTGACCTGAATCCAAAAGGTATGTTTCTGAAGAGAGAAAATTCAGAGGAAAACGTGAGATCTGATTTAATTAAACAGGGTTTCGATAAGGCTCCCCACCGCAGCCTCCTGAGGGCTACGGGAGTAGTCAAAACCGATGAGGACTTCAAGAAACCTTTCATCGGCATCTGTAATTCGTACGTGGATGTAATTCCGGGCCATGTGCACCTCCAGGACTTTGCCAAAATAGTGAAAGAAGCCGTAATTGAAGCCGGCGGCGTTCCTTTTGAATTTAATACCATAGGCGTTGACGACGGCATTGCAATGGGGCATATTGGAATGCGCTACTCACTGCCGAGCCGCGAACTGATTGCCGACTCGGTTGAAACCGTAATTGAAGCCCACCGCTTCGACGGCATGGTCTGTATCTCGAACTGCGACAAGATAGTGCCCGGTATGATGATGGCTTCGGTACGCATAAATATACCGACCATATTTGTCTCGGGCGGCCCTATGAAGGCAGGACATATGCCCTCTACAGGTGAACGGACTGACCTCATTTCGGTCTTCGAGGGAGTGGGGCAGTATAAGTCGGGACAGATCACGTCCCAAAGGCTTAAAGAACTTGAAGACTTCAGCTGCCCTTCCTGCGGCTCTTGCGCAGGCATGTTTACGGCAAATTCAATGAACTGCCTGCTTGAAGCTCTCGGACTCGCTCTTCCCGGAAACGGAACTGTACTTGCAATTGACCCTAAAAGAAAAGAACTGGCTAAGGAAGCCGGTAAAAAAATAATCGAACTCGTTAAAAAAGACTTAAAGCCGCGTGACATCATAACGCGTTCTTCAATGCTAAATGCATTTGCTTTAGACATGGCAATGGGCGGAAGCACAAATACAGTATTGCATACGCTTGCCGTTGCAAGTGAGGCCGGTCTGGCTTTCGACCTTAATGAATTAAATGAGCTTTCACGCAAAGTCCCTTATATCTGCAAGGTAAGCCCGGCTACAGCGCTTGTTCATATGGAAGACGTCGACCAGGCAGGCGGCGTTACAGCAATATTAAATGAGCTTTCGCGTGTTAAGGGCGTGCTTGACCTCGATCGCCCCACGGTTACAGGAAAGACGCTGGGCGAGAACATTGCATCTTCAAAAGCTAAAGATCAGAAGATAATCCGGTCAATTGAAGAGCCCTTCAGCCACTCGGGCGGCCTGGCAGTACTTTTCGGCAATCTTGCTCCTTTGGGGTCGGTTGTCAAAACCGCGGCTGTGGATGAAAAGATGCTTAAGCATACTGGTCCTGCAAGAGTCTTCAACAGCCAGGATGAGGCCGTAAGCGCCATAATGGACGCAAAAATTAAAGCTGGCGACGTGGTTGTAATAAGATATGAAGGCCCCAAAGGAGGCCCCGGAATGCCCGAGATGCTTTCACCTACAAGCGCTATAGTCGGAATGGGCTTAGGCGACAAGGTGGCCTTGATTACAGACGGAAGATTCTCCGGCGGCACAAGAGGCGCCTGCATAGGGCACGTTTCACCCGAGGCTGCCGACATGGGTCCCGTTGCAGCCCTCAAGGATGGCGACATAATAAAAATTGACATACCCGGAAAAACACTAGAAGTGGAGCTTTCGGATGAAGAGATCAGTGCCCGCCTGGAGGCATTGCCGGAATTTGAGCTTAAAATTAAAACAGGATATCTCGCCCGCTATTCACGCATGGTCACCTCAGCCAATACGGGCGCGGTCTTAAGAATCCCTGAAACCAGAAAGAAAGAAAAGGTGCAGTAATATGAAAGAAAACAACGGTATGATGAGAGGAGCAGAAATATTTTTTGAATGCCTCAGAGAGGAGAAAGTTGAATATGTATTCGGATATCCCGGAGGCGCGGTCCTGAAACTTTATGAAAAGCTCTACGACGTGGATTTCCTTGAGCACATTCTGGTGCGCCACGAGCAGGGTGCAACTCATATGGCTGAAGGCTACGCAAAGGCTACGGGAAAGCCCGGCGTGGTGCTTGTGACCTCGGGTCCGGGCGCTACAAACACAGTTACCGGTATAGCTGACGCATACATGGACTCGGTGCCTCTTGTCGTCTTTACAGGCCAGGTCGCTTCTCACCTTATCGGTAACGATGCTTTCCAGGAAGCTGACATCGTTGGTATTACGCGCCCTATAACAAAGCATAACTTCCTCGTGCGTGACGTGAGGGAGTTGGCTTCAACAATTAAGAAGGCTTTCTACATTGCCTCTACCGGGAGGCCCGGACCCGTACTGGTGGACCTTCCAAAAGATGTAATTAACTCGGAATGTGAATTCCAGTATCCGGAGAGCGTTGAATTAAAAGGCTACAGGCCGTTTTTCTACGGGCACCAGTACCAGATCAAAAAAGCAGCCGAGATGTTAAGAGCGGCCAAGCGCCCCTTGCTCTACGTCGGAGGCGGCGTTCTGATTTCCGGCGGCTCCAATGAGCTCAGGGTTCTTGCCAGTGAACATAACCTGCCCGTTACGATGACGCTTCAGGGCCTTGGAGCTTTTGACGGAACGAACGAGCAGTCGCTTGGAATGCTCGGAATGCACGGCACCTACTGGGCTAACCAGGCCGTAAGCAACTGCGACCTTCTTATTGCTCTCGGCGCCCGTTTTGACGACAGGGTTGCAGGCGACGTTAATAACTTTGCACCTAAAGCTTTTAAGATACACGTGGATATTGATCCAACTGCAATAGATAAAAACGTCGTTGTGGACCTTCCGATTGTGGGCGACGTTAAGCACGTAATGGCTGAACTTGCAGCTGAACTTGGTGAACCTTTAAGTTTCCCGGAATGGTGGAACGAGATTAACCAGTGGAGAGACGAATGCCCGCTTGTCTATGAAGACAACGACGGACAGTTAAGAGCGGAATACGTAATTGAAAAGCTCTCGGAGAAGACCAAAGGCGAGGCTGTCGTTGTTTCAGACGTGGGACAGCACCAGATGTGGACCGCACAGTACTATAAATTCAAAAACCCCCGCTCGCTCCTTACAAGCGGCGGACTTGGAACCATGGGATTCTCGGTGCCCGCGGCAATTGGTGCAGCTTTTGCCGTGAAGGACCGTCCGGTTATTTCCATCAGCGGCGACGGCGGCTTCCAGATGAACATCCAGGAGCTTATTACGGCTGCGGCATATAAGGTTCCGGTTAAGTTCATAATTATCAATAACAGCTTCCTCGGCATGGTGCGCCAGTGGCAGGAACTTTTCCATTTTGAGAAGTACAGCTTTACAGACCTCTCGGAGACCAACCCCGACTTTATGAAGGTGGCCGAGGCTTTCGGGCTTAAGGCTTTCTCGACAGATTCACCGAAGGAAGTAGACTCTATACTGGACAAGGCTTTTGAAATAAACGACGGCCCTGTACTCATAGAATTCAAGGTGGTGCGCGAAGATATGGTTTTCCCGATGGTTCCGCCGGGAGCCAGCTACGAAAAAATGATTGTTAAACGACTGAATCCAAAATCAACGAAGTAATAAATATGAAGCATATAATTTCTGTATTGTTAGAAAACAGGTACGGCGCTTTCAACCGCGTTGCTACAATGTTCAGCGGAAAGGGTTTTAATATACAGAGTATTTCAATCGGTGAGACTGAAATGCCTGAGGTTTCAAGAATGACGCTCGTTACTTCGGGCGACGACAAGATAATCGAACAGGTGGTTAAGCAGCTCAACCGCCTCATCGATACAATAAAGGTGATTGATCTTACACAGACTCCAACTGTAATAAGGGAACTTGCCATGATTACAGTATTCTACCAGAAAGGCACACGCTCAGAGATCCTGAATGTGGGCGACATTTTCAGGGGCAATGTGGTTGATATTAACAATAAAACCATAACGCTCGAAATTACAGGACCGCCCGACAAAATTGACGCCGCGATCAACGTCCTTGCCCCTTACGGCATTAAGGAACTTGCGCGCTCGGGTGCTGTAGCCTTGAAAAGAGGCGAACAGACAAAAGATTTTAAAAAGCAGACTAATTATTCACAACTTTAACACAAGGATTAAAATGAAAGTTTATTATGAACAGGATGCGAACCTGGATGTATTAAAAGGTAAAAAAATTGCCGTCCTCGGCTTCGGCAGCCAGGGACATGCCCACTCACTTAATTTAATGGAAAGCGGTCTCGATGTAACAGTTGGCTTGAGAGAAACCAGTGCTTCATGGCCCAAGGCTGAAAAAGCAGGACTTAAAGTTAAAACCGTAAAAGAAGCAGTTAAGGATGCAGACGTTGTAATGGTTCTTCTTCCCGACCAGACACAGAAAAAAGTTTACGACGAGGAAATAGGTCCTTATATTAAATCAGGTGCCACACTGGCCTTTGGCCACGGATTCAACATACACTACAAGCAGATCGTGCCTCCGGCTGACATAAATGTTATGATGATTGCTCCTAAAGGCCCGGGTCACCTGGTAAGAAGAACATATCTTGAGGGTAACGGCGTGCCTAACCTCATAGCTGTTTACCAGGATCCTTCAGGCAAGACAAAAGAAATGGCTCTTGCATGGGCAAAGGGCATTGGCGGAACAAGAGCAGGTGTCATTGAAACAAACTTCAAGGATGAGACTGAAACCGATCTCTTCGGCGAACAGGCTGTACTCTGCGGCGGCTCTGCAGAACTTATTAAGGCCGGCTTTGAGACACTTACTGAAGCCGGATATCCGCCTGAACTGGCATACTTTGAATGCATGCACGAGATGAAACTTATTGTCGACCTCTATTATGAAGGAGGCCTTACAAGAATGAACTACTCCGTAAGCGAAACAGCTGAATACGGCGGCATGACACGCGGAAAAAGAGTTATAAACCCCGAAGCAAAAAGCGAAATGAAAAAGATCCTTGCTGAAATACAGGACGGACGCTTTGCAAAGGAATGGCTTGATGAATGCAATAACGGGCTTCCTAACATGAAGAAGATGAGAGAGGAAAACCAGGAGCACTCAATTGAAAAGACAGGATCTAAGCTCCGCTCAATGATGAGCTGGCTCTTCAAGAAAAACGCCAAGGAAGAGGTGGGCGTATGAGTTTCAAGGTAATGCTGCTCCCGGGCGACGGTATCGGTCCCGATATCGTAAGCTCTGCTGTCAGGGTAATGAAACTGGTTTCGGGGAAGATGAACTTCCCCCTCCAGTTTACAGAAGGGCTCATGGGCGGATGCTCATACGAAAAATACGGCACTCCGCTTTCAGAAGATGTCCTAAGCGAGTGCAAGGCTTCAGACGCGGTATTGCTCGGAGCCGTAGGAGGGCCCAAATGGGAAACATTACCCCACCACCTGAAACCCGAGGCAGCGTTATTAAGGATCAGAAAAGAACTGGGGCTTTTTGCAAACATCAGGCCCGCAAAAGTCTACGACTGCCTGGTCGATTCCTCTTCACTTAAAGCGGAAACGGTTAAGGGAACGGATTTCATTGTTGTTAGAGAGCTTACAGGCGGAATATACTTTGGTGAACCCCGCGGCTTTGACGATTGCAGGGGATGGAACACCATGGAATATACACGCGCCGAAGTTGAGCGCATCGCAAGAATAGCATTTGAAATGGCGCGCACGAGAAGTAAAAAAGTTATGTCTGTCGATAAGGCCAACGTGCTTGAAGTCTCACAGTTCTGGAGAACAGTGGTGCATGAGGTGCATAAGGAATATCAGGATATCACTCTTTCCGATATGTACGTGGATAATGCTGCAATGCAGGTTGTACGTAACCCGAAACAGTTCGACGTTATTGTTACAAGCAATCTTTTCGGCGACATCTTAAGCGACATTTCAGGCATGATAACCGGAAGTCTTGGAATGCTTCCTTCTGCAAGCATGGGTACCAAATACGCCTTGTATGAACCGATACACGGCAGTGCCCCTGACATTGCAGGGCAGAACAAGGCAAACCCTCTTGCTACAATTTCCTCGGCTGCAATGCTCCTTGAGTATTCGCTTAAGAATCCCAAAGCTGCTGCCGTTATAAACGGGGCGGTTGAAGGCGTCCTGGCCGAAGGATACAGGACAGCCGATATATATTCCGAAGGCACAAAGCTCTTGTCTACAACGGAAATGACAGAGGCGGTTTTGGAGCAGGCGGAAAAAATACTTTCAGAAAAGTAATGATGTTAAGTCCTTACAAAGTTAATTAGAGAGAGATAGAGAGGAGAAAAAGTGGATAATAAAATAGTAATCTTCGATACAACACTGCGCGATGGCGAACAGTCACCAGGGGCTTCTTTGAACGTCTTTGAAAAGCTCGAAATTGCGCGCCAGCTTGTAAGGCTTAATGTGGATGTGATAGAGGCGGGTTTTCCCGTCTCCTCACCCGCACAGTTTGAAGCTGTAAAAAGAATTTCAGATGAATCTACGGCCATAATTGCGGCTCTGGCAAGGGCAAAGGAAGCAGATATCAAGTCTGCCTATGAAGCCCTGAAGAGCGCAAAGCATCCGAGGATTCATACGTTCTCCAGCACTTCGGACATCCATATACTGGGCAAGTTCGGCGACGACAAGTATGGCAGGACACTCAAGGAAAAACGCGACACGGTAGTTAAGATGTCTTATGACGCGGTGGCATATGCAAAGTCTTTCGTTCAGGACGTCGAATTTTCAGCCGAAGATGCAGGAAGAACAGACATCGGTTACCTCAGTGAAGTTGTTGAGGCCGCAATTGAAGCCGGTGCAACAACTGTTAATATACCCGACACGACAGGATACACACTCCCTGAAGAATTCGGGGCAATAATAAGCGAGTTAAGAAAAAGAGTTAAAAATATAGACAGGGCCATTATCAGCGTGCACTGCCACAACGACCTGGGCCTTGCTGTAGCAAACACTTTAAGCGCCTTAAAGAACGGAGCGCGGCAGGTGGAATGCACAATTAACGGAATTGGCGAAAGAGCCGGCAACGCATCTTTGGAAGAAGTTGTAATGGCTCTTAAGGTAAGACAGGATATCTGCGGATTTCATACCGATATAAACTCACCCGAGATATTCAACACCAGCCGTATGGTATCGGGCTTTAGCGGAATGGTAATTCAGCCGAATAAAGCAATTGTTGGCGAGAATGCATTCGCGCATGAGTCCGGAATCCATCAGGATGGAATGCTCAAAAACAAGCAGACCTATGAGATAATAACTCCTGAACTGGTTGGTGTAAATAAATCGAGGATTGTCCTGGGACGCCATTCAGGTCGCCACGGGCTTGAAAGCCGCCTGAAGGAACTGGGATATAATAAAAAAGGTGAAGAACTTCAGGCCGTATATGAAAAATTCCTGGCTCTTGCAGACAAGAAAAAAGAGATATTTGATGAGGACCTGAGACTTTTGATGGGCGACGATGTGCGCAGGGATGAAGAGCATTTTGAGATTGTCTCGCTTCAGGTTCAGTCGGGCACAACGGCAATACCGACCGCCACTGTTGCAATAAAGTCGGGTGAAGAAATTCTTCAGGGCTCGGCCATAGGCGACGGGCCTGTAGACGCATGCTTTAATGCCATTGAAATGGTGCTTAATGTAAAGCCCGTTGTTGAGGCTTATCATGTGCGCTCTGTAACTTCAGGCCGCCAGGCGATGGGTGAGGCCATAGTAAGAACAAGACATGATGAAAAATCCTTTACAGGTAGGGGCATTTCAACAGACATTATTGAGGCAAGTGCCAGGGCATTTTTAATGGCAGTAAACGCCCAGTACCTTTACCTGAAAAATGAAAACGCTCAGGATGAAGAAGAGCTCTCTGTAGCTTAATGAAATGAGATAACCGGAATTCGAAAAAGAATAATACTTAAGGAAATAAAATGGGAATGACAATAACCGAAAAGATACTCGCCAGGTCAGCAGGAAAGTCAAGGCTGACCCCGGGCGAGAATGTCTGGCTGAATGTCGACGTCCTGATGACGCATGACGTCTGCGGGCCGCCGACAATAGAAATATGGAAGAAGGAATTCGGGAGTGAAGCTAAAATATGGGATAAAGATAAGCTCGTTATCATCCCCGATCACTATATATTCACAGAAAACACACACGCAAACAGAAACGTTGAAATGCTTAGGACCTTTGCAAAGGAACAGGAGCTTAAGAATTACTATGACCCCGGAACAGACCGCTACAAGGGCGTCTGCCATATAGCCCTGGCTGAAGAAGGTTTTAACGTTCCCGGTACTGTGCTCTTCGGAACGGACTCGCACACATGTACTTCGGGTGCTTTCGGCATGTTCTCGACAGGCGTTGGAAATACGGATGCCGCTTTTATTATGGGTACGGGCAAGATCTGGGAGAAAGTGCCTGAATCAATAAAATTTACTTTTAACGGAAAGATGCCTGAATACCTGACAGCAAAAGACCTGATCCTTCAGATCCTCGGCGACATTGGAACCGACGGCGCCACATACTGCGCAATGGAGTTTGACGGAGAAGCCATAGAGTCACTTTCAATGTATGAGAGGATGACTCTTACAAATATGGCAATTGAAACCGGCGCCATAAGCGGCATAATTGCCGTTGACGGTGTAACTGAAAAATACCTCGAGGGAAGGGTGAAAGGAAGCTACGAAGTTTTCAAAAGCGACAATGATGCAAAATATCTTAAGACATTTACCTATGACGTTTCCAAGCTCAGGCCCGTTGTTGCAGCTCCGCACAGCCCGGACAAGCGTGCTCTTGCCAGCGAAGTTAAAGGAACAAGAGTTACAAAGTGCTACATAGGTTCATGCACGGGAGGGAAAATTACAGACTTCCGTTTTGCAGCCAGGGTTCTTGCAGGAAACACGGTTAAAATCCCGACCTTTATAGTCCCCGGTTCCACTACAGTTGCCAGGATGCTGGAAGAGGAAACTTATGAGGGCTCAACACTGAAGGATATATTTATCAGTGCCGGATGCAGGATTGCACCTCCTTCATGCGCGGCGTGCCTGGGCGGACCGGCTGACACCTTCGGGCGCTCGGTTGACGGAGACGTTGTTGTTTCCACTACTAACAGGAATTTCCCGGGACGCATGGGAAGCAAGAATGCCGGAGTTTACCTGGCTTCACCACTTACAGTAGCAGCAACAGCCGTGAACGGCTCACTGGCCGACCCGGCAGAGTGCATGTAATTAAAAAGTGTTCGGAACTAAAATTTATAGGTAAAAGATGAACAATAAAATTTCCGGCAGGGCATATGTCCTGGGCGATAATATAGATACAGACCAGATCATTCCGGCAGAGCACCTCGTCTATTCAACTAGCGACGAGGAGGAACTGAAAAACTACGGGCGCTTTGCACTCTCGGGAGTCCCTCCCGCACAGGCAGGCCTTCCGGAAGGAAGAAAGCCATTTGTAAAGGAAGGCGGATATACCTCTGAATATACGGTAATAATCGGCGGCTCGAACTTCGGGTGCGGCTCCTCACGCGAGCATGCCCCGCTGGCGCTTAACGTTGCAGGCCTGAAGGCCGTTGTTGCAGAATCGTATGCAAGAATATTCTACCGCAACTCGGTTGACGGCGGCTTCATTATACCTTTTGAAACACCTGTGAAGCTTAACGAAGTCATAAAAACAGGCGACGAGGTTGAAGTGGACCTTGGAGCTAACACAATAACAAACTTAAGCGACAAGAAGACCTACAGCCTTAATTCCCTGGGCAGCGTTTATGATATAGTGATGGCTGGCGGCATATTTTCATATGCCAGAAAAACAGGAATGCTGGCTAAGTAAATCAGAAAGAGGAATGTGTGGAAAGAAAGACGATTGAAATATTCGATACTACTCTGCGCGACGGTACTCAGGGGGAGGGGATAAGCATTTCTGTGCAGGATAAGCTTATTATTGCCCGCAAGCTTGATGAATTCGGTGTTGATATTATTGAAGGCGGCTGGCCCGGAAGCAATCCGAGAGACGAGGAGTTCTTCCGCTACGCCAAAGAACTGAACCTGGAAAGGGCACAGCTCTCGGCATTCGGAAGTACGGCGCGCGACCTGAAAAATATACAGGGAGACGCCAACCTGAATGCGCTTCTTAAGGCCGGGACCCCGGTTGTTTCAATTTTCGGGAAAACCTGGCGCCTGCACGCTGAAAAGGGCTTAGGGATTTCCAAAAGTGAGAACGAGGAACTGATATATAATTCGGTCCGTTTCTTAAAGGAACATGGGCGTAAAGTAGTATATGATGCCGAGCACTTGTTTGACGGCTATAAGGATGACCCGGAGTTTGCCATTTCCATGCTTCTTGCGGCTGAAAAGGCCGGGGCTGACGTTCTTGTACTCTGCGACACTAACGGCGGATGCCTGCCGGGTGAAATCTTTGAGGTTGTTAGTGCTATAAAAGCGAGAGTTACGGCAAAAATTGGTATTCATGCCCATAACGATTCTGAACTTGCAGTTGCCAATACGCTTTCGGCAATTCAGGCCGGGGCACTCCACATACAGGGCACAATTAACGGCGTGGGGGAAAGATGCGGTAATGCAAACCTATGCAGCATAATACCTAATATCGTCCTTAAAGCTAAATGTGAGACAAACTCCAAAGTTGACCTTCAGGGACTTACTGCACTCTCAAACTTTGTCTATGAGACGATGAATCTTGTGCCATATTCGAGGGCAGCTTTTACAGGTAAATCGGCATTCGCGCACAAAGGCGGCATTCACGTAAGCGCCGTTTTGAAGGACAGCAGAATGTATGAGCACATCGATCCTAAGGAAGTCGGCAACAAGCAGAGGGTGCTGGTTTCGGATCTTGCAGGACAGAGCAATATACGATACAAGGCAAAGGAGCTTGGAGTTGACATTGAAGGCGAGCCTGAACTGACGAAAAAGCTGACGGCACATATAAAGAGTATGGAGTTTGAAGGCTATCAGTTCGACGGCGCCGACGCGTCGTTTGAACTTATAATGCACTCGGAGATGAAGGACTTTACACCTTACTTCCAGGTGCTTAATTCAAAGGTCAACGTAATGAACGACTCGGGCGGCATGAACGAATCCGAGGCGATACTAAAGGTTGAGGTTAACGGCGAAATTGAGCATACGGCTTCAAACGGCGACGGCCCGGTTAACGCGCTGGATAACGCACTGCGCAAGGCTCTCTTAAGGTTTTATCCCGAGATCTCGCTCATTGAGCTCGTTGACTATAAGGTGCGCGTGCTGGATGAAAAGCAGGGCACCTCGTCTAAAGTAAGGGTTTTAATACAGTCGAGCGACGGCTCTGAAACATGGTCAACGGTTGGCGTCAGCAGCAACATTTTTGAAGCCAGCCTGCAGGCATTAAATGACAGCATTAATTATAAACTTTTCAAATTGAATAACAGAATTATTTCACAAGCAAATTAATTTTCGGAGATTATATGGCATTTGAATCAGATTATGTGTGGATGGAAGGGCAAATGGTTCCTTTTAACGAGGCCAAGTTACACTTTTTAACGAGTTCACTTCATTACGGTACAGGCGTTTTTGAAGGAATCCGCTCTTATTCTACTCCCAACGGACCAGCAGTCTTCAGACTTAAAGACCACCTTAACAGATTAATTAAGAGCACACAGGTTCTCGGCATGAGCGACCTCCAGTACTCAATAGACGAAATCTACAACGCAACTATAGAACTCGTGCGCATAAACAAAATGGAAGAGTGCTACATCAGGCCTCTTGTATATATCAAGGAAGGCGGCTGGAACCTTACTGTTGACGGAGTGAAAATTGACCTCTCTATTGCGGTCTGGAAGTGGACAAACTATTTAGGGCAGGAAGCACTGAAAAGGGGTGTAAGGGCAAACGTGTCCTCATATCCAAGGCACCATCCAAACATAATGATGACAAAAGCTAAAGTTGCCGGCAACTATGTCAATTCAGTGCTTGCAAAAACCGAAAGCCTGAGGGCGGGTTTTGATGAAGCTATACTGCTTGATCCCTACGGATATGTTTCAGAGTGCACGGGAGAAAATATTTTCTTAGTCCGTAACGGCATAATTTACACTCCTCCACGTACCGGCGTACTTGAAGGTGTTACACGCGACAGCATAATTGCGGTTGCAAAGGACCGCGGCTATGAAGTAATTGAAGAGCAGATCTCGCGCGACCAGCTTTATATTGCCGATGAGGTATTCGTTACCGGAACGGCCAGTGAGGTAATTGCCTTAAGAGAGATCGACAACAGGAAAATAGGCGCAGGCTCTATGGGACCCGTAAGCGCCGACCTGCAGGAGGCTTATACAAAAGTAATCCACGGCAAGGACAAAAATTACGAGAAATGGCTGGACTACATCTACACGGATGATTCCGATGAAGCCCGCGAAGCTGTTTAATTAGTTGGAAATTTAATTTGTAGGACACAAAAACCCATGTACCTGCCGGGAGGAGCAATTTTCCCGGCAGCGTACCTCTAGCTAAAGCTTGGGGCTAGTCATAAAAACATTTCCGGTCTTGATTCAAATTGTAAAAACAATTAACTTTACTCATCACAAAATCGTGTCCGGAATCACTTCTGCAATCATTTAATCCGGATATATTAATATCATATTGAGCAACGGAGTACTATGAATTTTTGATACCTTTTATCTTTCCAAATCACTAAAAACAGGTAGCAAAATGTCAAAACAGTATTTCTCATTGCTGGTTCTGGTCTCAATATTACTTTCCGGAATTCTCATGGCTCAGAATTCCCGTTCCATTCAGTTTAATGCCGGGGCCGTATTCCCGATGAACTCCTCAAAAGGCTTCAGCACAGCTTTCCAGTACAATTATTCCGTTAGTCCTGCAATTCAGCTCTATGCGTATTCAGGCATCTCATACTGGGATGAAAACCACATCATTCATGAGATGGACTATTCGGAAATCCAAAAGCAGCAGTTTACGACCTCATATGACGCCGATGAGCACGTCTTAATTCCTCTATATTTGGGAAGCCGGATCAATGTGCATTCCGACAGGCTTTTTACTACTTTCGTGAACCTGGAGGCAGGGTATTCGCATTTAAGCTACAATGTTTATGATAACGTTAAAGTAGTTGATGAGAATACCGGCAGGGTGACGGAGTTCTATGCTGATCCTAAGACCAAAAGGAAAGTCAACGACAACCTCTTCGGCATAGGCGCCGGGATAGGGCTCTCGCATGAAATTGCGCAGGGTATAGAGCTTCAGTTAAGCTATAAACTGAATACATTTATTAATTCAAGCTATAACGGATTTTTCACCAGCCGCGGGACATACAACACCGTTGCATTGGGATTGAATTACGGTATTTGAATAATATCTGGTAAGACGGGCGCGCCGCCGCGCGCCCCTGAAAAAATCTACCAGGATTCCAAGATCTCCTGCACGCGGCCTACCTGGCCGTCCTCGAGGCGCACCTTGATGCCGTGCGGATGAGATTTTGATGAGGTAAGTATATCCTTAACCACTCCTTCAGTTCTCTTTCCAGTCCTCTGATCCTGCTTTAATACAATTGAAACCCTCAATCCGGGCGTTATATCTTTGCGGTTTTTGCCGTCCATTTAATTTCCTTTAGTTTATAACACTTCACCATAACCTGTCAGTTCAACGTATCCGGTGCCTTCAACAGGACGGCTGTTCCATGTTCCTTTAATCTTTACCGCCCCTTCCCAGTATCTTACGGAAACGTTTAATTCCTGGTTCCTAACATAAGGAATTATTTCGAGATAAATACCCTTTGAGGGGATTGAAAGCTTCCAGCCCGAAGGATATTCTCCTCCCAAGGGACTTGTCCACTTCCCAAGCACTTCAATCTTGACATCTTCTTTTTTAACGGGTTCTGTATGCCCATCCCCATTTACAACGAGTCCGCTTGAAAACCTGTCTGCCTCGCCGCTTTTAAGCCTCATCTGGTAGTACATTATCTCTTTTGAATTATTAAGCTGAAGAGAAAACCAGTCCCAGCCCGCCTGGCTGCGGCTTAGGGCGCTGGTGCTCCATTCGCGGTCCATCCATGAAAGGCCTCTTATGTTAAAGTCCGTGTTATTTATCTTAACTGTTCCATAAGTCTGAAGCCTTGTAAGCGAGTAGTAGTATGAAGCATCCCCCCGTTCAGGGCCTTTCCGGCTTAAGCCCTGATCTCCCTGGAGGACCACGGGTTTCATGCTTTTTAATGTAAATTCAATTGATATACCTTTTTCTTCAGCTTTAAGATGGAGCACCGGAATGCCGTTACTTTCCTCTCCTTTAATTTCCTTTATCTCCCAGTCCTCCAGCCACACACGGAATGGACGTGCCGCGGCGCCGGCAAGCGATTCTGCCCCGCGGCTGAAGCGTTCAAAATTGTAGAATCTGTCGTTTTCTATATCAGTAAGCGTAAAGTGCCCCATATAAACCTGACTGCTTCTCCATGGGGAGGAGCCCTTAAGAGAGTCGTGTGAAATGGCGGTGCGGAAAATGGTGAGCTGGTAGCCGAAATGATGCCCATCCTCTGACTGCAGATTCCCTGTAAAGTACCACCACTCGGTTTTGTAGCCCGGATGGGGCCCATAGTCTTCAGGGAAAATAAATTTACGCGGGTTAATTGCTCTTTTATATCCCGCCGTGTCGCCTCCCGACATCGCTTTTGAAACTGAAAGACTGGTATTTATCTCCCCAGCTCTCCGGCTTCTTTGTGTAAGAAGATAGGCTCCTGCAGAAAGGGTGATAAGAGCAATTATTATCATAACTACAGTTTTTTTCATCTATTCCTCCCTGAGTGCAAGGGCCGGGGAGGTGCGCGCCATCTTAAGGGCGGGATAAATTCCTGCCAAAAGAGCCGCACTAATGGCAACAAGAAGGGCCTCAATTAAAACTTCAGGCAGTACCAGATATTGCATCGTCCAGCCGAAGGACCTGCGGTTAATGATATAAATCAGTATCCATGCAAGCACATTTCCAAGTGGAAGCGAGAGCACGCCGGCAAGTATTCCCATAAGGCCCGTCTGTATTGTAAGGAGCTTCCAGAGCTGAAGGGGAGTCATGCCGCTTGCGCGCAGAATGGCAAACTCGCGGCTGCGTTCAAGCAGGAGCGCCATAAGAGAGCTCAGAATTCCGATGAAAGCAACTACAATTGCCAGAACCTGCAGAACGTTTGTTATCATGAACGACCGGTCGAATACATCAATTGAAGCCTTTCTCAGGTAGTTGCTTGAGCGGACGAGTATCTCTTCATCAGGCCCCGGCATGGTGCGGATATAGTTAATAAGGCTGTCGCGCTTTACGCCTTTCTTTAAGAAAAGTGATAAGCCTGAAATTGAGTGTTCCTTCCAGTATTTTTTATAAGTGTCGAAGGCCATTGTAACCATACCGAGGTCGGAGGCATAATCGTAATAAACCCCGCCTACGCTGAAATTAATATTCCCTTTTTCAGTCGGTATTGAAATTAAGTCACCTGTCTTAATATTATGCCTGTATGCATAGGGCTCAGTTACCATTACAACGTCACCTTCCCGGAACCCGGACCAGAACTTTTCTGGATTTCCCTCCTTGAACTTAAAGTCGTTGTAGCTCCTGGGACCCACGTTAAGCGCAAAGATCCTCATCTCATCATTCCCCGTATTCAGAGTTATCTCGCGGTAGAAGTTATAATCCTCTACTTCAGGAAGTGCCTCAATCCTTTTTACGAGCGCGGAATCCATTGTCGCGTCGTTATTCCTGAGCACAAGCCCCGGAGGTGAAATATAAATGTCGGCTTCAAGGTTGCCGTTAAGCCACGTTAGGACTGTCTGGCGGAAGCTATTGACCATAGTGCCGATGCCGACAGAAGCAGAAACCGCAATGCTGAGGGCCGCAACGGCAACTGCCGTTCTGCTTATCTGTGAGACAATGCTGCCTGAAGCCATACGTCCCGTAAGGCCGAAAAGTTTTCCTGTAATTAGGCTCAGGAATTTCATGGAGTAAAATATCATTAAGGGAGTAAGAAGGCTGAAGCCCAGTATTACGGGAAGAATTCCAATGTAACTTAGTATGATGCTTCTTTCGGGAAGCGATAAAATGCCTGCTCCCAGCAAAAGCATTACTATACCCATAAGGGCAAGCCTCGGGATTTTCCTTCTTAATTTAATTTCCTGGTCGCTGCGGCTTAAGGCCAGGCGGGGCGGAACGGAAGAAGCCTCAAGAGACGGCTTAAGTGCGGCAAGGAGTGTGGCTCCGATTCCAACAAAGGCTCCTTTGGCAAGGCTGAAGAGTGAAATGTTAAGCTCCCTTACAGAAAGCACCAGGTAGAGGTCGTTTATTGTCTGTGTAACAAGCCTCAGCATTCCCTTGGCAAGCACAATGCCTCCAAGTATGCCTAGAATGGTGCCGGCAGCGGCAAGAATAGATGCCTCGGTTAAAAATATCCTGAAAATCTCCTTCTGTGTTACACCAATTGAACGCAGAAGCCCAATGTATGTGCGCCTCTGCAGGACGGAAAAAGTCATGGTGTTATAGATCAGGAACATCCCTACAATCAAGGCAAGGAGGCTTAAGGCTGTAAGGTTAATGTCAAAAGCCTTAAGCATATCGGATGCTATTTTTGTCCGTGTCTCCGATCTTAGAACTGATGAACCCGGGGGAATATTCTCTTTAACCTTTTTTAACATTTCTTCCCCCTGCGGGCTATCCGGAATTATGAGGTCGATGCGGCTTAAGTAACCCGGCATATTAAGGAGTTCCTGTGCCGTTGAAATGTCAGAAAGTATCAGGTTGTCAAGAATATTCCTGCTCCTTTCATTTTCCCCTTCTATGAGGCCTAGCACTTTAACTTTTTTATAGCTGCCCCCGATTTTGAGTGTAAGAGTGTCATTCTCACGGAGCCCCAGCTGGCCGGCTGTTCTGGTAGAAATAATTATAGAGCCGGGTTTAGCCATAAAGGCCGAAATGTCTCCTGTTATTTTCCCGCTGATGGGGGAGAGGTATGAGCGGAAAGGCTTTTCCGAAAAAGGGTCCACTCCCAGTAATGTAAAGGCTCTCAATGCAGGGCGCACAATTGCCACATTTCCTTCAACAACAGGAGCCATGGGATTTATTTGCTTCCTGATTTTAAGATAGGAGTAGACAGAGTCGGGCAGTCCCTTAGGCCCTCCTGTTATCTGGTGAGTTGATTTTCCGGCAACGCTTTCCATTGAAAGTTCAAAAGCCCTCGATGCCCCGGCATTAGCAAGGTCAATTCCAACTACAACTGCAACGCCGAGCGCAATGCCAAGCAGTGACAAAACAAGCTGCAAAGGATGCCTGAGAAGGTAATTGAAGGCGGATCGGTTTAATACGCGGTTCATAAAGGTTATTCCACCTTTGAAGCCGAAAATTCAATAATCTTTCCTTCCTTTACCGTGAGTATTCTGTCGGCAAGTCCAATAACCTCCCTGCTGTGTGTAGCCATAACCATGGTCTTGCCTTTTTTCCGGACGAGGTTATCCAACAGGCTTATAATTACAAGTCCCGTATCGTAGTCCAGGTTGCCTGTAGGTTCATCTGCAAGAATAATTGAAGGCTCATGTATTAACGCCCGTGCAATAGCAATCCTCTGCTGTTCGCCTCCTGAGAGCTGGTCGGGGTAGCTTTTAGCCCTGTCGCTTAAACCTATTTCCTTAAGCATATTTTGTGCTTTTTCTTTTCCCTCCTCAGGAGGAACTCCGTTAAGCTCCAGGGGAAGCATAAGGTTTTCCATGGATGTAAGGGTCGGAATAAGATTAAAGAACTGGAAGACAAAGCCTACGTTTCCGCGCCTGAAAAGGGTTCTTTCCTGTTCAGAAAGTTTAGTAATGTCTGTGCTGTCGATTAAAATAGATCCCTTTGACGGAAGGTCGATTCCGCTTAAGAGGTTAAGAATAGTTGATTTCCCGGAGCCGCTACGGCCCAGGACGATAATAATTTCACCTTTATTGATGACGGCATTAACCTCGTGGAGCACACTGCGTTCGGTGAGGTTTTCCTCCATATAGCTTTTCGAGACATCTTTAAGTTCGATAAGCGGATTATAGCCGTTATTTCCTGCAATTTTACTTTCCTGCATAAAAGACTTGGTATTCCCCAAATTGTTAATAATTGGCTTAAAAAAGCCTCATTATTAAAAGGTAACACTTTTGGCGCTTTCTTTGGAAGGGAATAATTATTGGAGTTGTGGGGAAAAATGAGCCATTATTTATACTACAGTTTTTAATTACCCGTTGACCTGAGACAAAATTAAGGTCAAATTTAGACGTTTACTTTTTATTTTCTATTTGCAATATTTCATGTGAAGCCAGGGTTTTCCACCTATTTAATGCGGAAATCTACTTTTGGAGAAAAAGTGACAATGACTTGAAGCCATTAGGCCGTTTTTACCGGGACACCGGGAGCCCTTAATCGGGACGCATAGCGGGACGCCAGGCGGGTCACAGGGTACAGCCGGCAGAAACGTTGAAAATAGCTCAAATTCTAAAGAAAATCACCTTTTTTTATTTTATTACCTTTTTTAAGGATTTAATCCGGGTACAGGCTTAAGCCTAAAGGAGTGCCCTAAACGGGTACATAAACAAGAATGTATTAACAAGAAAGAAATTAAAACAAGAATGTATTTAAACAAGAAAGTATTTAAAGAAACAAAACAGTACAGAGTCCTGATAAAATCAGGACTCTGATGGTTTTCTTTTAAAAATTAATGAAAGGCAATATAGCCTCCATACCCAGGAACACAGAATTGTTTATTTTGTCCGAGATTACAGGACAGACATCCTGCAGTCCAGATATTATTGTTGACCGAAAATCCTTTCTCCTTTTACCCGATAAAAGCTATAAGAAAAATTCCCCTTATTTTAAGAGCAGGAGTTTCTTTGACGCCCGGAAGCGGCCTGCCTCAAGTGTGTAGATATATACTCCGCTAGGCAGAGCAGGGGCGTTAAGAGGGCTATCAAAAGTTCTATCATTTAAGAACTACCATCTTCTCTGTTTTAGTGAATCTACCCGATCTTAATGTATAGAAATATGTTCCGCTGGGCAGCCTGCCAGCCTCGAACTTGACTTCATGACGCCCGGGGATTTCAACTGCATCCACGAGGGTTACTACTTCTTTGCCGAGCACATCGAAAACTTTTAACTCTACACTGCTTTCTTCAGGGAGTTCATATGAGATAATTGTGTAAGGATTAAATGGATTGGGATAGTTCTGAAAAAGCGCGAAATCCTTTGGCAGTACACTATTTTTCTTCTCTTCAATAAAACTGCCTTTCCCAATTATCAGGCTTAACTCCTGCTTTCCGGTTACTGGCTCAATTCTGACAACGGGATTTTCTCTGAGATTATAAAACCTCTTTGAATAATTATCTGCCAGGCAGACTTCAAAGCCTGCAAAGTTTTCCATGCCTTCAAATCTTATTTGGCAGGGATGATTTATATTATTTTTTAGTACTAGATTATACACCTGCCCCTCTGAGATATCAGGACGGCTGTCGATGAAGAGGTGCTTATACTGCGTCTCAAGATCATTATTCAGAATGTAAATGCATTCATCATAAAAATCCGAGGGGGGAGTAAAATAGTCAAATTCATCAAAGCCTTCCCTGGCTCTTTTATCAATTGAAATATAAAAGGGGGAGAGTTCTTTTCCCTCTGAATATAAATACCCCTTTATATACTTGTCGGGATTGTAAGGAGCCTTCTTATTTAACCGTGAGGCGGATATGCCTACCGGGATGTTCTCGGTTAGTTTCAGTGAAGTGAGGTTATTCGTGTTATTGAAATAATAGCCTTCATATGGCGAAAGTGAGGCAGGGTTACTCCAGCTCCCGTTCCATGAGTATATGAGGCTGTTGGCCGGCAGCTGGTTAGCAAGTTTTACAGATGCCCATGAAACCTCTGAAGTAAAAGGGTTTGATATAAGATTCCACCCGCTGTGAAGAGGAATTTCATACATTCCCAGGCCATCGGTTGTAACGGGATTGACCTGCGCTGAAACGTTAAGAGCATTCTTGCTGACCACCCAGAAGGCGTTTCCGGGCCTGAATGTAAAGGCAGTGGAATTGTCGTACTCAATGAGGTAGTTCTCAGCTTTGCCGTTGTCATAAAACGCATTCCAGTTTTTTTTGTGCTCACCTGCATCCGTAAAAATCTGCGAAAGCGGGATATTTACGTCTCCCGGAAGACTCAGCATCCTGTAGCTCGAGCTCACCTTTGGGTCGCCGAAGCTGAAAGAGCGGTTAATTGTAACTGTAGAAGGGGGTGCGGCTGCCGTGCCGACTTCAACGGCAAAAATCAGGTCGGGGTATGCCTGCATTATCCCGCCAAGTGCCACTACGCCGGGGAAGATTCCCGTTACCAGGCACAAACCTCCGGCAAGCATGCTGTCGGCATTTGCATATATTCCCTCATTATATGCGTACGCTTCAATATCATAGCTCATTTCGTGCTGCAGTGTTGTAGTTTTCCCGGTGTAAATGCTGACCTGTGAGATTGTCTGTGGACTGCCGTAGCCGTCTGCCTGCCCGAAAAACCACAAGTATGGCCCTCCTGTAGTCTGCCCGTCATAAGCCGCACCGTAGATCCCTGTCGTCCCAAGGTCAGACATCGAAAGTGTCCTAAGGACAGTTCCGCTCATGCTAATCAGCTGCGGATCAGTTGAAAAGTTGCCTATCCAGAGGCCTCCTTTCCCCCCGTCTGCCTTTGGGTCGTATGTAACATATCTTACGGTTTGCGGAGCCTTTATTGTTCCTTTAAGCGTTCTTGTCTCCGGGTTAATAACCATTATGTCTGTCGTATTGCTGCCGGCATAAATATTTGTCCCGTCAAAGGTCATAGCCCTCACGCCTGTAACGCCAGGGATTGTAATTGGGTAAATATAGTTTGTGGTAGTGGCAGTCCAGACAAAAAGCGTGTCGCTGTTCCAGCGCGATATCCATACGTCGCCCGATGTATTAAGGTAAACTATACCCGCGTGCCCCGAATTACCGGTAACGTTATTGAGGCTCCAGAGCAGTTTAATATCCCATATGTTTTTCTCTGAAGTGGATGAACCCGTTTTCTGTGCATGGGGCCTTGAAGCCGCGGATCCGTGCATCGGGTAAGACGGGACTTTATCCTTCACCTGCCCCATGAGTAGGCCGGCAAAAATAATTATGGCTAAAACAACTAACAGGTTTTTCATGGCAGTCCACCATAAAAAAGTTTTACAATTATTAAATTAAACTACTCTTCCTCCTGCAGAACAAATATAAACTGGCCTCCCTCATCATATGTATCCTTTACCACCTGCAGCATAGGTGTCTGTTCGGAGTTGTTGGCTACGCCGATCCTGAGGTCATTATAAAGCTGAGAAGCATCCATGTACCGGCTCTTGTTTTCCTTTAAGGCTTTAAGCAGATAGTAAGTGAAAATTGAATGACCGTCTTTCCCGTTATCCTGCACTTCTTCAACTCCGCCTGAAGTGAGTGCCAGCCTCGACTGCCTGCGGTAGACCTCCCTGTAATACTTATCCATATTGTTGGGGTCAAAAGCCACAGTCTCACCCTTGCCGCCCCTGAAGATGTCGCCTGCAAAACAGGCATCTGTAATTAAGAGCGTGTGCCTGGATGGTATGCCCGCCAGGAAGGTCCTAACTTCACTGTTTGCAATGTAATCGGCAACAGAGTTGACATTTGCATCAACGGGAACCCAGTAGCCCTTGTTCAATACCTTGTTAAACTGTCCATGCCCGGCATAAAATATCAGCAGGTTGTCATCTTTATTAAGGTTATTTGAAAGCCATTCGAGGCTCTGCATAATGTTGCGCCTGGTGGCATCCTTGTCCAGAATTGTAATTACTGAATCAAACCTGTATCGGTCTTTTAATATTTTGCTGATCTCTTTGGCGTCGTTTACAGCGCAGCGCAGAGAAGGCCAGTAGCCGCTGTAGGAATTTATTCCGATAATGAGGCCGAAGTACCTTCCGCCTGTAAGAACGTCAACGAGTTTTCTTGTAATTGTAAAGGTGTCAATTGAGGCATTAAGGTTTTTGTCGAGCGCCTTCACGGTCAGTTTGTTGTCTCCCACCTGCAGGAACATGTTAAGCGAGAAATTTCCGTCGGGCTCAAGAGAAGCCTTAATGTTATTTATTGATACTTCATAAACCCCGTTTTCATCTTCAGCCCTGCCCCTGACCATAACGGTTTCGCTTTTCCTTATTACTTTAATGCCTCTTGATACCAGTGGTTCCGTAATTTTTATCTTAGGCCCCTGTTTGTCAATGCGCGTTATTATGCTGAAACTGAAGTCTGAGGCTGCGCCTTTTTTATCCGTAGCTACTACCTGAACCGGATTAAGGCCGTCCTTCAGGTCCAGATTAATGTAATATTCGGTTTTCCCGAGCAGGCGGGCCTTCTGTTTATTTATGCGGACTTCCTTTATCCCGTCTTTATCTGTAACATTAACCCTCACCACGGCCTTCTTTTCCTTAACGGATGCCTCATTGCTGCTGTTGGGTACGGGCTCCAGTATGGATATTGAAGGCGGTTCATTACGGGCTTTGAGGTTTATGGAAAAAGTTATTGATGACGAATTATTATTAGCGTCGGTTGCGGTAAGAAGAAAGCTGTTAAGCCCCTCCTGGAGAGTGTATTCCGTGCTGAAGGAATTATCTGCCGCAAGGCTAAGCATCTGCTCATTTAACCTCAGCGACTTAATGGGGCCGGAGTCTTTAACCTCTCCCCTGATACTTAGCTTTCCGGAGTTAACAGAGATTTCACCGCCGTTATCTACTTCCGGCTCTTTCAGTGTAATCTCAGGAGGGATATTATCTGTGACAATTTCCTTTTTTGATTTTAGCCTTCCTGTCCTGGAAGTGCCTTTAATCTGAGCATAAACGTTTATGCAGAAGGCAAAGACTAGCAGCAATATGATCTTTCCCATCTTGCATTCTCATTAAAATTTATAAATTGTTAACTAACCCATGTATATAGCTGAAAAATATTATTCATTAAATTATTCCTCTTGTTTTTCACGGTCTTCCCGGAGGCACTGCAACGTTGTCCCCTGCGGGATTCATGGGTGAAGAGGGTTCAGAGGACTTGTCCTTGTTCAAGAGGAGATAGGCTGCAGTTCCGCCGCCCAGTGCCGCGGCGCCAAGAACGTACCAGTACCAGGAGCTTTTTTCTTTAATTTCATCGGCTGATACTTCAAAATAAAAGTCCTCTCCTTCGAGCTGTGCTTCTTCGTCCTTATTCATATTCCAGATGATTGTGCACTTGCGGTTTGCGAACTTCCCCTCGCCTATGTCGCCCGACAGGTCCTTAGGCGTCAGCTTAAAAGAAGGATCGTTTGATTTCCTAAGTATGGTACTAACTTCATAAGTTTTGGAGGCATCGTCATAGAGAAAGTAGGATATAAATATCTTATCGCCCTCTCCGGCTTCAAAGCTGACGTCTATTTTACCCTGGGCGCGTGAAAAGCCGCAAAGGAGAAACAATATGAAAGTAATATTAAAAGCAAAGCAGCATGCTTTCTTCATTTTATCCCCCTTAATTTAACCCCGCCTGGAAAAGTAACATTTATTATAAATGCTTTATTGCCACGAGCACCGGAATTAAAGTTTTCCCCCTGCTCCTTGCACTGAATATGATACCATCTTTATACTTTAATTCAACATCTTTTTTGCTGACCATCCTGTCTTTGAAGGCAGAAACAATTCTGTCGTAGAAAGTTCCTTTCCCTTTTTCAACAATTTTCATCAGGCTGTCGAGGTTAAGCGCTTCTTTCGAATAGATAAAGCAGAAGTAGGAAATTCCAGGAATTGTGTCCAGCACGTTATAGCTTTCCTCATCGGGAATGGCAACGTTGTTCTGCCTGTATGGGAGGTATGCCAGCATTCTTTCAGTGAAAGGGAATATTTTGTATGTCTTAAATGTAAGATCACTGCTGAAGGCGTAGACGTAAGCGGGTTCATTGTTAGAGATTCTGAGTTCAAAGACTGTATTTGAAGGATAAGGCTTCTCCATTATGAAGAACTCGCCGTTATACCGCGCTTTCATTTCGCGCCCCGTACTTTCCTTAAATATAAGCGAGCCGGATAAGTCAACTTTTGATGAATCGTTTTGGGATTTATCTATCAGCTCAAAGGCCAGTTTGCAGAAGAAGTCAAAGTCCTTGTATCTGATCCATGTAAAGCCGTCTTTACCCCATTTATTTCCCCAGCTGTTTATGATCTCAATTGCGCCTCCGAACTTATTATCGTTATAGCCGACAGCCGTAATTGCGTGCCCGCGCCTCCATTCCTTGTAGTCTGCCGTGTCCGGCATCCAGGCTTCCTTTGCCGAAATAAATGAAAGAGGGCAGTCGAATGCCAGTACGACGGGCTTGTTTTCGGCCAGGCTTTTCTTGACGAAGCGGTGCTTGTTTTCTGTACTGCGGCCGGCGATTTCCCTGTACTCCAGGATCTTGTACGGATTGGCTTTCAGTTTATCTTGATCCGTCACGTCCCGGGAGCAGTCGTAGCCGAACTCACTCAGCTTCATGTCGCCGGCATCTCTTAAAAGGTTAAGTGCGTCGATTAAGGAAGCTCCCGTCGAGCAGTCCTTTATAGCCCTGATCTGGTTATAGACAAAAGAAGGGGAAAAGGCATTTTTATCTGTTTCATCACGGCTCCACCTGTTCTTAAAGGCTTCAAGAATGGTTCTTGCCGCATATGCAGAAGCCCAGGCTGTACAAGTTCCGTATGAGCCCTGGTGCCCGGGATGAGGAGAAAACTCCTTCAGGGAGGCCGAGTCGGGGAGGTTCTCGTAGTCGCCCCTCATAAGAGGTGCCGAAAGCGGGGATGCCTCGAACTTCGGGTCGTCGAGGTTAAGGCCCATCCCGAACTCCTGCGGGTAGACTGTCCTTAGTAGAATGATCAGGAAGAGTAGAAAAATGTTTTTCATTACCTGGCTCCATTATAGATCAAGGAACACAGCAGGAAAGTTTAATTATCAATATCCCATTTTTCAGAGAGCGTCTGTGCTCTTTTAAATAATCCTGCTCTGATTAAAAACAAAAGGTATTTCTTCCGGAATTCCGGAACCTGCCCGGTGTATGAAATGGACTTTTCGTAGTATTCAAGAGCCTTAAGATTCATTCTGTTGTTCTCGAAAAAAGTTGCAACCATTATCTGGTTAAGAGGGCTCAAAGTGTCTGAGAGGTCGCTCTCTAATTCCTGAAGCGAGTCCCGGATGCTTTCAAGTTCAGACCTGGAGAGAATCATTATTCTGCTGCTGTCGGATGACATGGCAGGATTTTCGGGATTAAATACCAGCCAGCTGTAGCTTCTGCCGGGTTCAAGATTAAGCTCTTCAAGGTTAAGTGTAATCAAAGTATCAGTTGTTTCTTTTATCAGGACAGTCCCTCCCGAGGGGCTCATAAGCCTGAATGCGTACGAAGGGACGCCCTTTGCAGGGAACCACCTGAAAGTAACGCTGGAATCCATGACTACGGTAAAAGCCGGGAAATCTTTGTCGATAAAGGTGAGGTTCTCTCTTGCAACGGCAGAGATATATTTCATGTTCTTGCTTTTGTTCTTTACAATAATCTCGCCGACGAGGAAGTCCGTAAGCTTTTTTGTCACTGAGGTATTTTCCGAGGCAAGTTTTTCTGAGAGTTCATCGGCATTGTAAATGCCTCCTTTCAGGATCTCAAGCGTTCTGCCGTTCATGTGGCAAAGGCCAAGGTAAGAATTGTCCCCGGTTTTAATCCTGTCCCCCTTAAAGATCCTGCTTCCTGCAGAGAGCTCAGTCCACCGGCTTGTATCTTTGCCGCATAAGAATATTTTTCCGCTGGAAGCAATAACAGTAAACAGTGCATCCTGGGCAGACAGCTCTGCCTCAGAGCCGAGGGCCAGAAGTATTATCACTATGAGCCTGACTGATTTCATCTTTTCTTTCTATGTCCATCTTTAACACTTTCTTAAACAGCCATTTCTCAATGTAATTCTGATACAGATCGATGCAGGCGGGAATAAGTACTACTGCAGCCAGCAGTAAAGTAAGATTAATTTTATAATTAAAATAGTTGAAAATATTTACTCCTAAGTCCAGCTCCAGGATTGTCACGAGGAGTATGAACCATTTGAATGCCGCGCCGAAATAGTCCCTGTATTTACTTTTTATGGTGAATAAACCAAGAGTACAAAGAAAGCAGAATACGACAGCAATAGGAACGCTTAAGTAATAGGGCATCCTGTCAATGAAGCTGCCTCCAAGCAGCATTGAGACGATATTGGCATTAATAACAACGCCGTACATATCAGGAAAGCTTCTTCCGGCATAGTTCTCGTTTAAGGGGGTATAAAATATATCTTCAAGCACTTTTGTATTAAGGTTTTCTCCCATGTAGCCCATAAGGACTATTTTATTTTTTATCAGGCTCCGGTTAAAGTTTCCCTCAAGAAGGTTGTATGTGTCCAGGTAATAAAACTTGTTGAAGTTGCCCCGGTAGTTGATGATTTCAATATCGTTCCCGCGCTTAAGAAAACTTAAGTATTTATTGTTGACTGCAGCTTCAACTATCCTGATTGGGAAAGCCATCTCTTTTTTATCCTTATAGAAAGCAAAAGGCCTCAGGCCCCTGATTGTTCTATAGCCCCCTTTTTCGTCTTCGGGGAAGTTGGCGTATCCAGTTTCGGCATTGCCCAGGAACTGAGGGCTCGAGGTGATCATGGTGTCATAGCTGTCCTTGTCTTCATTGTACCTGTCAAGCATGCTTACCATTACAATGTTCCGGCATTTTGAGAGTGCCGTTGAAAGAAGGCTGTCCCCATGGGGATCTTTTTCCCCCCGGAAGAAGATATCCAAAGCTATGACTTTAGGGCGATATTTGTTCAGCGTATCGATCTGTCCTGCGAGGCCGGCACGGTCCAGGTTTCCCACGTTTACAATTACAATATTTGTATCGGCTTTCTGCTCTGTGCGCAGGCGCGAGAAGACGAGGTCATAGATATCGAAATCGCTTATGGCTTTGGCAAGGGGGTCCAGTATACCCGTTTTAAGCGGGATGAGATAGAATATTCCAATAATAGCAAACACTATTATTGTAACTATTATGCTGTCAAAATGCTTCTTCTTCACTGTGAAGTGCCATAAATGTATATAAAGAAGATAAAAGTTGAGGCATGATTTGCAATAGAGATGGCTTGTCAGGCCTTGAATTTTCAAAAAATAAAATAGGATCTAAAGTGGAGGAATAAAAAACAAAGCGACAGTTGACATTAATTTTTGCATATTGTAACTTTCTTTCATCATAAGTCATACAAGGATAAATTCTCTAAGTGACAGATGAATACTAAGGCCCTACATACCAAGACACATATTCCACTCTCCAAAGCGTCCCAACATCCATATTCATTTCTTAAGAAATCCAGGTCCGAAACTACAGTCAGCAGCTATAAAGAAAACGTGAACAGGATATCTCTAAAGAAGTCAGATATAAAAGGAGCATCCTGATAAAGTAATGCCGGATTTTTCTAAGAAACTGAGCTTTTCAGCAGCTGGAATGTCAGATTTACATAAATATATTTACACGTGCTATTTATTTATATCTGGTTAAATGCTAAAAGCCTGACGTATACATATAAAAAGGCAAAATAAAAAACATAATATCCGGAAAGAATATGAAACAGTCCATTGCTTCAATATTCATTGCACTATTCTTATTCATCACACTTATGTTCTTTGGGAGCTGCAAAAGCCCCGTTGAGCCGAAGAAGGAAACTGGCTCGGATACTACAAGCCACAATTTCTCATGGCAGATGTGGGAGTTTGGTGACCTTTATGGAACAGGCTACACGAGTATGTTTTTTGATGTGGCGATAGTAACTGAAAATGACATATGGGCTGTAGGTGATATAAAGCTTAAGGACTCGACAGGCAAGACAGATGCACACTGGATCAATGCAATGCACTGGAATGGAATTGAGTGGAAGCCTTTTAAGCTCCAATTCTATGATTATCCAGGTCTGCCCTCTACATTTTCTTATCCGGCTAATTCAGTCTGTGTCCTTGACAGCGGAAAGATAATCGTCAGCCATGCCAACCAGGTCACATTCATAAAAGATGAAAAGCAGCTTAAAACTGAATACATTCCGATCGTTATTGGAAAGATCTGGGCCAAAAATTCAAATGATATTTATGCAGTTGGAGCTCAGGGCGGAATCGTACATTATGACGGAAAGGCCTGGAAGAAAATTGAAAGCGGTACCACAATGCACTTAGTGGACATATTTTCAAAAGACGGAAAAGACTTCTATGCTTCAGGAGGGGATATGCTGGGCTATAAAGGAGTCGTATTGAAAGGTGATGCAACCGGATTTAATGTAATTGCTGAAGGCAAACCTTCGGTCAGCACAGAGGAGCTCTTCAACCCTTATTTTGTTGGTGTAGGAAGCATGCTCTGGGTTAGCCCTTCTGATACGGTTTACTTCGGAGGCAGTCTTTTGTTTGCATATAAAGATGGAAAAATGGATTACGTGAAGACACTTGCAGGAAATAAAACCTGGATGAACGTAAATGGAGACTACTGGGGATACCTTTCCGGAATCAGGGGCAACAGTGACAATGATATTGCCCTTGTAGGTGAAGGCAACACAATAAGGCACTTCAATGGGAAAAACTGGAAACAGCTTGGAATGCCTTACAACTACACCAGCGAGTATTTTTGGGGCTCGGTAGATATGAAGAAAAATACAATAGCTGCTGTTGGTAGGTCAAATACAAATGGAATAATTATGATCCTAAAAAGAGGAAACTAAAATTACAGAATTTTTTGGAGAATACTTAAACCTAAACAAAAAGGCCACGGTGTAGCAGCACCGTGGCAAATGGCAAAACATATGGTAATGTCCTTCTGAGCATTATTAATCAGCCTGATAAGCTGAATCCCTATTTTTTTTGCCATTTCCAATATAATAAACAACTAAACCACATTCACTCACAAAAAGGGATGGTAAAATGAAAAACTTTATTGGAAACCTTGCTTTCTTACTCTTCACCTTGTTGATTTTTCAGTCAACATTCTTCGGACAGAACAACTACACTTACGGCCCTGTCAAGGAAAACCAGTGGCAAACAAGTCAGGGGCCTGTTGGTTATGGCCCCGGTGATGAGCACTATATTGGTGCCAATGCCGGCGGATCTGTAGTCGTCTACATACTTTTCGTTAATTGGCAATGGAACAGCAGTAACATTTGGCAATAGCAGTATTTTATCGACTACTAGTGCTTCAATTGACCTGACACGAAATTTTTCTTCAGTTCCTCAAAATTATCAGTTTGTAAATAAAATAGAGAATACTGAAAACTATGGGCTTTTGAATGTAAAGAATAACGTTAACGGCACTTCAAGCAATATTGCTTCAGGCACAGTACTTGGCTTGGGCCCGATGCTCAATTATACTGCGAGAACAAATGAACTCCCTTTTTTAGCAAACTGGAATAATACGGGGAATTCTGAAAAGTACAATAATTGGATAATTGATAATACTATTATGAATGTTCATGGGCTGTCCTATACTTTTCAACCTCAATTAACCGGCACGCTTCCCTCGATATTCGCGGCAAAATTTGACAGGACATCTTCAGCAACAATACAGGCAACACCATCTGAGGGAATTACAGGAACAATAGTCAGCCTCAGGGATCCATGGTACTATTATTCAGATGCGCAGAACAACTGGTACCATTCGGATGAGTATAGGAATTATGCTTCACCTTTTGTCATTGAGAAAAACAGTTCAAATTCATATGAAAGACTGCTGATGAAGAACTCTCTAACCGTACGGCCATTGCAAGACTTGACAGCGCAGTCTTCTTTATCACTTCTTCCAGGCTTGCTCTTGACGGCAAGCGCCTGGGATTTACTTCAAAATGCGACAGCATAAAATCCTATGATTCGAAGTCCATTAGTGAAGTCCTTTCAACTAAGACTTTTACACCTATGGCTAACTCCGCAATCAGCTATGACATTGAGTACGGGGCACTCGATACACTCTACTGCCTGAAGGCTCTCTCAAAAGGCAGAGGTATTGATTGCCGCCTGGAGCTTCAGGAGGTGAATAACGGAAGTACTCTGAAAGTACTCGACAGGTTTTCTCTGGACAAGATTTCAATGAATGGAAAAGACGGGAGTAAAAGATGTGTTTCAGGAAGCCTGGATGTGAAGAAATTTGAAGGCAGGAATCTTAGGCTTAAGCTTGTAATTGAAGACGGCATAAATGCCGGGTGGGGACTTATGGAACGGGTACTTAATGCTGAAGAAGAGAAAGAGATTGAAAAGATCTCTTCAGAAAAAGTGACCGACTATGCCATGAGTCAGAACTATCCAAACCCTTTCAATCCTTCTACTATAATAAGCTACCAACTCCCGAAGGCTTCAAAAGTCACTCTTAGGATCTATGATGTACTCGGTAAAGAAGTTACAACACTAGTCGATGAAGTTAAAGGGGAAGGAAAGTACTCAGTTGAATTTAACGCATCAAACCTCCCAAGCGGAATCTATGTCTATGAGATCCGCGCCAACGACTTCGTTAAGAGCGGCAAAATGATGCTCCTGAAGTAAATTGATCTGAGTAGGGGATATATGGCAGAGGCTTTCTCTTTAGCTTCTGCCTTTTTTGTGCCTGACACTTTGATTTTTACTGAACCGGGACAGGGGGGAAAATTCAGTTATATTGCTATTAAAGGTCAAAATTACTAACTTACCCCTGACCCAAAGATTCCCCCCTTGAAGGGTAAAAATTAATTGTCTATCCTGATACTGTCCGTTCATTGATAATGCGAACTTAAGCCGGAGGAAGTCATGAAAAGGCGTTTGTTTACGTTTTCATTTCTGGCAATTGGTTTAATTGTTATCGTGTTTCTAATTTTCAGACCTTCAAAAACTCAGACAGTCACACAGGAGAAGATTATAGGCGACGTCCCTGTAAGCGTGATGCAGGCAAAGAAGGGAAAAATCTCAAATTCCATATCTCTCATTGGCGTAATACAGGCCAATAAGGATATAAATGTAATTTCCGAAACCCAGGGGCTTGTTACAGCAGTACGCGTAAAGGTTGGCGACAATGTACACCAGGAGACCGTGCTTGCCGAGGTTGATGACGTAATAATGCAGTCAAACCTCGCCTCAGCAGAAATCAACTACCTGAAGGCAAAAAGGGATTATGAACGAAGTGAAGTCCTTTTCCAGGAAAATTCCATTTCGGCCTCACAGCTGGATCTTGCCAGGCTCCAGCTGAAGGCCGCGGAAAACCAGCTTACGGTTGCCAAAAAGCAGCTGAATAATACCAAAATCACCACACCCGTTACCGGCACTATAAATACAAGGAACGTTGAAGTGGGCACAATGGTACAGCCCGGAATGGTAATAGCCAACGTTGTGGACATTTCAACTTTAAAGGTAAAACTGAACATCTCAGAACGCGAAGCCTTCCAGATCAGGCCGGGAGACAAGGTTGAAGTTACAACTGATGTTTACCCGGGCGTCAGCTTCCGGGGTAACGTGGATAATATAGCTTCAAAAGCCGACGAGGCCCACACCTACGCCGTTGAGCTGAAACTTCAAAACAGCAAAGAGCATCCGCTGAAAGCCGGAATGTTTGCAAGGGCTAACTTTAATTCTTCGGATGAAAGGGACGCCATTTTAATTCCAAGGGAGGCTCTTATTGGAAGCATCCGCAACGCACAGGTATACCTCATCAAAAACAGCCAGGCACTGCTTCAGCCCGTTACCATTGGGCGCCAGGCCGGGCAGGAGCTGGAAGTAATTGACGGCATTGCGGAAGGAGACGTTATAGTGACAAACGGGCAGTATAACCTTTCTAACAACTCCAGAGTAGTAAAAATAAATAATTAAGTTGAGGATACTAAAATGACCTTAACTGAACTATCAATAAAAAGACCGTCTTTTGTAATTGTCATTTTTTCCGCCCTGACGCTCCTGGCTGTCTTCGGATATTCGCAGCTGAAGTATGAACTCCTTCCAAATATAAATATTCCATGGGTGGTCGTCTCAACGGTTTACCCCGGTGCCTCCCCGAGCGAAGTTGAAAACAACGTGACAAAGGTAATTGAAGACGCGCTCTCGGGCCTGGACAAAGTGGAAAGAATCATGTCCACTTCCTATGAGGGGGTTTCTATTGTCAGCATCGAGTTCAAGAAGTCAGCCGACGTTGACGTGTCGTTCCAGGACGCTCAGCGCAAGATAAACGGAATGATGATGAGTCTTCCGAAGGAAGTCAGAACACCTGTGCTTCAGAAGATCTCTCTTTCGGAGACGCCCATACTTCAGGTGGGGGCTACGGCCGATATGTCATCAAAGGAGTTCTACCAGTTTATGAAGGACCAGATCCAGCCTGCCATATCGAGAGTTGACGGCGTGGGGCTCATACTCCTTACAGGCGGGCAGCAGAGGGAAATTAAGATCAACCTGGACGCGCAGAAGATCTCGGCCTACGGGCTTTCAATTGCAAGAATCGCCCAGGCGGTAAATACTTCAAACCTGGACTTCCCGACAGGCAAGATACAGGGCGCGCAGCAGCAGTTTATTGTGAGGGTAGCAGGAAAGTTCTCCTCAATTGACGACCTGAGAAACCTCGTCGTAGGGCAGTCGCAGCAGGGGGGGAATATACGCCTTAAAGACGTTGCCGAAATTGAGGACGGCACGGCTGAAATAGAAACCCTCAGCCGCTTAAATGGGAAAAACTCCATAGGTATTGCAATCTTAAAGCAGGCCGGGGCAAATTCCGTCATGGTGAGCAGTTTAGTCAGGCGCGAGCTTAGCCAGCTGGAAAAAGATTACAAAAATCTGAACCTCAAATTTGACGTGGCGCAGGACCAGTCGCTCTTTACCGTCGAGGCCTCAGACGCGGTGCAGAAGGATCTTCTTATTGCAATCCTCCTCGTTGCAGCTGTAATGTTCCTGTTCCTGCACAGCATAAGAAACTCATTTATTGTAATGATCGCAATACCGACTTCTCTTACGGCGGCTTTTGTCGTCATGTGGGCCTTCGACTTTTCACTAAATCTCATGACGCTTCTTGCGCTTTCACTCGTAATAGGCATACTTGTAGACGACTCCATTGTGGTTCTGGAAAATATTTACCACCACCTGGAAAAAGGGGAGGATAAAAAGACCGCGGCCTTAAAGGGGAGAAATGAAATAGGCTTTGCGGCACTTTCAATTACATTTGTGGACGTTGTGGTTTTTGTCCCTCTCTCACTTGTAAGCGGTATGATAGGCGACATCATGCGTGAGTTCGCAATCCTGATTACTGTGTCAACACTAATGAGCCTCTTTGTTTCATTTACCGTTACGCCCGTTCTGGCCTCCAGGTTCTCTAAGCTGGAACTGATCAGTCCGCATTCTCTTATGGGAAGGCTTGGAAGTGCATTTGAAAACTCTTTTAAGAGGCTTACAGGAATCTATCTTCAGATGCTGCGCTGGAGCCTTAAGAATCCGTGGAAGGTCCTCTCAGGGGCAACCGTAATATTTGTGGTATCAATGGGGCTTCCTGCAATGGGCCTTATCGGAAGCGAATTTATGAAGCAGCCCGACAGCGGTGAGTTTATTGTTGCACTTGAACTTCCCCCGGGCTCCACGCTTTCAAACACCAACAGGGTGACTCAGCAGGTGGAAAGAATAATTTCAGATATACCGGGAGTGAAAAAAATACTTACAAACGTGGGGCGCGGCCCGAACCGCCAGACAATGAATAACGCGTCTGAAATAACGGTGACGCTCCTGCCTAAGGATGAAAGGCTGAAATCAACCAAGGAGATCTCGGATGAGATTAAACAAAAGGGAAGGCTTATACCGGATGCCAGAGTATACATAAACCAGATCGGCGTAACGGGTGAGTCAGGTGAGGCGCCTGTTTTTATACAGATAACAGGAAGAAAGCCCGATTCCATACAGGCAACGGCAGGACTGGTTACTGAGGCATTAAGGAAAACTCCCGGCATAACAGACATCAGGCTTTCCTCCGAACAGGGGAAGCCCGAGACAAGGGTGGACATAGACAGGCAGAAGATGGCAAACTTCGGCATAACAGTCTTTGACGTGGGTACTACGCTCCAGGTGGCTTTAACAGGCAATGACGACTCAAAGTACCGCGAAGGGCAGTATGAATATCCTATCAGGATAATGCTGGACCGCTTCGACCGCTCCAACATGGAAGACATCTCCAGGCTGCCGCTTGTAAATTACAAAGGGGCCCAGGTACAGCTGGAGCAGTTTGCAGGTGTTTACCAAAGCCTTGGGCCAACAAAGCTTGAGAGGCAGAACCGCAACCCTTCAATGGTCGTCTCGGCCTATACGGACGGGCGCCCTATAGGAAGCGTTATGGCATCTTTTAGCGGCATACTGGGCAATAAAAAGGCCGGGGGGACGTATATCAGCCTGGAAGGCGATGAGAAGATGCGCTCGGAAGGAATGGACTCTCTCATGCTGGCGCTGATTGCGGCAATTATATTTGTTTACCTTATTATGGTGCTCTTATTCGACTCGTTTGTTTATCCATTTGTGGTCCTCTTCTCAATTCCGCTTGCGCTAATTGGCGCGCTCATAGCACTTGCCGCAACGGATAACGCGCTAAGCATATTTTCAATGCTTGGTGTAATTATGATGATAGGGCTTGTTGCAAAAAACGCAATTCTGATCGTGGAAAGGACGAACTTCCAGAGGACGCAGGGATTTGGGCTTAATGAGGCGCTTGTTGAAGCCGGCAACTCACGCATAAGGCCCATACTGATGACCACACTTGCCATGGTTTTCGGTATGCTCCCGATTGCAACCGCCTCGGGTGCGGGTTCGGAATGGAAAAACGGGCTTGCCTGGGCGTTAATCGGGGGGCTTACAAGTTCCATGTTCCTGACGCTTCTTGTAGTGCCTGTTGTTTATACAAAAATAGACAAGCTGAGAAGGTCAATCCCCGGATTGTTTAAAGAGCCGTTCCCGGTAAAAAGACACCAGGAGATAAAAACCGCGGATGAAGAGAACGAATTTGTAAAAAATAAATTACCGGGGAAGTGAAATTGCTCTTAAAAAAAGTCATTAACCAGATGAAGGTATAAGACATGAGAGCTTTAATAAAATTTATAATTTTACCTGTTCTGATAATTGTTTTCTTTTGGCAAAGCGCCCTGGCGCAGGAGCAGCGCGTAATTAAAATAGGTATCAGCGTTGACGGCCCGTGGAGAAGGAATGAGGGCCTTCTGGCGCTCCTTAGAAAAGAGATAAAGGACGCCCTTTCATCACAGGCTGAAGTGCGGTTCCCGAAGGTTCTTACGGGGGACTGGACAGAGGAAAAAATTGCGGCACTGAACGATGAGCTTCTTAACGACAAAAACATAGATTACGTGATCGGTTTCGGACTGCTTTCCTCAGTAGACCTTGCATCCAGGAAGTCTTTTCCGAAACCTGTAATTGCGCCTGTTGTTATAGACCCCTCGCATCAGAAGATATCCTTCACCTCAGGCACGAGCGGAGTCAAAAACCTTTGTTACCTGATTTATCCCGATACATTTGAAAGGGATATTGCGCAGCTGAAAGAACTGGTACCTTTTAAGAAGCTTGTGGTAATTGCAAGCCGGAAGTACCACAGGAGTCTTAGAAAGGATGATATCCCGCTTGAATACAGGGGGAAGGAAAACGGGCCTGAGATTGTAACACTCTTCTATGACAATTCTGCCGATGAGGTCTTGTCGGCAATTCCGAAAGATGCCGATGCCGTTTATCTGCACATGGTGCCGATGCCTGAAGAGGATTTTCAGAAGATATCGCAGGAGCTCATTAAAAGAAGGCTTCCGAGCTTTTCTTTCCTGGGGGAGTACGACGTAAGGCGCGGGATTATGGCTGCCGAAAGCCCTGACATTTTCCCGAGGATGATCAGACGGATTGCCCTGAACGTGCAGAGGATCTCGCTTGGTGACGACCCCGGAATGCTGAGCGTTACATTCTCCCCGGCCCAGAGGCTTTATATAAACTTAAAGACCGCCTACGCCGTCGGTGTATCCCCGAAATGGAATACACTGCTGGAGGCTGAACTGATTCAGCTGGATTCAACGGCAATTCCGGGGGCTCAGAACTTGACGCTTAAGACTGCTGTTAGCAGAATATCGGAACAAAATCTTGAAGTGCTTGGAAAACGCCAGGAGATGAACGCGCAGGCACAGAATATAAGCATTGCCCGGTCAAACCTCCTGCCCAGAATAGACTTTAATGCCTCGGGCCTGCAGATAGACAAGGACAGGGCAGCCTCAGGCTACCAGCCCGAAAGGCGCGGGACGGTGGACTTTTCAGTAAGGCAGGTTATATTCTCCGAACAGGCAATGGCAAACATCAGCATACAGTCATCCCTCTACGATTCCAAGAAAGATGAATTTGAGGTCATGCGCCTTAATACAATCTCTGAAGGCTCAAAGCTTTACCTCAACTTCCTGCGTACAAAAAAGCTTTTCTATATTCTGCTCGACAACCTGAGGCTCATGAGGCAGAACCTGGAGATTGCTGCCATAAGGCAGTCTACAGGATCAGCGGGTCCGGAGGAAAAGCTGAGGTGGGAGGCTGAAATTGCGGATCTGAGGAAAACGGCAATGGAGGTGCAAAGCCAGATGAACCAGGTCCAGCTTGCATTAAAGCAGGTGATGAATATCCCTTTAATTTATTCTGTAAACGTGGCCGATGTATCGCTGGACGATCCTGAAATGATCATCTCAAACGGCAAGATCAGAAGCTATCTTGAAGACCCTGTGAGCTTTGACCTTATGACCGACTTTCTTGTGCAGGAGGGGATTAAAAGCTCGAAAGAGATCAGCCAGATAAATTCAGTTATGGATGCGCAGAACAGGAACCTGACTTCAATAAGGTATTCATTTTACACCCCTACTATTGCGGCCTTTGCTTCTTATTCAAATACATTTTACAAATCCAGGATCAGCCAGCCTTTTCAGCTAAGTTCAATTCCTGCTCCGCCAAGCTCAATTCCGGTTGAATTCCCGGCCTACATGGGACAGCTGTTTTCCATGGTTTCGCCGAGCCTTCCGGATAATAACGACTGGAGTGTGGGGCTGCAGCTTTCGCTGAACATCTCTGACGGTTTTGCTACAAGTTATTCGGAGCAGAAGGCTGTCTCGGAATTAAACCAGCTCGATTATCAGAAGAAGTCTGTTGCAGAAAAGATCGCGCTCAGGATACGCTATGAGATGGAAACCCTTAAGGCTGCCTACTTCGGAATACAGCAGTCGAAGATAGAGCAGGAGGCGGCGCAGAAAACTCTCAAGATAGTAACCGATGCGTATTCCAGGGGGGCTCTGTCCATATTAAACCTTATGGATGCACAGGCATCGGCTCTCAGGGCAGACCAGATTTCTGTAAATGCATACTATGACCTCCTGATAGGCTATATGCAGCTCCAGCGTGCAATAGGCAAGTATGACCTCTTTCTTACTCCTGAGGAAAGAAGTCAGATTACGGGAGGGCTCATTAACTTTATAGAAAGCAAGGCAAGGCGTTAAAATAAATCGGGAAGGGCCTTCTCCCCTCATGAAGGCCCTGTCCCCTTGAGGCAGAACTTACCTTTTAGTTAAAGCTTCTTTTGAAAGCGCACGGGCAATTCCAAGTTCCACCCCGTTATTGCTGCAGCGGGCAATTTTAGCAAACCACTCATTTGCACTATTAGTATCTTTTTTCTTTTCGTATGCCAGGCCTGTATAGTACCAGTTAAGAGGACTTTCCCTGTTGCCTTCGGCCAGGTACTGAAGTGCCTCGTCATACTTTCCTTCCTGTATTGCAAGGGCGCCAAGTGTGGTGTTGAAGTACATTTTCTGCGGTTCATTCTTCTCCACTTCCCTGCACTGCGTAACCAGTGTGCGGGCTTCATTTAAGTTACCCATTTCAATCATTGCGCGGCAGCGCCCGAGGTTTGCAAGGACGAGTCTTTGCGTCTTCATGTTTTCGGGAAGCGATGATTTGTTTATGATTTCAGCCGCCTGCTCAAAGTGCTTTATGCCGTCAGACGCCCTGCCCATTTCGGAGAGGATTACGCCGCCGGTGTAAAGAGAGCGGAATTCCTGCCCCGTTAGCTTTTCCTTTTCAGCCATCGCTTTGCTTTTTTCCATCAGATCCACTGCTTCATTTATTTTCCCCTCGTAAAGGTAGCTTATGGCCTCATTATACATTGATTCCAGTTTACCAATTGTAGTAGGGGCTTTCTCCAGGGCCTTCTGGAAGTTGGCTCTTGCATTTGCGTAGTCTCCTCTCATGGCATAGTTTGAACCTATGCTGTTTAAGGACTGATAGAATGAAGGATCTTTCTGGAGGGCTTTTTCATTCTGCTTGCGTGAATCTGTGTAGCGCCCCGACTTAATCAGATAGTCCGCATAATAATAGTATGGCGCGGCATCTTCGGAATTAAGTTTAATATAATCCAGATAGACGTTTTCGGCTTCCTCGTCCTTATTAAGCCTTGCGTAGCACGTTCCCAGCAGGTTATAAGGTGCGGCAAATTTTTTGTCGGCATCAATAGCCTGCTTGAGGTGTTCTGAGGCCAGTGTGTAGTTGTTGAAATCCTCAAAGTAAAGGCTGCCCAGTGTGTACTGCACGGCACGGTCTTTGGGAAACTTTTCGTCTAGTTTCTGAAGGCGGGTTTTATAATCCTCCAGCGGTCCCTCGCTGCGGGCCTTCATAAGTAGTATCCATTCCTTTTCACCTTCTGACACGTTGCCCGAAAGGCTCAGAGCCTTATCCAGATAAGCCTTGCTCTCGTCTAGATTATTGCCTGACAGTTCAGCCATCCTGAGATACCCCATGGCAAAATTGGGGTCTGCCTTCACGGCTTTCTGAAGCAGGTCCATTGCGGCATCAAATTTCATTTTGCAGGCCATCTTCTCGGCGTCGTTATAGAGTTTCAGGACCTCTGAAGAAGAAGCTGTAATTTTCATCTGGCCTTTCTGTGCGTAGGCAAGGCCGCTAAGAGCTGCTGAAAAGAGCAGGAACAAAAGAATAGTCTTTTTTAAGCTTTTCATTTTGACCTCCTGAAATAATATTCTGATTTATATTTAATGCGGAATTATTGCAGTCGGAAATTGAAAAAATGTATGCCGGTTTGGGGCCTGAGAATGCCCTTTGGGGACAGGTATTCCTGCCGGGAGAAAAAAGTTTCTTCTGGAGAGAGAAAGCTGGAACTATGGGGCGAGTTTTCACGGAACCTCTCCTAAAACTTATATACAATTATCAATTTTATTTTATCAATTTCAAGTAGCGGAAGTATATTCAAGTCCCGTAAAAAGATAAGACGTCTGTTTATACGTGGATTAGAGGATGGGGCATGAAAGTGGATGGGCAGGGAAAACCTGCCCATCTTACAACAAACTTATTTATATGCAACTACTTCAAGATCCCGGGTTGACCTGAACGGGTGCGGAGGTTTAAGATAGCGCGCCAGGAAGGAGTAAATTTTCATGCGTGTTTCCCTGGCAAGCTTCGTATCTATGCGGTCGAAGCTGTGGCCGCCGGGGGCATCCTTAAAGATCTCGTATTCAAATTTTTTGCCTTCAGCCTTAAGGGCCCTAATCATGCTTTCCACTTCAAGCACGTTAACGTCGTCGTCATTGGTATTTGTGTGAATGAGGAGCGGAGTCTTAAGCTTTTCGGCATAGTTAACGGGTGAGCGTTTCCTGTATTCCTGAACGTCCTCGTTGGCAGTTTTGCCCAGGTGAAACTCAGCCGAGAATTCCTTGCGGTACTCGTCGTCGTAATAACCCATGCGGGCTACGAGGTCGCTAACCGGTACGCCGGCAAATGCCGCCTGATAGTCGTCGGGGTGCTGGAAAATATCCATGAGTGTGATCAGTCCGCCGTGGCTCCAGCCCACAATTCCAACGCGGTCTTTATCGACTATGTCGTAGTTTTCAACCATATAGTCGCGTGCAGCGTGGTTGTCGTCAATTTCAAGTCCGCCGTAATCAATTTTCTCATAAAAGCTTTTGCCGTATCCCGTGCTTCCGCGGTATTCGGGGGCGGCAACTATGTAGCCTTGGGAAACCATCTCGCGGATTATGTGCGTGTGGTAAGTTGTGAAGTTTGCATGGACTCCTCCGTGAGGCAGGATAATAAGAGGATACTTTCTGCTGCGGTCAAGTTTCTGTGGTATAAAAACGTAGCACCAGAACTTCAGCGGGTTGTTGGCGCCCATGGCTGTAGGGTTCTTTACGTGGTTTGAGGGAGGGCCCACAATATAAACCTTGTCGATGTTAGCCACGTCACTTACCTTGTCGTACCAGAGCACGTCGTCAATGGCTTTCTCCATTTCATCGATCCTGTGATCGAGGTCCTGAAATTTCTTATCCAAATATTCCTTATAGTCTTTAAGGTTATCTGTCTTTTCCTGTGCCTTTATGGGGAAAGCTAAGACGAGGCACAAGACTAAGGCAGAAAGAATAGCTGTAAATCTTAAATGCATAACAAACTCCGGATTAAAATTCCAATAGAAAAATGATGTCCGAATTTTAGAAAAATAAGTTTTAATAGCAAACTTTAAAATTCTCCTCATTTGATGAAGGAAGTTGTTTTACATAAAAAGACTTATAAATTAAATAAGAAAGAGGGCTGAATAACTTTTTAGAGGGGTCGATATGAGGAGGTCGCTCTTGTTTTTTATTTTCGCCATTTCATGCACTGTCTTTGCACAGAAAGTGAATGATTCCCTGCTTTACAAATGGATACCCAAAGGTGCTGCGGGAATTAATGTAAGCCAGATAGCTCTAAGCCAGTGGGCGCAGGGAGGGGATAATGCAATTACCTGGATCCTTAACGGAGAACTGGGGCTGAACTATTATACAAAAACTTACTCATTCCTGAATAACTTCAAACTAGCCTACGGCAGAACCAAATTGGGAGAGAGTGACTACAGGACAAACGACAATGAGCTCTATCTTGAGAACGTGTACTCATACTTTGTGGGCTGGGCCATTGAGCCTTATGTAAGCAACACTATCAGGACGGCAGTAAGCACGGGGTATAATTATAAGGTTACTCCATTTGTTAAGACTGCAGACTTTTTTGACCCCGGTTTCGTAACGCAAAGTGCGGGCTTTGCATATACGAGAAACAAAACTGTTACAACAAGGTTTGGCCTTGCATTCCAGGAAACCTTTACAAATAGATACCGGCAGTACACGGATGATGCCGGGACAATGGATAAAGCTGAAGCCTTCAAGTTTGAAACGGGTCTTGAATCGGTAACTGACCTGGAAACAGATCTGGGCGAAAATATGCTGTATAAAAGCAGCCTCAGGCTATTCACGCGTTTTAAGAACCTGGACGTGTGGGATGTAAGATGGGACAACACCGTGGCGGCACAGATAAATAAATTCTTTACCGTTAAGCTGAATGTTCTGACGCTCTATGAAAAAGCCCTCTCACCCAAAACCCAGCTGAAAGAAATGCTGCTATTGGGATTTACGTATACGTTCTTCTGAAAAAGGATTTCAGAAAGTTGTGCCGGGGAACATTACCACTTACTGGATAATAACCGGCATATATATTACATTGACAATGGAGCATTCAGAAATTCTTTGAACTTATTGTACCGGGGGTGACTGTATGAAAAAAATAACAATTTTCTTTTTCCTTGTGACTACCTGTCTTTTTGCACAGAGGGAAACAGTCTTTGAAGGTGAAATAGATAACGGCGGCTTCGGCGGGCCCGTGGTAAAATTCACACAGGTAAAAGGCAGCTTCGGCGTCATAGTGGGAGGCTACGGCGGATGGCTCATAAACCACCAGTTCTTAATCGGAGGAGGCGGCTTTGGACTTGCAAACGAGATTCAGGCAGACCAGGAGGTAACCGACGTTTTCGGCTTTACAGAGCGCCCGGTCTTAAATTTCGGCTACGGCGGACTGATAGCTGAATACTACTTTAACCCTATGAAAGTTATTCATTATTCGGTTTCACTCCTTGTTGGAGGCGGCGGCATCTCCTACCGCGAGGGGCTTTTTATGGAGCACTCCAGCCGCGACAATAACCCGGATGCGTTCTTTGTCCTTGAACCTGCTGTAAGCGGAGAGCTCAATGTGGCTAAGTTTATGAAGATCGGGCTCGGAGCCGGATACAGGTGGACTACGGGCGTAAATATGGTGGGAATTAAAAACTCCGACCTGAGCAATTTTTCTGTCAACCTGGCTTTGAAGTTCGGGAAGTTCTAAAACAAAATAAAATATCCTGCGTCTAATTATGAAACAAAACAGGGTATCTAAATGCAGACCTGCCGCAGGATATTTCTTCTGATTTTACTGACCGCTTCAATAGCTGCGTCACAAAAGCTGTCAAAGTCCGATAAGGCTTATATCGACAGCATTATGAATGCCACCTATAAACCCTCGGCCCCGGGCGCCGTTGTGCTCGCGGCAAAAGACGGGAAGGTGCTTTTCCGCAAGGCGTACGGTATGGCAAGCCTGGAGCTCAAGGTAAAACAGACCCCGGAATTCCTCTTCCCCCTGGGCTCGATTGTAAAGCAGTTTACATCTGTCAGCATACTGAAGCTCTGCCGGGAGGGAAAAATTTCTCTTCAGGATGATGTAAGAAAATTCATCCCCGATTATAACACCCATGGCCGCAGAGTAACAATTGAAAACCTTCTTACGCACACAAGCGGCATAATGAGCCTTTATGAAAGGCCGGACTATATGAGCCTGAGGAAGAGTGACTTTAAGCCGGATAGCCTGATAAAACTTTTCCAGGATCAGGATCTGTACTTTGAACCCGGAACAAACTGGAACTACTCAAATTCCGGATTTACACTCCTGGGCATCATAATAGAGAAAGTCTCGGGCATGAGCTTCAGTGAGTACCTCGGGAAAAATATATTCACTCCTCTAGGCATGACAAACACCTTTATCGCCTCATCTGACAGCGTTATTCCGGGGCTGGTCCCATACTATAAATCCAGCGGCAAAGGCGCCTTTAAGCCGGGGCCATATTTCAGCTTCAGTTCATTGTTTGCCGCAGGGGACATCATCTCCTGCTGTGACGACATGCTGAAGTGGGATGAGGCGCTTTATACCGGGGAAATAGTGAATAAGGAATGGCTTAAGAAAGCCTGGACTTCATTTACACTTCCCGATGGAGAGAAAACCAACTACGGATACGGCTGGGCGCTGGGCGAATATAAAGGGATGCATTTTATTCAGCACGACGGGATTGCGGGCTACCTTTCAGACGCCATAAGGGTTCCTGAAAAGCATCTGTTCGTCTTTATCGCCTCAAATAACGGTTCCATAAGTCCCAACGATGCGGCAAACAAAATTGCATTAAGACTCCTGGGCATGAAGCCTGAGAAGGCTCTTAATTTGGATAATAAAGCTTTAAGGGAATATTCCGGCACTTTCGAAGTCAGGCGCCCGGCAGGAAATGATTTCCGATACGCTTCAAAAGAAAAAGTATACCGCAGCATAACCCTCAGCGGGGATTCTCTCATTTCCGAATGCAGGTTTGAAGGGAAGTACAGGCTAATCCCGTCAGAGAAGGACATCTTTCTTTTTGAAAGGACGGATACAAAACTGCAGTTTTTGAGAAATGAAAAGGGGAAGATAAAAGCCGTAAGAATATTTAGTGAGCCCGTAAATTACGGACCCGATGAGCTTGAAACGCTTTCTGAAGTGACGGTTTCGGAAAAGAAGTAAGAAAAGGTGAGAGTCTCTTTCAGGCTCTCACCTATTTAGTTTTAATGAAGCCCGGTCTTCTGCGGGTTTTCAGATTCATCAAAGAACTGCTTCTGGAGTTCCAGTATGCTGCTATTCTTTTTTACATTCTGAATGAGTCTTGTAAGCTGGTCCACTTCGTTATTAACCAGCAGTTCGCCTAATTCCCTCGAGGCAAAGCTTCCGTCGCCAGCGTAGTGATTGGGGAAACGGGCATACCACCATATACCTGAAAAAGAATCCGGAAGGTCCTTCAGGCGTTTCTGATCGTCCCCGTTCTGGCTTTTGGCCTGATCGAGGTGGACAAGTGATCCGTTTGTAACGAGCATTTCGGAAGTTTCCGTCTCACCTGCGTGTCCGTCATTTGTTGTCTTGCGGAGCTTTTTAACTTTTTCTGCCACTTCCGGGTTTTCAGACGGGGTGAAAAGTATAACGGCATAATCTTTTCTTTTTTCAAGTTGTGCCTGGCAGAAGTATCTGAGAAAGTAAGTGTTGCCGCCGTGGCCGCTTACTAGTATAATTTTCTTTATGCCGTTGCGTGAAAGCTCATCGCAGGTTTCCTGAAGAATATTCCATACAAGGCTTGAGCTGTAGGCAATTGTGCCCGGCTGGTGTTTGGCTTCAAATATCTGTCCGAAATAGTACTGCGGGAAAATAATAGTGTATTCCTTTTGGGCTGCGCGAGAGACAATTTCCCTTACGTCCAGCATGTCGGTGCCCAGGGGAAGATGGGGTCCGTGCTTCTCAAGAATTCCCATCGGTATGATGCAGGTCATCTCAGATTTTTCCACGGCTTTCTTAAAATCCGGCGATGTGAGCTCCTCGTACTTTGTGGAAAGCCTTTCCTGGGAAGTCTGTGCAAAAGACATCCCGGATAACAGGATAGTTATTAAGATAGTAACTGCAGATATAACATTTTTCATTGTGCTTCCTCAATAGATCCGTTATAAAAAATTTTGGTACACAAATATATAAATCTTCCTCAATGCGGCAAATAATTTGCCTTTGGGAATTTTCAGAAGGAGAAACGATGCCTCAAAAAGATACACGTTTAAAATCCCCGGAGTCAGGTTTATTAGTAAAAATCAGGAAATTGGCCCCAAAACGCATTGCCCTTAACTGGTATGATACTTGAATTATATCAATGTTTGACATAATACTTGATATAGATCACAGTCTGATAAGGATATTGATCTAAATTACAATTTTATTTTCCTGTTCTTAATTTAATTACAAACAAATGATAGGGGGGGCCATGAAAGGATCATTTCAGCGATTTCGGATCTTTACTCTGTTCGTTTTAGCTTTTTCATTTGTTCTGTTATCTGCCTGGAACGTTAAAGCCCAGTACACGATCTTCAGCGGCCAGGTACCCGCTTCTTCAGGGACTGATGACAATTATGAGCTGGGTACAAAGTTCACCTCTTCGCACCTGGCGGAGGTTACAGCCATCCGTTTCTACAAAATGGCTGGAGAGACCGGAGCGCACACAGGCAAGATCTGGTCAAATTCAGGTCAAAGACTTGCAGAAGTTACTTTTTCTTCAGAATCATCTTCAGGCTGGCAGACAGCAGCCCTTTCTTCACCATTAAGAATCGAGCCCGGTACGAAGTATGTTGTATCAGTCAATGCCAACACGGAATATCCTATTACACAGAACGGATTTATTACTGCCGTTTCAAACGGATTTCTGACGGGTGAGATGGGTGTATTTAACGTGACGCGGGAAGAATACCCGGCAGACACTTACAACAGTTCCAGTTACTTTGTTGACATTACTGCCTCTCCGCTGGATCAGGTATTTACCACTCAGGTGCCAACAGCAGATCCATTTACCGGGGAAGGGGATCTTGAGCTGGGGCTTAAATTCACTACCTCAACAGCAGCCAAAGTCAAGTATATCAGATACTATAAAGTTGCCGGTGAGACAGGTGAGCACACGGGAAATCTATGGGCAATGAACGGAAGTAAACTTGCATCGGTCAGCTTTACAGGCGAGACAAATGCCGGATGGCAGTATGCCAGGCTGAATGATGAGGTTTATCTTGAAGCCGGAACTACTTATGTGGTTTCTGTAAATTCAAACGTGGCTTATGGTGCCATGCCGCATGCATTGGAATCGCCGGTAACCAACGGCGTTTTAACTGCCCCGTCAGGGAATAACGGGATTTATAATGAAACACCGGGAGTGTTTCCCTCGACATTCTTCGACAGTCCCAACTATTTCAGGGATATTGTAGTTGTTCCCTTGTACACCCCTCAGGCACCTGTAAATCCTTCTCCTACAAATGAAATGACGGGTGTATCAATTGAACCGGTTTTAAGCTGGCAGGCTGTTGCGGGAGTTACTTCATATACTCTCCAGCTAGCAGAAGATGCCGGCTTTACTGCTAACCTCAGAACCTTTACTAGCATTACTTCCAATTCTTTTGCCATAGCAGGACTTTCAAACGGCAAATCCTATTACTGGCGTGTAAAGGGAGTTAATGATATTGTGGAAGGGAACTGGTCTTCCACTTTTAAGTTTACTACGATTGCCCATACTGATGTAGTCCTTTCCTATCCCAAGGGAGGAGTAAGGCTATTTAATGATAAGCCGCAATTTACGTGGTACGTACCTGCGGGGGGAACAGGCTGGAAATATGACCTCATATATTCCACAGACCAGAATTTCGCCTCTTATGTTACTATCGGCAATCTTACACAAAACCAGTATACGCTTGAAGGCCTTCAGGCAGGAAGAACCTACTACTGGAAAATAAGGCTTAAAACCGCTGCGGGAGCTGTTGTGGGATATTCCGCAAAAGAAAGCTTTATTTCTTTCGGAGAGGCTTTGAAACCTGTAGCTTCCTGGCCCGTCGGGAATGCAACGGTGTACTCATTGTCGCAGGACCTCTACTGGTATCTTAACGGTGCATCCACAGGGCTGACGTATGCTCTCGAAATGAGAGAGGGTGCTCCAACAGCGCTTACAAATAATGCTACAAATACAGGAATAAATGACACACACTATAAGGTTACAGGACTTCTATCAGGCAAACAGTACTCATGGCATGTAAAGTCCATATCAGCTTCAGGCGAATCCTCATGGTCTGATCCTGTGAGCTTTAAGACTGCAGCCGCAGAAAAAGTTGTTGTCCCTGTTGCGTCCTGGCCGATTGGTTACCCGGTCGTTTACACTTTGACCCCAAGCCTCAACTGGTACCTTGGTGCGGCATCCGACGGGTTAACCTTTGATGTGGAAATTGTTGAAGGCCTGCAAACGAGCTTTACAAATTCCCCGACATTCTACGGCATAGCATCACTTTCCGTTGTAACCAATCCTCTTATGCCGGGAAAGGACTATAAGTGGCAGGTGAGATCCTTTGACGGAGTAAATTACTCCGGGTGGTCCAAACCCGCAACATTTAAGGTCGCAGGTACAATAGGCAATGCTCCTGTTGTTCCCAATCCGTCATGGCCTGTAAAGGGCGCTCTGGTTTATTCTACTGAAACAACTCTCAGCTGGTACACAGGAACAGTTTCCACAGGACTGAAATATGACGTGGAGTACGGACAGGGCGCGCTGACAGGAGCACCAACCAAATCAGATATTTCAGACTTGTCCGTTGAAATAACAGGGCTTGAAGCCGGAAAGCCCTATAACTGGAGAGTCCGGTCTACAAGTCCACTCGGGATTTCAGGCTGGTCTAAGACTGAAACCTTCAAGACTGCAAGCAATGCCCCTATAGCTAAGAGCCCGGTACTCTCATGGCCTGTAAAAGGGGTAACGGTATATACTAATTCACCTGTACTTTCCTGGTTCTTAAATTCCCCGTCTGAGGGATTGACGTATGAATTGAAATATTCCACTTCTTCCTCAATGACAGGAGCAGTTATTTTTGATGGAATTACAGAGACAAAGTACGAGCTGAAAAATCTGACTCCGGGGGCAACATACTACTGGCAGGTTCGTTCTTATGACGGTACAGTTTATTCGTCTCCTTCTGCAACGGGCAGCTTTGTTGTATTTGCAGGCAACGCCGCAGTTGTACCTCTTGCGGGCAGTCCTGTTGAAGGTGTTCAGACCGGAAGCCTTTCGCCGGTGCTTTCGTGGTTTATACCGGCTTCGGGTGACGTAGAAAGTTATATAGTAGAATACTCGAAGAAGTCCGATATGTCGGAGCCTGTGAGCATTGAAGTTCAGAATAATTCTGTCGCTCTTGATAAGTTATCTGCAGAAAGCTCTTACTACTGGCGCGTACGCTCATTGAATTCAAAGGGTGAAAAGTCGGCATTCTCGGAAACCGCCAGCTTCAGCACCAGTTCCGCTACAGGAGTTGAAAAGAAAGAAGGGGCTGTGCCTTCTGAATTTGCTTTGGGGCAGAATTTCCCGAATCCTTTCAATCCTGCCACAATAATTGAATTCAGCCTTGCAAGGGACGGCTTCTACAGCCTTGAAGTCTACAACATTCTTGGCGAGAAGGTGCAATCCATAATGCAGGGGAATATGAAAGCCGGCAGCTATAAGGTTAATTTCAATGCCAAAGACCTTATGTCGGGCATTTACTTCTACAGGCTTACAGGAAGCGGCCTTATGATGGTTAAAAAGATGATGCTCGTGAAGTAAGGTTTAGATATATGTGAGACAAAATAAAAGGTGAGGCTTCACTTTTTGAGGCCCCGCCTTTTTTATTATTTATCCGAAGGCACCGGAATTTTGACTCCTTCGGCTACGGGGCTTCCGAAATCAGGGGAGCCATCATTATTCCAGGAGAATTTCTGTATCCTTACATTCCTGTCCCAGCCCGAGCCCTTCTTTTTAGCCGCATGGTAAACTATCCAGTCTTCTTTCCCGTCAGGCGATTTTGTAAATGATGCATGACCGGGGCCGAAGACATTTTCCGTTGACTTAAATACGGGAGACGTTTTCTTGTGCCAAGATTCTTTTTTCATTACGCCGCCCCCGCCGTAGTCTAATTCACCCAGGCAGTAATCGTCGGTCCAGCTTCCGCTGGCTGAATAGATTATAAATATCCGTCCGTTGTGCCTCAGGATTTCCGGGCCTTCATTTATTAGCGGTCTGCCGTGCAGCTCCCACGGAAGTTCGGGTCTGGAGATAAGAACTCTTTCGCCCGTGATAGTCCAGGGATTGCTCATTGGAGCGATGTAAATATTCTGTGCAACGTTTTCATCGCCCTGCCAGCCCGACCAGATAAAATAAAGGCTGCCGTCGTCCATTGTGAGCACAGTGCCGTCAATTGCCCATTTGTCTGTAGGAGCCCTAAGGCGTGCTTTAAGCGAAAAAGCAGACTGCGGGTCTTGGGATGATCCTTCCAGGACATAGATACGGTGGTTATAGTTATCGCCATTATCTGCGGCAACATAGATATACCATTTGCCGTTAATATTGTGAAGCTCAGGCGCCCAGAGCTCTTTTGAATATTCCTTCCCTTCCTCAGGCGTCCACACAGGCGCGGGTACGGCTTTGCCTATATCCTGCAGATGCTTTGATCTGGAAACGTATATTCTCCCGCTGTCGCTGAAGCAGTAGTAATAGTATCCATTATATTGAATGACCCACGGATCGGCACCGTCTTCCACAACAGGATTTGTAAAGTAAGCGGTGGTATCGGGCAAACCAGATGGAGTCTCAGCGCAGGAGACAGCAGAAAAAAGGGCTGAGAGGAGGAGGAAAGTTAAGTGTAATTTAATTTTCATATTCCAAGTTAGAATTAAAAATTAAAAATTAAAAAATAAAAAGTGAAGAGGCGGAAGAGGAAAAGGGGCAGGAATGGGGCTCCTGCCCGAACAACTTGAAAAATTACGGTTCTATTTTTGTCCCGAGTACTTTCAGGAACTGCTTTATCCATTCGGGGTGCGCGGGCCAGGCCGGGGCGGTTACAAGGTTGCCGTCTGTAACTGCATTGTCGGCATCGGGACTTATGTCGCCATACTCGGCTCCGGCAATTTTACATTCGGGCCCTACTGCCGGGTAAGAGATCATCTTTTTACCCTTAAGCGCGTCTGCTGCTGCAAGGATCTGCGGGCCGTGACAGATTGCGGCAATAGGCTTATTCTCCTTTGAAAAGTGACTTACCATGTCGAGCACCCTGTTATTGAGCCTCAGGTATTCAGGAGCCCTGCCGCCCGGCAGAACCAGCGCGTCATACTTTTCGGGCAGTATCTCATTAAAGTCAGCATTGATCTTAAACCTGTGCCCCGGGAGTTCCGCGTAGGTCTGGTCGCCGATAAAATCATGTATGGCTGTTTTTACCGTATCGCCAGGTTTTTTATTAGGGCAGACTGTGTGGACCTGATGGCCTACCATTAAAAGCATCTGGTAAGGCACCATTACTTCATAATCTTCAACGAAATCACCAACAATCATGAGAATCTTTTTAACAGACATTTTGACCTCCTGTTGTTTTACTGGTTTATAAGCTCCCTCCAAAATGAGGAAAATCTCTTTCCCGGCAGAATTTAAAACCGGACTGCCTAATAATTTAAGAAACTCATAATAAAAAACCAGAGAAAATTTCCAAGGGGGCTTAAGCTCTCAGATTAGAAATCCGGTAAAATGTAAAGAATTGAAACATCCGGCAAAAAATGTCTCAAAATAAAACAGGCTTGTTTTTGAAAAATTGAAGGAAAACTTAAAATGGGGCACGTTTGGGCCCTGGTATACAATTTGATGAATATAATTGTTAACTGCCAAATAGTTACAGGGAGAGCTATAATAAGAGGGAAAGGCACACCGCAATGCTTCCATGTAATTATTCACGTTTAATAGAGGGAAATAGTGGAACAGGCTTTACTGATAAGTCCGTTTTTGATACTATTGGCGGGTTTAGTCTTCCATGCGTCATCGCATCTGAATTGCGGCCCGGTAACAACGCCCCGTTTTTATATCCCCCTCGTCCATGTGTTTCTAATCACAATTTCAGTTCACCTTAACAGCCACAAAAAAAATCAAAACAGCTCCAAACTTCTTCTAAATCATAAAAACCTCAAGCTGAACAGTTTTTCAAATATCTCAACTTCCCAACAAACTGAAAATGCTTCAAATCCGAAAATAATGTTTCAAATATATTTAGTCTTGATGAGCAGAACCGCAGCTATGTTTTTAAGCAATCGACCTCATGAATCAAAAGGAAAGTGAAAACTTAAGGCGGCTTAGCTTTAGTGGATACTTTCCTCTTGCTATATGTCTCTGAAAGGACTTCAGCATTTTAACCATTCAGGTAAAGAACTGTTCTATAAGGATAATCAGGATTAATGCATTAAATAGAATTCTGAAAAAAAGGGGGAGATTCAAAATGGGTGACACCTCGTAAATATTCAGAAGTTATAACAGCATCATCTGTAAGTTGAAGATGAGCTGCAAATTGCCGCTTTAAGGGAGGGTGAAAACCGGTGACTGTGCAGATCAGATGCATGCCATCAGAGTAAGTGTCAGTTATAACGAAAAATGAAAAAACAAATTATGGTAAAAATATTTAATAGGGGGTACGAAATGAAATTCAGTAACTTGAAAAAAAACAGGTATCGCCTTTCTCGCTCATTTCAGGGAACTACTGCAGACAGAATTCTGAGTATTATTTTTGCAGTAATTCTGTTATTTGCCTTTAGCGGCAGCAGTGCGGCTCAATCTGTAGAGAGCGTGAATAACTGCGACCTTAGCGGGTTTGTTACCTATACGCAGGGCGGTTGGGGTTCTGTGGCAAGTGGAAATAATCCCGGGACAATACGGGACGAGTACTTTGATCAGGTGTTCCCGAACGGCCTTACTGTTGGAGGGACGTATTGGATAAAAATTACTTCCTCACAAGCAGTAGTAGATTATCTTCACGGGCAGGGTACGCCAGATAAACTAACCCGAAATTATACCAACCCTACAAGCACCGAATCCGGAACCTTTGGGGTCCAGATGGTTGCACTTACTCTAAACGTGTATTTTGATGAAGCTGGTAAAATAGGAACAAATTCACTACAATTGAAAGATCTTATGATTGTTTCAGGTCCTTTTGCAGGAAAAACAGTTTCCGAATTTATGGCAATTGCAAATGCTGCTTTAGGCGGCCAGGACATTTCCGGGGCCGGGTATACCTATTCGGACCTGAATAATGCAGCAACAAAGATCAATGAAAATTTTGACAATGGTACCTCAAATAAAAATTATCTGACGTGTCCGCCACCTCCGACAACTGCTTCTTTAGGCGACTTTGTATGGAATGATACAAACCATAACGGGATACAGGAATCAGGTGAAGCCGGAATACCTGGCGTGGCAGTATACCTGTATGTCTGCAACAGCAACACTGTACTTCAGACAACTACTACGGATGCCAGCGGCTTCTACCACTTTACAAACCTGACTCCGGGTGACTATTACGTACAGTTTGTGCTTCCTTCAGGCTATACTTACAGCCCAATGAATGCCGGAACAAACGATGCGGTTGATTCAGACGCCAACCCGAATAACCTCGGAAAGACAGGCTGCTACACGCTTGCTGCCGGTGATAACAATACTACGGTCGACGCCGGTATGTATCCTACTCCGCAGGCCCCTGCTTCCTTAGGGGACTTTGTATGGCTGGATACAAACCATAACGGAATTCAGGAAGCCGGTGAACTTGGACTTCCGAACGTTACGGTTCAGCTCTTTAAGTGCAGCGACAACAGCCTTGTTGCCACAACTTCCACCAACCCGAGCGGAATGTACCTGTTCAGTAATCTCCCTGCAGGAGACTACTATATAAAGGTTACTGTTCCATCCGGATACTCTGTTAGCCCTGAAAACGAGGGTACTGATGACGCAAAGGATTCCGATATTAACAATGCCGGACAGTCTTCATGTGTGACACTTGCGGCAGGCGATAACAATATGACGGTTGATGCAGGTCTTTATCCTACTCCTCCTTCACCTGCCTCAATCGGCGACTTTGTATGGAATGATACAAATCATAATGGGATACAGGACTCCGGCGAACCCGGAATACCTGGCGTGACAGTTGAACTTTATAAGTGCTCTGACAACAGCTTTGTTGCTTCAAAGACAACAGCTGCCGACGGATCATATCACTTTACAGGTTTAACTCCCGGCGGATATTATGTTAAATTCATTCTGCCTACAGGCTATACTTTCAGTCCTGTGAATGCAGGTGCAGATAATGTGGATTCAGATGCCAACCCTGCAAATATGGGGCAGACAGCCTGCTACACGCTTGCTGCAGGTGAGACAAACAACACGGCTGATGCCGGTATGTATCCGACACCTCCGCAGCCGGCAAGCCTGGGCGATTTCGTATGGAATGACCTGAACCATAACGGCATTCAGGACGCGGGTGAGCCTGGAATAGCCAATGTACAGGTTCAGCTGCATGACCAAACCGGCGCTGTAGTTGCCACAACAACTACCAACGCCAGCGGCTATTACATATTCAATAACCTGCAGCCCGGACAGTACTATGTACATTTTACTCCTCCTGCCGGTTATACAATCACTTCAATTAACCAGGGTACAGACGACGCGAAGGATTCAGACATCGGTATGGATGGAAATACAAACTGGATCAGTCTTGCTGCTGGTGAAAACAATATGACGGTTGATGCCGGTATGTACACTACACCTCCGCAGACTGCATGCATTGGCGACTTTGTATGGAATGATGCAAACCACAACGGCATTCAGGATGCAAATGAAGTTGGTATTTCCGGTATTACAATAGAACTTCATAAGTGCAGTGATAACAGCCTGGTTGCCCAGACAGTAAGCGTCGGAAACGGATACTACTCATTCTGCGACGTTCCTGAGGGCAGCTATTACGTTAAGTTCGTTACCACAGGCTGGACCGTTAGTCCTATTAACCAGGATGGTGACGATAAGGATTCTGACATAGGTCCGGACGGAAAGACCGCCTGCTTTGACGTCGTTCCCGGTCATAATAACTATACGGTCGATGCAGGCCTATATCCCCCGACACCGGGCAATAACGGCTGCGTTGGCGACTTCGTATGGAATGACCTGAACCACAATGGCATTCAGGACGTTAACGAACCCGGTATACCGGGAGTTACGGTTGAGCTGCATGACTGCACGACACACGCACTCATTGCAACAACTGTAACAAACATGTTCGGCCATTATCAGTTCTATAATGTTCCTGCCGGAAGCTACTATGTTAAACTGAATGTTCCGGCCGGTTATAACATCAGTCCGATCAATCAGGGTTCAAATGACGAGAAAGATTCCGACATTGGCGGCGACGGACAGAGCGCATGCTTTGATGTTATGGCAGGCGTGTCAAATAATTCAGTTGATGCAGGACTCTATACGACTCCTCAGAACCTTGCCTGCATTGGCGACTTCGTATGGCTCGATCTGAACCATAACGGAATCCAGGACGCAGGTGAACCGGGCTTATACGGCGTAACCGCTGCCCTCTACAGGTGCAGCGACAACGGTCTGGTTGCCTGGACGACAACAAATTACTTCGGGCAGTATACATTCCCGAACATCCCGGCCGGCGATTACTACGTGAAGTTCACAGTTCCTACAGGATATACTGTAAGTCCGGCTCTGCAGGGCGGAAATCAGGCTCTTGATTCCAATCCTGATGCAACCGGAAAGACAGCCTGCTTTACTGTTGCAGGCGGAACTTCAAATGTAACGATTGATGCCGGTATGTATCCGACACCTTCGGACAAGGGTTCAATCGGTGACTTTGTATGGAAAGACCTGAATGGCAACGGAATTCAGGATGCTAATGAACCCGGGGTGCCGGGAGTGACAGTTGAACTGCGCAAGTGCAGTGACCATAGTCTTGTTGCTTCAACAACAACTGATGCTACAGGGCACTATGCGTTTGCAAACGTTCCGGCCGGAAGCTACTTTGTGAAGATAATTGTTCCCTCCGGTTATACTGTAAGCCCGATAAATCAGGGTGCAAATGACGCTCTTGATTCCGACTTTGGCACGGATGGACAAACCGCATGCTTCGACGTTGTGGGCGGCGTTAACAACAACACAATCGATGCTGGTCTCGTTCCGCCGGTAACAACAGATCTTGAAGTAACTAAATCTGCAAGCAAGATATTCCTGCAGTGCGGTGAGGACTTTACCTATACGGTTACTGTTAAGAACAACGGTCCTGTTGCTGCAAGCGCAGTAGTTGTAACTGACCTTGAGCCGGCCGGTGCCGACTTTACAGGCAGCACTCCTTCACAGGGGACTTACAACCCGACTACGGGTGAATGGAACGTTGGAAATCTTGCCGTTGGAGCAAGCGCTACGCTTACACTCAATGCTAAGGTTGACTGCACCGAGCTGAGCACAAGTTCGCTTACTCTTGGTGCTGCTGAAGGTTATAACATATTTGTATTCAATGACCTCAACCAGACCGGTACAAGCATTCAGGGTAAGGCCGCTGTCGGCGGAAACGCCACCATGGCGGCTTACTCGTCGATTGGTTCAGGTCTTGCAGCAAACAGCGGCAACGTACTCGTTGTGGGAGGTAATCTTACAATGGTTAACGGAACTGTTGCAAATGGAAACGTGGTCTATGGCGGAACAACAAACCTGCCTCAGCCTTCGGTAACTGTACCAGGCGGAACACTCATCCATGCATCTCCGGTTAACTTTGCTGCTGCCCAGGCAGCCTTAAGCAGCCTGTCTGGTACACTTGCAGGCTACGGCGCTAACGGTACAACAGCATTCCAGTGGGGAAGTTTAACCCTTACGGGAACTGACCCGGCTCTGAATGTATTCAATGTTTCCGGAAGCGACATTTCAGCTTCAAACAACTTTGTCATTAACGTTCCTAACGGCTCAGTCGTTATTGTCAATATCTCGGGGCAGAACCCGGTATGGACAGGCGGTATGAGCCTTAACGGCGCTGCTGCAGGCAACGCTTTATTTAACTTCTATCAGGCACAGACGCTCAAGATTCAGGGCATTGACGTAAAAGGTACAGTACTTGCGCCTTTGGCTGCTCTGGACTTCCCGTCTGGAATTGTTTCAGGACAGGCAATTGTTAAATCCTTAACAGGTGCCGGCCAGTTCTGCAATACGCCTTTTATAGGAAGCATTCCGGCTTCGAAGAGCTTCACAAATACTGCTATGATTACCGGAAACAGCCCGGTTGACATAATAGCATCTAATAACTCTTCCAGCGTAACCGTAACCATTGGCACACAGCCTGGTAACGGCGGACAGCAGCCTCCTATTTGCCAGTTTGACGGCATGATATCCGCTTTCGCATTTGACTGCTGCAATATGTACGCTGCCACTCAGGGCGGGAAAGTTTACCGCTCGTCTGACGGCGGAAAGACCTGGCAGCTCTTCAGTGAAGGCCTGAATGCTGCTTATATCTGGGCTCTTACCGTTGTTGACGGAACCGTGTTCGCGGCAACAGAACAGGGTATTTATGTATTCAATGGAACAAAGTGGACGCTCGTCGGCTGCGGCAACTATGACGTCCATGACCTTGTCGGATGCAACGGTACACTCTATGCTGCAACCTGGGGACATGGAATCCAGATGTCTAATGATTACGGATTGAACTGGATACCGGTCAATACCGGATTTACAGTGCTGCCTTACATTCAGTCTCTTACTGCTGTAAACGGTTATATCTATGCCGCCACCTTGGGCAGCGGTATATACAGACTCCAGTGCGGCGGTACAACCTGGATCCCGGTAAGCACTTCCTGCCAGTCATTCTGGAGCATATCCGGCTGCCAGAACTATCTCTATGCTGCCAGCTATGGCGACGGACTCTACCAGTCATGCGACGGTACCACATGGAATAAGGTAACTACTCTGCCATGCCCGTACATTTATTCGATTGATGTTGCTCCCTGCGGCAAGGTCTTTGTAAGCTCGCTTATGGGCGGCGTTTATTCGTCGTGCGATAACGGTGCTTCATGGACACAGATGGGCTTCGACGGATACAACGTATGTGCAGTTGTAGTTGATCCGGCTACTGAAAATGTATACCTCGGCACCAAGGCTGGTGAAGTCTACATGCTAGACGCCAGTCTGACAGCTGTTGAAGGCAAAGACAGGCTGCCCAAAGAGTTCAGCCTGAGCCAGAACTATCCTAACCCGTTCAACCCGTCAACTACTATCAGCTTCGCTATTCCGGTTGCGGGCAAGTATACACTCAAGATATACGACATGCTGGGTCAGGAAGTTACAACTCTGGTAAATAAGGAGCTCTCGGCGGGGTATCATAAGGTTGTATTTGATGCCAGCAGGATGTCATCAGGTATGTACATCTACAGACTTTCTGGAACTAACGTCCAGATGATCAGAAAGATGATGCTTGTGAAGTAATCTTATGATCAGGTGACTATGCATAAAGCGGGGGGCAGCCCCCGCTTTACCTGCAGAAAAACTTGCTTCTTTTACATATCCCAAATGAAATTAGGGGGCTGTCCCTTCCGGGGGCAGCCCCCTTTCTTATTCCCATCCATGAAAAAAATAAAAATTCTTATACTTTCTTTTTAAAATGCCTTGATTAGGATCACAAAAACTTATATATCATTATAACTGCGACACAGATCACAGCGGGAAATAAATATTATTAATGACAACCTTAAGAACCGCTGCGGATGAACATATAAACAGAGGGAAAAGTGGAAGGGATTATACTGGTAAGTCCGCTTTTATTTTTGATGGTAATTATCGTCTCCTCAAAGACAACCCATGGAAACTGCTTCAAGGCAGCTGCTGTTTCAGTCCTTTACCCGGCTTATCCGGAATTCCTTCTTAGCTTACCTGCGCCATCTGTTTTACCGCTTAGACCTGGTTCCGTAATAAATGAAAAATCTGTAACTGGCATCTTCCGGGCCTCCTTCGGGCCTGAAAGAAACGGGAAGGCGTTCTTTGTATTCTGATGAACTGTAAACTGATGACTCATAGATGTGCTTAATAACTGTCTGCTGATACTGATATCTAACTTAATTTAACGGAGGGCGGGATATGAAGAGTCGATTCTTATGCACTATGTTCATGCTGCTATGGATTATTGTCCTTTCCGGGAATAGCCCGGCACAAACCCAATGCGATCTGAGCAAATTTGCTACCTATACCGCAGCTGGATGGAGCTGCGATGCAACCAGCGACTATGATAACATAGGAAGGCTGCGCGATTTTTATTTTCCTCAGAAGTTCCCCAACGGCCTTGCCATTGGCGGAAAATACACCATAAAACTTACTTCATCTCAGGCGCTGGTTGCCTATCTGAAGGGAGATGGAAACCCTGACAAGCTAAGTCACAGCTACGTGAATCCTTCCTCTACTGAAAGCGGAATCTTCGGCATTCAGGTTGCAGCCCTGACATTAAATGCTTTTGCCGATGAAATATTAAAGTCCGGTTCAAGCTACCTTTTACTGAAGGATCTCGTTATAGCTTCAGGAACACTACAGGGGAAAACTGTTTCGGAATTCCTTGCCTTGGCCAATAAAGCGCTTGGCGGTGAGGATGCCGGCTATACAGTGTCGGTCCTTAACGAAATAGCCTCCAGGGTAAACGGAAACTTTGAGGAGGGGAAAGTAAACCGGGGTTATCTCAGCTGCCCTTCTGAACATGGCGTGCTGGCTATTGGCGACAGGGTCTGGCTGGATAGCAACAAGAACGGAATACAGGACCAGGGAGAGCCCGGAATCCAAAGCGTCACGGTGAAACTTTATAACTGCGATAACACGCTTTCGGCAACGGCTGTTACAAACGCCGAGGGGAACTATTCTTTTACAAACCTTGGCACGGGCAGCTATTATATAAAGGTTGTTGTACCCGAGGGGTATACCGTAACGCTGCAGGACCAGGGTACAAATGATGCCGTGGATTCAGACATTGATAAAGACGGAAAAAGCAAATGCTACACGCCCGCAGGCTGCAAATGCGACTATGATAAAATTGTGGATGCGGGACTTTATAAGACAAGCCAGGAAAACTACCTCCTGGGCGACTTTGTATGGAATGACCTGAATGGAAACGGAATTCAGGATCAGGGTGAACCCGGCATTCAGGGAATTACAGTTGAACTGCGTAACTGCGTGGGGACACTGATATCGAACAGGATAACAGATGCCAATGGAAAGTACACTTTTATTAATGTTCCTGTGGGGAGCTACTTTATTAAGATAGTTGCATCGAACTATACGGTAAGTCCCAAGAACCAGGGCGCAGACGACGCAAAGGACTCTGATATAGGTCCTGACGGCAAAACCGAATGTTTTAATGTTGCCGCAAATGTTACCAATCTTACCGTGGATGCAGGACTCATAAAACAGAGCCAGGATTGCACCGATCTTGAAGTGGTGGTTACCTCCAGCAAGACAAGCCTTCAGTGTGCAGAGACATTTACCTACACTGTAACTGTAAAGTACCTGGGCCCTTCTGCGGCTTCTTCTGTAGTTGTCGGCGACGTTCTGCCTCTTGGGGTTGATTACCTGAGCGCAAATGCATCACAGGGATCATATAATTCATCAGACGGAAAATGGTCCGTCGGAAGCCTTGCCGTAGGCGCAAGCGCGGCGCTGAAAATCAATGTAAAAGTCAACTGCGATGAAATGGCTAAAAAATCTCTGGACTTTGGTCCCGCCAGGGATTACAACGTTTTTGTATTTGAGAACCTGACGCAGCCTTCTGCAGATACACAGGGCAAAATGGCAGTTGGAGGCGATGCTTACCTGGCGAACTACTCCGTTGGCGACCTCCTGCCTCCAAACAGCGGCAATGTGCTTGTAGTAGGAGGCAACCTGACTTTTATCAGCGGGGCAATAAATAACGGCAATGCGGTCTATGGCGGAACTACAAACCTTCCGCAGATGGCCGTCTCAATTACCGGGGGCACTCTGATAAACGGCCGCCCGATTGATTTTGCACAGGCTAAAACATACCTGCAGAACCTGTCAATGACGCTTTCAGGCTACACTGTAAACGGCACTGTCTCCTCGCAATGGGGAACCATGACGCTTACAGGAACAGATCCGTTCATGAATGTTTTTAAGATTTCAGGAAGTGACCTTTCAAATACTCATAACCTTGTAATTAACGCCCCCGGGGGATCTGTTGTAATTATAAACGTGTCGGGGCAGAATATTTCCTGGATGGGAGGCATGAGCGTGAACGGGCCTGCAGCAGGCAATATAGTCTTTAATTTCTATCAGGCGCTCACGCTTAAAATTCAGGGGATCGCGGTAATTGGATCAGTGCTTGCCCCTCTGGCCGCACTCGAATTCCCGGCGGGGTTAATAACAGGGCAGGTAATAGTCAGGTGCATGACGGGTTCAGGACAGTTTAATACGGCGCCCTTCGGAGGCAATATATCTGCCAGCTTTGTTATTACAAATACGGCGACACTATTGTCGAGTGTGCCGGTGGATATTGTACTGGCAAATAATACTTCGAGTGTAACTGTAAATGTCAGCACCTCCGGCAGTGGCGGCGGAACAATTCCAATTACTCCAACATGGTCTTTCGGTCAGCTTATCTATGCATTCGCCTTCGATGGATGCAACGTTTATGCCGCAACCTGGGGCGGAAAAATATATAAGTCAACTGATTCGGGCCTGACCTGGGTTGTATTTTCCGAAACCATAGAATCTACATATATATGGTCCCTTACCGTGGTGCAGGGGCGTGTCTTTGCCGCAACGGCAAAAGGGATTTATGTATATAACGGTACTAAATGGGTTGTGGCAGGCTGCGCAAACCTGGACGTCCACGACATAGTATTCTATAACGGTGTGCTCTATGCCGCAACATGGAGCTCGGGAGTTTACATGTCAGTGGATTTAGGAGTAAGCTGGAAGGCGATTAATAGCGGCTTTAACATCTGGCCGGTAATTCAGGCAATTACCGTTGCCGGTAACGGCGATCTGTATGCTGCAACCTTCGGATTCGGCATATACCGGCTGGCCTATGGAACTACTACATGGGTTCAGGTAAACTGCTCATTCCAGATGTTCTGGACGATAGCTGCCTCAAAGACAATGCTCTTTGCCGCAAGCTATGGTGACGGGCTCTATCAGTCCGTTAACGGGCAGACATGGACAAAAGTAACCACTTTGCCCGTGCAGTTCATTTACACGATTGGTGTTGCTCCCTGCGGCAGGATTTACGTCAGTTCACTTACCGGAGGCATTTATATGTCGGAGGACAACGGCCTGACATGGAAACATTTGGGCTTTGACGGCTGCAACGTTTGTGCTCTTGTAGTGGATCCTTCAACCGAAGAGGTCATTTGTGGAACCAAAAGCGGCGAGGTCTACAGGCTTTCCGCAAGCCTTACAAACGGCGGGGAGAAGCCTGAAATTCCGGCTGAATTCAGCCTGAAGCAGAACTATCCTAACCCGTTCAACCCGTCAACTACGATTGAATTTGCGGCTCCGGAGGCAGGCGACTATACGTTAAAAGTCTATGACATGCTTGGCCGGGAAGTTGCAACTCTCTTAAGCGGCACCCTTACGGCAGGATATCACAAGGCGGTATTTAACGCAGACAAAGTGCCCTCGGGAGTTTATGTCTACAGGCTTACAGGCAATAAAGTTGCTATGAGCAGAAAGATGATGCTGGTCAGATAATATTAAATTCTGATATTGAAATACGGGCTGCCGGTTTTCCGCCTCAGGAACCGGCGCTCCTTTTCCTTGAGCAAATTTACCCGCACTCCGTAGGCGCGAGAAGCCTGTCATTCACTGCGAGGGATGCAGGCTTCAACCGCCCGGATATGGGAAAACTCCTGATGGCTTTAGGTTTGGAAAAAATTCTGACGTTATATACACGTGATGAATTACCCGGCTCCTGAGGCGGCTTTATGAAATGAGGTTTAGCATGGACTTTAATGTTTCCAGGTACTCATCCATGCCCATTGGCCTGTTATATTTTTTTTCAAGCTCTTTTGCCAGCGGCTCTTCACTTTCAGAGACTTCTTTGTTTATTACTACTATATCCGGTGAGAGCGGCCTTTCAAACTTTGCTTCCCCCGAAAGATACTTAACCAGATCTTCCTTGCTGACAAGGAACATGTCAGAATCATTACCATTAAGGAGTAAAATTTTCATGTTGTTCTCTTATTGTGGTCATTAGTATCCTCGGGAAGTGCTTTGCCAAACAGAGCAAGCCGGTTTCCCATAAAGGATAATGGTAATTTCCACGGAACCAATAGTATTTGCGAAAAGTAGTTTCTAATTGTATGATAAGAATAATTTTACTTTTGTCAAGAAGATATTGTGAAACGCGCTTGAGGTATGATGAGCCTCACATTTATGAAGATGAGTCCTCAAAAGCCGCCCCCCTTTTTGTGAAATTATCCTCTCTTTGGTTTATATTAGTCCCCGCAAAAAATAATATTGCCACATTCGGGGCACATTTGGACCTCGCATGACCTAGGTGCAGATTGTAAGCTCAGAGTGAGAGATGGAATTTTACGTATTATTTATCTCCCATCCATACTTAGATTATTAAAATAATGAGGAATAAAGAAATGGAAATTAAAAATAAAGTGATCATTGTAACGGGGGCTTCAGGCGGAATAGGCCTTGCCGCGGCAAGGCTCCTTGCAGAGCATGAAGCCAACGTTGTGCTGGTTGCCCGTTCGACCGAAAAACTTCAAAAGCTGAGTCAGGAAATCCCAAATTCATTTGCGGTAACCGCGGACATGCGCGATGAAATTGCAATACGCCAGATTTCTTTCAGAATACCATAAGCCGCGAGATGACCCATTCAGACAGGATGAAAATGATGCCGATGGATACAGCGGAAGCTGTGGCTGAAAAGATAGTGGAGGCCATAAAAAGCGAGGAAGCTGAGGTACTGGTTGAGAGCTTAAAGCAGGGTATAAAATAATTATGGCAGAAGCAACAACACTTGAAAAACCGCGGAGATTTGCTGCCCTTCAGCACAGGAATTTTACACTTCTTTGGACGGGACTTATTGTATCTAATGCCGGTACCTGGATGCAGAATGTTGCCCAGGGGTGGCTGGTACTGCAGCTGACGAATTCACCATTGTGGCTTGGACTTCTGGGCCTGAGCTTTGCTCTTCCTATGATTATCCTTCCTTTCTTTGGAGGAGTAACCGTCGACAGGATTAACCGCATCAGGCTTCTTTATATCACACAGACCGGCATGATGATAACTGCATTTGTACTTGCCATACTGACATGGCTGCACATGGTCTCGGTTTATCACATACTGGCAGCTTCTTTTACCGGAGCCGTATTTCTGGCATTTGATAACCCTGCCAGGCAGGCTCTGGTGCCGGACCTGGTACCGAGAGAGGACCTATTGAACGCCCTGTCGCTTAATTCGGCAACTTTTACGGGAGCAGCCTTAATTGGTCCTGCAGTTGCAGGGGCTCTTCTGGGAATACTTGGAGCAGGGAGCCTTTTCTTTATAAACGGCCTTACTTTTCTTGCCGTATTATTTGCCCTGGCTTCAATGAAAGATGTACGCACACATAGCGGCGGTCAGAAAACGTCGATTAAGGACTCAGTCCTTGCGGGGCTTTCCTACGCATGGAAATCGCGTTTTATACTGGCGCTTCTGGCACTTTCAACTGTCACGGCTATTTTCGGGCGTTCTTATCAGAATCTCCTGCCTATATTTGCGCGCGACATATGGCGCAGCGGAGCCTACGGCTACGGGCTTCTTCTTGCTTCCTCGGGCGGCGGGGCGCTTGTGGGGGCTTTTGCGCTTGCTTCATTCAGTAACGTCAGGCGCCCCGGCGTGGTGCTTGTCATTTCCGGACTGGTATTCAGTATTTCCATTATACTCTTTGCGGAAAGTACGAGCCTGATTCTGGGAATAATATTTCTTTTTATTAACGGCGTCTCGGCAACGGCAGTTGGAACCATTATTGCAACATTTATTCAGGTTACCGTGCCAAATGAACTCAGGGGGCGCATAATAAGCCTTTATACAATTACGCTAATCGGCCTGCCCGCGCTTGGTTCTCTTGGAAGCGGTGCCGTGGCCGAACTGCTCGGAGGAATTCAGGGCGCCCCGAGGGCGGTTTTAATCGGGGGTGTAATAGTTGGAGTTATAATAATCTTTACAGCCCCGCTGTTCTGGAAGAAAATAATGAGCCGTGAGGAAAAATAATTACCAGGCCTTAAGGATATAAAGCACCCTTAAGGCCTGAATTTAATCAAATTTACGCATATCCATTTTCTCTCCGCTTTTCCCCTCTATGTTAATTTTTAAACTTTCTTAGTGAATATTACTGTCTAATCAGTATAGAAATGAAAAGTGAATTTAGTTTTCTGAATCCTTCCAAGAAGGAGGATCTTACTATTAACAGGAGAAAATTTTTATGAAATATCTTAAATATGCGGCAGCAGTGGTTCTGGCAGGGCTTTCCTTATTCGGGTGCTCCGGAAGCTCCGAGGTTGAAAGCTCATTTAATAACAGCCAGATTAAAATTGATGGCAGCCAGACCGACTGGGCAGGCAGCCTGAAGACTGTTAAAGACGATAACATGGCCTACGGCTTTAAGAACGACGGGCAGAATCTTTATCTCTGCCTGGTTACTTCGGATGCCTCGAAGGCGATGAGGATTCTGACAATGGGCCTTACCATCTGGCTCGATCCCGGAAGTTCAAAGGATGTAATCGGAGTGAAATTCCCCTTAAGGCCTGAAAGAGGTGAGATGAGGGATTTCAGAATGCAGATGCCTCAGGACAGTACTTCCCCGCGCGGGCGTGAAGAGAGAATTCAAAAACTGATTTCCATGCAAAAAGAGCTTACAGTTACAAATAAAGACGATCTGCCGCTCTATACATCCGAAATAGCATCGGCTAAAGACTTTCAGGCAGGCATCAGCTACCAGAAAGACCAGTTTGTCTATGAACTGAAGGTTCCCCTGGAGGGCAGCGGCGCGCAGACTGTACTAAAGACCCGTCCCGGAGAGGATGTTGAGGTGAAGATTGAAACAGGGAAAATTGATATGACCCAGCGCGGGGGCGGAATGCGTATGGGATCCGGCGGCCAAGGCGGCAACCGTCCACCCATGGGAGGCGGTAGAGAAGGCGGAGGCAGCGGACGCCGTGGCGGAGGCGGAGAAAGAGGCGGAATGAGACAAAACTTCAAGCCGCTTGACTATACCTTTGAGGTCAAACTGGCTAAATAGACGTCAAAAATTGTTAAATACTGACGTCTTCCGCTCCTGAAGGCACATGCGCCCTTTAAGGAGCGGTTGTTTTTTTTAGAAATATTTTGCTTATTAAGCCCTTTAATTAATTATGAATAAAACCTGCTTCGGCTTAATATTACTTTAATACAATGAATATACTGGTCTCCTGCTTGTCAAAATCGTGGGGCGGAATGGAGATGTTCGTAATCTCCAGCATCAAACTGCTCTTAAAAGAAGGTCACTCTGTTGCGCTGGCTTCAATCGAAAACAGTCCTATAGATAAAGAATCCCGCAGGCTGAATGTTAAAAGCGTAAATTTTGACGCATCGCCGCTAAGCTTAAAAAGCATTAAGATTTTCAAGAAAACTCTGCAGAATGAGAAAATTGAACTCATTCATACGCATTTTTCAAAGGACCTCTGGCTTATCGTTCCCGCCCTGAAGCTCTCAGGACTTAGAACCCCTGTTGTAATGACAAAGCATATTGGATCTGCAATCGAAAAAAAAGACCTGCTGCATAACTTTATTTACAGGCGCCTGGACTGTGCCATTGCAATTTCGGAAGTAATAAGGCAGAATCTTCTTGATACTACCGTGCTGGGCGAAAAAAAGGTGGCTCTAATTCATAATTTTATTGATATAAATAAGTTTGTAAAAAACGATGACTCCTCTGATCTGAAAAAGGAATTTCAAATAACCCCTTCACAAACCGTAATCGGTATGGTGGGCAGGATAAGTCCCGGAAAAGGGCATGAGGATGTAATTGAAGCCGTAAGAGTTATAAGCCAGGATGAGCCGGATATCAAAGTTATTATTGTCGGGACTTCCCAGGAAAATGAAAGGCAGTACGAGGCAGGGTTAAAAGAAAAGGTCAGGCAGTATGGTCTGGATAAATACTTTATTTTTACGGGATTTAGAAAAGACATACCGGAACTTCTTTCACTTTTTGACATATTTTTGTTCCCCTCGCATGCCGAGGCATTCGGGCTCTCACTTCTTGAGGCTATGGCAGTGGGGCTTCCGAATGTTGTGTGTTATTCAGACGGCGTTAAGGATATTGCGCTTGAAGATGTTACAAGCCTGACCTATGGCCGGGGCGAATATGAAAAGCTTGCCGGACATATTAAAAATCTGCTTTCAAACCCGGAACTTAGGACACGGCTTTCAGAAAATTCAATGAAAAGGGTGAAACTCTTCAGTCCTGAAGTCTTTCAGGAGAAAATTGAAACGCTCTACCGTAATCTTGTCCTTAAAAAAGAAGCCCACTAAATAATAAAGTGAATCTAAGGCCTGATTTTGATAGATTGTTTCATATGCAGCATAAGAAGATAGAATAAGAAATATCAGGGATATGGCATTAAAGTTTAGTTTTAAGAATATAGGGATACTGGATTCGGCAAGAAATATTTTCCGCAATACGTTTTCCTCATTAAAGGTCAGAAATTACCGCCTGTATTATATCGGACAGGGCATTTCACTTCCCGGCACATGGATGCAGAGGATTGCGCAGGCCTGGCTTGTACTTAAGCTTACCGGCTCGGGAACGTCACTGGGGCTTGTTACGGCGCTGCAGTTCCTGCCGGTACTTCTTTTTACACCTTTAGGCGGTGTAATTGCAGACCGTTATTCAAAGCGTAACCTGCTTTACATTACGCAGGCGTGCCAGGGCATCTCGGCACTAATACTGGGCATTGTGGTGGTAACAAACACAGTCCAGCTCTGGATGATTTATATATTGGCCGCGTTTTTCGGGCTGACAAATTCAGTAGATAACCCCACACGTCAAACCTTTGTATTTGAGATGGTTGGGCGTAAAGAGCTCAGCAATGCCGTAACACTGAACTCAATAGAAGTTAACCTCGCCCGCGTCATCGGCCCTGCAATTGCGGGAGTTATAATTGCCGGGGCAGGACTCGCCTTGTGTTTTTTCTTAAATGCCGCTTCATTTGTTGCGGTCCTCTTCTGCCTTTTCATGATGAGGAAAGAGGAGCTTCATACGGCTGAACGCGTAAAGAAAATAAAAGGGCAGCTTCTGAAAGGTTTCCGGTACGTAAAAAATGAACCGATGCTGCGCCTTGTGCTCATTATGATGGGTATTATAGGAACGCTTGCATATGAGTTTGAGGTCAGCCTGCCTTTAATTGCAAAATATACGTTTCATGGTGATGCCGACAGCTATGCTCTGCTGACCTCGTCCATGGGGGTCGGTGCAGTAGTAGGCGGGCTTGCCACGGCAGGCAGAAGAAGGACTTCGCCCTACAGCATTGTAATTACACTTTTCCTGTTCGGTACCTCAATACTTTTTACTGCCATATCGCCGGGGCTTCATTTTGCGGCGCTAACAATGGTATTTGTAGGTGTATTCTCAATAAGATTTATGACACTGGGCAACACAACGCTTCAGCTTGAAAGCGCACCTGAGATGAGGAGCAGGGTAATGTCGCTCTGGACAATTGCATTTCTGGGATCAACTCCCATCGGGGGGCCTATTGTAGGGTGGCTTTCAGAATACACAAATCCCCGCTGGGGACTTGCACTCGGAGGAATTGCAGCGCTTTTAGCCGGAGTGTTCGGATATTTTTCAATAAGGAGCTATCTGGCTAAAAAATATCCGGAAGGAGTTCCCGAGCCCACAGGCGCCGCAGAGGCAAATAAATAAAACTGCCGGCTGGTCAGCCGTGGCGAATCAAAATAATAATTCTTATATTAATACAAATATGCACTGGTTTTATTCAATTGGGTTTGACAATATAAATTTATTTAACTATTTTTCGCGAAAATTAAAGCGGACTTTTTGATTTTAATGAATTACCCGATAAATACATACAGCACTGCTATAATGCACACCACAATGTGGATGACACCAACCCCTTATACGGGCTAAAGTTGGCAGTGTATAATTTTACATTTTTTAAGAAACCGACTTCAGCCCGCTAAAGCCGGTTTTTTTGTTTTTAAACCAGACGGAATAAAATGAAAGTTCTAAAATTTGGCGGTTCTTCGGTGAGTTCACCCGAAAGAATTAAAAATGTTATCGATATAGTATCCAAGGATCACGGCAATGGAAGTGACACGGTTGTCATTTTCTCGGCCTTCCAGGGAATAACCGACACACTTGTTGAAGCAGGGCTCAGAGCAGCCTCAGGCGACGCCTCATACCAGCTGCTCTTTGACAAGATCCAGGCGCGGCATCTTGAAGCCGTTAAAGAGCTCGTCACGGAAGAGCGGCTCCCAATTGCGGTTGAAACCGTCTCTAAACTCATAAGCGACCTTAAGCAGGTGCTCTACGGCATCTGCCTGGTAAGGGAAATATCTTCCAGGAGCATGGATTACATTATGAGCTTCGGTGAAAGATTTTCAGCCTATATTATCTCTGAGGCTTTCCTTTCGCGCGGTATCCGTGCGGGATTCTTAGACAGCCGAGAGGTAATTAAAACCGATAAGACTTTCGGAAATGCTATAGTGGACTTTGTGGCAACAGGGGAACTCATAAGAAGCTGCTTTGAAGATAAGGACTGCCTGCAGATTGTAACGGGCTTTATCGGAAGCACACCGGATAACGAGACAACCACTTTGGGGCGCGGAGGTTCGGATTATTCAGCCTCCATATTCGGCTCTATACTTAACGCCGATGAAATTGAGATCTGGACGGACGTAGACGGCGTAATGACGGCAGACCCGCGGAAGGTAAAAAAGGCATTTTCAATTGAAACCATGAGCTATGACGAGGCCATGGAAATGTCTCACTTCGGTGCCAAGGTAATCCATCCGCCAACAATGCGCCCGGCAATGATGAAGAATATTCCGATAAGGATTAAAAATACTTTTAACCCTTCTTTTCCGGGTACTTTAATAACCCTTAACGGCAACGGGAAGAAGAACCTTATTACCGGAATAACTTCAATCGGCAACGTCGCCTTAATAAGGGTACAGGGCAGCGGTATGGTAGGTGTAGCCGGCGTTGCACGCAGAATATTCGGCGCAATGGCCGACGGCGCAATAAATATTATCCTTATTTCACAGGCTTCATCGGAACATTCAATATGTTTTGCAATTCTGCCCAAGTTTGCACAAAAGGCAAAAGAGCTGATTGAAAAGGAACTCAGATATGAAATATCCGAGGGATTCGTTAACCAGGTTGTGGTTGAAAGCAACCTTGCCATTGTTGCCGCCGTGGGTGGAAATATACGCGGCACTTCGGGCATTTCAGGCAAGGTGCTGCAGGCACTGGGGCGTAACGGTATCAATATCGCAGCCATCGCGCAGGGTTCCTCGAAACTAAATATATCAATGGTAATTCCGAAGCACGATGAGTCCAAGGCGCTTAACGCCATACACGACGCCTTCTTCCTGTCGGACTTAAAATCGATCAACCTATTTGTAGTGGGAACGGGACTCATCGGACGGACGCTCTTCCAGCAGATTAAAAACCAGCTGGAGTTTTTATACAGCCATCTTAAAATTGAAATTAAAATAATTGCTGTAGCCAATACCCGCAAAATGCTCTTTGACTATGAAGGTATTGACGTCGAAAAGTGGGAGGAAAGGCTTTTTGGCGAGGGGGAAGAATCTAACCCGGATCTGTTTGTTGAAAGGATGATTAAGAGCAACCTGCCGAACAGCGTTTTTGTGGACTGTACTTCAAGTGAAGTAATAATGCTGAAGTATCTTGAGATCCTTTCTTCTTCAATTTCAATTGTTACTCCGAATAAGAAAGCAAATTCAAGCAATTATGAGTACTACCTGCAGCTCCAGAAGGCAGCCCAGAAGCACAGCGTAAACTTCCTCTATGAGACAAACGTGGGTGCGGGGCTCCCGGTAATAAGCACACTGCACGACCTGGTCTTCTCGGGCGACAAGGTACATAAGATTGAAGGCGTCTTAAGCGGTACTTTAAGCTACATATTTAACGTATTTAATGGCAAGAGCTCATTCTCCTCAATTGTGCTCGACGCCAGGAAAAAGGGCTACACGGAGCCTGACCCGAGGGAAGACTTAAACGGACTTGACGTGGCGCGCAAGCTTCTGATACTCGTGCGCGAATCGGGCTACAAACTTGAGCTTGAAGATATAAAGGTTGAAAACCTTATACCTGAAGATCTGCGCGGGGATATAAGCCTGGATGAATTCCTGGAAAAGCTCAGCTGCTACGACTATTACTACGAAGAGAAAAGAAGCAAGGCGGCAAAGGAAGGAAAACTCCTGCGCTATATAGCCTCATATAAGGATGGCAAGGCTGAGATTAAACTGACTGCCGTAGACAGCCATCATCCATTTTATTCACTGACCTCGAACGACAATATTATTGCATTTACCACGGTGTACTACAATGAGCGCCCGGTTGTTATTCAGGGCCCGGGAGCCGGTGCTGTTGTTACTTCGGGAGGCGTTTTTGCCGATATTGTCAGAATTGCAAATTATCTCTTTAACCGCTAGAATATTTAATGGAGAATGTATGAAAAAAGAGGTCAGGGTTTTTGCTCCCGCTTCAGTCTCAAATGTAGCCTGCGGCTTTGACGTGATGGGTTTTGCCATTGACTATCCGGGCGATGAGGTGGTCTTAAGGCTTACGGACAAGCCCGGAGTGAGAATTACTAAAATTACGGGTGACGGAGGGAAGCTTCCTTTGAACCCAGAGGAGAATACTGCCGGGGCACCTGTCATTGCAATAAGGAGCTATGCGGGTTTTAACGGGGGAATTGAAATTGAAATTCATAAGAAAATGCCCCTTGGAAGCGGGCTGGGCTCAAGCGCCGCAAGTGCGGTTGCGGCGGCATTTGCTGCCGATAAGCTCCTGGAGTTGAACCTCTCAAAAGATAAGCTCCTGGAGTTTGCAATTATGGGAGAAAGAATAGCAAGCGGGGCCGTTCATGCAGATAACGTGGCTCCAGGCCTTTACGGGGGTTTTATTCTTATAAGAGGCTATAACCCGCCGGACATAGTTGAAATTCCCGTGCCGGAAAATCTCTTCTGCACAGTGCTTCACCCCGATATTGAGATCAATACAAAAGAGTCGCGCAGGCTGCTTCCAAAACAGGTATCTCTTGAAGACGCAAAGGTGCAGTGGGGCAACGCCGCGGGTCTTATTGCAGGACTGATGAAAAGTGACTACGGGCTTATTTCGCGCTCGCTTCAGGATGTAATAATTGAACCAGCAAGAAAGTCCACTATACCCTGCTATGAAAATATCAAGGGAGCCGCTTTGGATGCCGGTGCACTTGGGTGCAATATTTCAGGAAGCGGGCCTTCCATATTTGCACTTTCAGATTCACTTGAAACTGCACAAATGGCGGGAATGAAAATGCGCCTGGCAATGGATGAAAATATAGAAGGCGAAATTTATGTCTCACGCATCAACAGGCAGGGGCCAGTTGTAATTGAATCGAAATAATTTAAATCAGGTTATAGCTAATGCAGTTTTACAGTACAAAAGATAAGAACCTCAGAGTATCATTAAAAGAGGCGGTGCTTCAGGGGATTGCGCCCGACGGGGGGCTTTTTATGCCCCTGGATATCCCTCCCTTTAACGGGAATTTCATTAAAAGTCTTTCCGGTATGTCATTCCAGGAAATTGCATATGAAGCCGCATCACTTTTTTCGGAGGGTGAAATTCCAAAAAGTGATCTGAAACATATTGTTGAAGATGCATTTAACTTTCCTGTTGTTGTAAAATCCTTATCTGACAGCCTGGCTGTGCTTGAACTTTACCACGGGCCTACACTAGCCTTTAAGGACTTTGGCGCAAGGTTTACTTCAAGACTGATGTCGTATTTCCTCAAGGGAGAAAAAAAGGAAATAACAATTCTTGTTGCTACAAGCGGGGACACGGGAAGCGCCGTTGCAAACGGATTCTTTAACACTGAAGGAATTAAGGTTGTGTTATTGTATCCTTCGGGCAAGGTGAGCAATATTCAGGAGCATCAGCTTACAACAATCGGCGGCAACGTTACGGCCCTGGAAGTTGAAGGCACTTTTGATGACTGCCAGAGGCTTGTTAAGGAAGCCTTTATGGACAGGGAGCTGAGTACAAGAGTAAACTTAAGCTCTGCAAATTCAATTAACTTTGCAAGGCTCCTTCCGCAGAGCTTTTATTATGTGTACGCCTGGTCTAAACTAAAGACAAAAGATAATGAAATTATTTTTTCTGTTCCGAGCGGAAACCTGGGGAACCTTACTGCAGGACTTATGGCCTCAGAGATGGGACTTCCTGTAAAACGTTTTATCGGGGCTGTAAATCAAAATTCAGTTTTATCAGACTACATTTCAAGCGGAAAGCTCAGAGTCAGGCCCTCGGTTCAGACAATATCAAATGCCATGGATGTCGGCAACCCGAGCAACATTGCCCGCATATTTGATTTATATAAGGATTCTTACGAAAAGATAAAAAAGGTCATCTTCAGCACCAGCATCAGTGATGAGGGGACCAGAAAAGCAATAGCTGAAGTCTACGAGTATTTCTCATATATAATTGATCCACACGGGGCTGTTGCCTATGAGGCCTTAATGGAGTATCCGGAAAATCTGAGGGCAAGTGCAGTATCGGTTATACTTGAAACTGCGCACCCGGCAAAATTTCCTGAAGTAATTGAAGAGGCTATTAACACAAAAGTGGAAACTCCGGAGAAGCTTCTGGATGCGCTGAATAAAAAGAAGGAGTCAGTTAAAATCAGCAGCAGCTATCCGGATTTGAAACAGTTTCTTTTGTCAAAATAAAAAATGGCGCTTTTTTTAAGGAGCGCCATTTTTTTTTCTTAAGAAATGTTTTCTGTAAGTTATAACTTCAGTTCTCTTAATTTAGGAGCAAGTTTTCTTACACTTGCCACAACTGCAAGCGTCATGCTGCCGCCGAAAACCACCGATGGTATAAGCCCCAGGAGTTTTGCCGCAAGCCCCGACTCAAAAGAACCAAGCTCATTTGAAGATCCGATAAAAATTCCGTTTACGGCAGAAACCCTTCCGCGCATATCGTCAGGCGTATAAAGCTGTATGATGGTTGCCCTTATAACCACGCTTACGTTGTCGAACATTCCGCTTAAGAGCAGAATGAAAAGCGACAGGTAAAAATTCTTCGACAGTGCAAAAGATATAATGCAGAGCCCGAATCCGAAAACGGCAAAAAGCAGGTTCCGCCCGGCTTTCTTAAAAGGGGGGTAGTGCGCCTGAATGATGGACATTGCTATTGCGCCAAGAGCCGGAGCAGCCCTCAGAAATCCAAGTCCTTTGGCTCCGGTATGCAGCACCTGGTCGGCAAAAATTGGAAGCACTGAAACCGCGCCGCCGAAGAAGACCGCAAACATATCAAGGCTTAAGGCGCTTAAGACCATCTGGTGTCCGAAGACAAATTTAAGTCCCGAGGACAGGCTTTCCCACACGTTTTCTTTTCTTGTGCGTTCAGGCATCGGCTTTTTCTTTACAGCGACAAAAAATATCCAGCCTATTGCAGAGAAGATAACGACGGTAGTATAGGCTGATCCCACGCCGAAAAATCCGTAGATGAGTCCGCCTATTGCGGGGCCTGCAACTTCAGCCACCTGCCAGGAAACGCTGTTCCATGTAGAGGCGTTGCCCAGGAGCTCTCTTGGTATCAGCTGCGCCATAAAGGCGAACTGTGCCGGAGACATGAAGCCGCGGGCAAGGCCCGTAATAAAAATTATGAGGTATATTGGCATTGCGCCGTATGAAACCAGTACCGGGTGCAGCTGAGTCGAAACGAATAGAAGCGCTGCAGCACAGATAAAGTAAACAAGGCCTGAAAGAACAATGATTTTTTTGCGGTTTACAATGTCGGCCACGTGTCCGGCAAAAAGCGTTACACAAAGGAAGGGGACCACCTCGGCTATTCCTATCATTCCAAGAGAAAGCGCGTCGTGCGTAAGGGCGTAGACCTGCCAGCCCACAACTACTGACTGCATCTGTATTGCCAGAGTTAAGATAAACCTGGCGACAATGAACCATCGAAAGTCTTTTAATCTTAAAGACGCATATGCGTCGTTTGAATTTAAGTTATATTCCACTAATTGTTATATCCCATTAATCAAAAAAATGTGCCCCCAAACCTACGTCAAAATTAAAACTTTTACAATTTCCAAATTAGGACAAGTAGGAATTTATTACGCTTAACTGCGGGAGCTTATCTTAATGATATAAAAGAGCCTAATTGCATTTTAACCTTTACTGCTTTCTACTATTTATCCATAATAAAATGTGTAATAGCAAGAAAGATCATTCGTTAGGAAAGGTCAATAAGAAAATGAAACTGGATAAGCGGAGGGATTATCTTTTGGCACAGCTTTGAATTTCTTCGCATGCTTTAGGGTAACTCCATTACGGCTTAAACCTTCATTCCGTTGCCTAAAAGCTTTTAATTGAATAATTGGCTATGTTTGGACTGACATTTCTAAATTGCTATTACATTCCCCGTATTGACTCATAATAAAATGTAACTTTGGATAAGATTCGTTGACTCATAATA